>CATLOZ010000021.1 GCA_950054395.1 uncultured Chloroflexota bacterium
AAAATCCAAGAATTGGAATCATAGGTGATAATTTATTACCAGTTAAAACATTTAACAGTCTTAAGAACAATTTACCCAATGCTGAATTTATTTCCTGTGGTGAATTGTTATCTGAGATCAGAGCTATTAAATCTCCTGCGGAGATAGAATTAATGAGAAAAGCTGCAGAGATTAATGATGATGTACTTTCAGAAATTATTCATAAATGCAAAGTAGGAATGACGGAAATAGAAGTTGTAGCTGAAGCAGAATACCTGGGTCGTAAAATGGGAGCTGATATTGGTTCAGCTACTGTTATTATGAGTGGGCCTAACACAAATTACCCAGCGTGGAGACCATCTCAAAGGAAAATTGAAGAAGGTGATTTTGTTATGATTGATTTTAATCCCTCATATGAGCATTACTGTAATGATTCTGGTTTTACCATATTGATGCCTGGCGCAAGTGATGCAAAGAAAAAATCAGTTGTCTCCTGTCATAACATAATAAAAGAAATTGTACCTTTAATTAAACCTGAAACTTCTTCGCTTACAGTATATGAATATATGCTGGAAAGATTAGAGCCACTGGGATATTCAGATAACTTTACACCTTATGTTTCTGGCAGAAGAGGTGTTGGTCACGGAGTGGGTCTGGATGTGGTTGAAGACCCGGATTTAAATTCCTCTTTAGATTTTGAAATTCAACCAGGTATGACTCTTGCCATAAAATTAGATTTACATAACATTGAATCTCAGGGATCAAGAATCGAAATTGTAACTGAAATAACTGAAGATGGGAATAAACCTATGAATAAACTTATACTAGAAGAACCTAATGATTACTCCATCTTATAAATTTAGTGCCTGTGTGTTTGGAGGTATAAATATTGATTTTATTTCTTCTGTTAAATCAATGCCTAAAGCAGGAGAGACTATCGTTGGTGAGGACTTCGTCGTAACTCCCGGTGGAAAAGGAGCCAATCAGGCAGTTGCTTGTAGCAGATTGGGATTGAAAACTTCAATGATTGGACGTGTAGGAAATGATACTTTTGCTGATCAGTTACTATCTAATTTAAATGATGAAAAAATCAATACTGATGGAATTACAAAAGATAAAACTACTCATACTGGTATTGCCACAATAATATTGGATGAAACTGGTCAAAATTCTATTATCCAGACTCCGGGTGCGAATTATTTATGCGGAGATGATGAGTTAAATTATTTAAAAAGCAAAATTTCAGATTTTGATTTACTTGTTCTTCAATCAGAAATTCCAGTCAACATTTCTTTAAATGCAGCTGAAATAGCAAAAAAGGCTCAAAAATTGGTCATTTGGGATCCTGCACCTGCTAATAAAATTCCTGATGAAGCTTATGAATATATAGATTATTTTATACCTAATCAAACTGAAGCTCAGACATTATCAGGACTTGAAGATGTGCTTAATGAAAAACAAGCTATGGAAGCATCAAAAATATTTTTGGATAAAGGTGTCAAGAGTGTAATAATAACAATGGCTGAACAGGGTGGATTTGGATATAACGGAATTGAATCATACTTTATAGATATTCCGGATGATATAAAAGTTATAGATTCAGTTGCAGCAGGAGATGCATTTAGCGGTGGATTATCATTGGGTATTTCAGAAGGTTTAGAATTTAAAAAATTAATTATTTATGGAATTTTAAGTGGTTGTATAGCTGTACAAAAACCAGGAGCTACAGATTCCATGCCAACAATTAAAGAATTTACTTCTTTACAAGTCAAATCAGGAAAATAAAATGAAAAAAATAATTATAGGAATGTTACATTTATTACCCTTGCCAGGGAGCCCAAATTACGATGGAAGCATGGATGTTATATTTGATAGAGCCAGAAATGATCTTGAAAATTTACTAGAAGGAGGATTTACCAAAGTTAATATAGAGAATTATGGTGATATTCCTTTTCCTAAAACACATGCATCCCCAGTTACAATTTCATCCTTTACAAAAATTGTAACTAAACTTGAACAAGAGTTTGATTTCGATTTTGGTATACAGGTAATGAGAAATGATGCATTGTCGGGAATGAGTATAGCTCATGTTACTGGTGCTTCATTTATACGTGTAAATGTTTTGACAGGCGCTATGATAGCAGAAGAAGGAATTGTTGAAGGGAATGCTAGGTCATTAATTGAATTGCGAAAAAAATTGAATTCTGATGTTAAAGTTTACGCAGATGTTTTAGTTAAGCATGCGGTGCCTTTGGGTAATCAGGATTTAAGATTAACTGCCAAAGCAACAGTAGAGAGAAATATGGCAGATGGAATAATAATAACCGGTGATATTACAGGAGAAGAAGCTTCAGTTGATGATTTGATTAAATTAAAAGGAGAGATTGATAAACCTGTTTTAGTAGGTAGTGGAATTAATAAAGATAATGTAAGTAATTATCTTGAATATTGCGATGGAGTAATTGTGGGTACTTCTTTAAAAGAAAATAATACAACAAATAACCCTGTGTCCAGAGAGAATGTGAGAGAATTTATTAAAATAGTGAAAAATAATTTTTAATTATCCTCATTTTCCACATCAGCTATATGTACTCTTAGAGATTTAGATGAAATTGTTATTTCAATAATAAATAAAATTATTGAAATAACTAATCCGATTAGTCCGCTTATAAAGAAAGTAAGGCTCAAATTTTCGTTATTTAATAAAATTAACAAAATAGAAATAACGCTTAATAAGAAGCTTAACCCAGCAGCTACTTGTAATACTTGTGTAAGCAAAAGTCTTGTATTTAATGCTGAAATTTCACTGTTGATTCTTTTTCTATAATCATTTGTTTTGGTTATTGTTTTTTCTGAAGATTCATCATGGATTTTTCTTATCAGGTTAGATATAACAGTAAATCTAGTGCCAAAAGATATCATTAAAAATGTAATTGCCGGGAGTAGCATAACCGGCATTGATGGTTCGAAATTAATCATAGTTATAAATTATAGAAATTGTATTATCATATAAGTTGCCATAGCAATCATTGTAATATTCTCAACTACAGTTAATGAAGATAAAGGTACATCGACAGCAGATCCCATACAGGCACATTGGATTTGTTCAGATTTGCTTAAAGACCTGATGATTCCTATTGTTTGAGATACCATAAAAATGAGTGTGAATGCATTGGCATAAATTAGAATTGATTGAGTTTGTGTTAAAAATATTATTCCTAAAGATAATTCAATAAAAGGATATGAAGTAGCATATGGGGGTATGATTTTCGATATCAGGTCATATTTTTTGAATGTCATACTAAATCCACTTACATTTAAAAGTTTCAAAAATGAAAATATGATGAAAAATATTCCCATATATGACATAAACCATTTATTCAAATTAAATGTCTCATCGGATATTTGCATTGCAAGTGAACTTAAAATTACAATTGACAGAGCTATCACTATAGGTTTTTTAGATGTAAAGTAATTTACTATTTCAGATAATATATTCGTTGTATTTGGCCGGATTTTATAGTTTCCAAGTGTGCTTACTATTGAATTTAAAGAATTAATATCTAAGGTAGAATCTGAATCAATAGTTAATTTGGATTCTTGTAATGATACATTTGCTTTATTTATGAAAGATTGATTGTTCAGCCCATTTTGGATGTTATCTGCACAACCTTGACATGTCATACCTTCAACTTTGTAAACTGCCTGCATAAATCCCCCTTTTATGAAATAAAATACTATTTATTTAATTTTTTGATGGAAGAGATATCACAGCTTTACCTACTGTAGTTTTTTCTCCATCTTCCTTTTCTAGCCAGATTTCACAGCTTATTGTACCATTTGCAGATATTTCATTAACATTACCTTTGGCATACACTGGTACACCTGGCAGATCCATTCCCCTGTATTGTACTTCAAGTTTGGTTAATTTACCTAAAGGTCCTATCCAGTCTGTTAATAATTGGGCAAGAAAAGCATTTTTTAAAGCTCCGTGAAGTATTATGCCTGGTAGGCCATTATTTTTCGCATATTCCATATCATAATGTATCTGGTAAAAGTCACCTGATGCCCCTGCATATTTTACTAGTTGTTGTGTTGTAGGGTCTTTTTTTATTGTAGGTATTGCCATACCTGTAGAAATGTCTTCTAAAAATAGATTTTGATTCATTTAATTCTCCTTCGGTTCGTATGTAATAGAAGTTGTTGTCTGAGTTGCTACCAATTTAGATTTTTGATTTGTGTAGCTTGTAACTCTGACAATAAATATCATGTTTCCAAGTCTTCCGTCACGATCAAATACATCCTGCAATTTAGTTTTTGTAGTAATAACATCCCCGGCACATACTGGTTCAAAATATTCCCATACACTTCCCCCATCTACTACAGCAGAATAAGGGGATTTTATATTTTCTGGCAAAGGGTTTGTATTTACTGACCTCAAAAATGTTGGAGGTGCAACTACATTTCTGTAATTTGATTTTTTTGCATAACTTTCATCAATATAAACAGGGTTAGAATCTTCGATTGCTTCTGCAAATCTTTTGATTGCTCCTTTCTCTATATCATTTTCCAGTGGACTAGATTCTGTTCCTATAGCATTTATAAGATCTTTTGGTATATTTTCTCTAGCCATATTTTCCCTCTTAATTATGTTTTGATTTTTTATATTATAGCTTAACAATTCCGCTCATTGTATATAGAAATTTTTTAATTCCTTTATTTTTATCAAAAGCTATTGTTAATTCAAAATCATCTTTTGAATCTTCAATTTGAATTATGATACCATTGCCAAAATGAGGGTGTTTGACTTTGTCTCCTGTATTTAGTGAAGGTAAATTATTTTTACTTTTAGATTCGTTTGTTTTGATAATTTTATTTTTTACTTGTTGATTTATATTTACTTGATGTCCGACAATTAATTCATTTGGTATATCAAAAAGAAATCTGGATGGTTCTTTTAATTCAGATTTCCCCCAACCTCCTCTTTTAAAAACTCTAGAGAGATATAATCTTCTTTTGGCTCTTGTTATACCTACATACATAAGTCTTCTCTCTTCTTCCATTTCATTTTCACTTTCAAATGAAAGTACATGAGGAAGAGTCCCGTCTTCAAGGCCAGTTAAAAATACAGAATCAAACTCTAATCCTTTAGATTGATGAAGAGTAATCAATGTAAGTCTGTCTTGTTCTTCATCAAGATGATCTACATCATTTATTAAACTTACTGATTCTAGAAATAAACTTATCTTATCTTCGGTATTTTCAGTTTCAAAATTATTAATAGAGCTAATAAGTTCTTCAATATTTTCTATTCTTTCTTCTGGGTTAGTTAATGATGATAATAAGTAATTTCTATAATTTGTTTTAGTAATGATGTAACTTATTGTTTCTTCTACGCTAAATGTTTTAGATTTATTATTTATATCTGATATTAAATTTAAAAAACTTTTTACATTTTTTTTAGGACCGTTTGAAAGTATATTAGAAATTTCATTATCTTCATTTTCATGAGATAATATTGTTGCAGCATCAAAAATAGAAATATAATTTTTATTTGCATAAAAAATGATTTTATCTATGGTTGATTTTCCTATTCCTCTCGTGGGAATATTTATAATTCTTAGAATACTGGTATCATCATTTAGATTCAAAGTTAATCTTAAATATGCGATTATATCTTTTATTTCTTGCCTTTGATAAAACCTAGTTCCACCAACTAGTTGGTATGGTATTTGTAATGATGACAAAAAATGCTCAAAAGCCCTGGATTGGGCATTTGTTCTGTACATAATTGCTATATCTTTTAATTGAATCTTGTCAGAGTTTATTATGTTGTTTATTTCCCTAGATATAAGTTCTGCTTCTTCATTTTCATCATATGATTCTATAGATATTATAAGATTCCCTTTTTCATTGACAGAAGTTATTTCGCGACTAAAATTTGTGATATTTCCCGATATCACTGCTTGTGAAGCATCAATGATATTTTGTGAAGATCTGTAATTTTTATTTAAGTAGATTATTTTTGATTTATCGTAATCAGATTTGAAATTCAAGATATTTGTTATATCTGCATTTCTCCATGAGTAAATTGATTGATCTGGGTCTCCGACTACAAAAATATTATTTGTTTTATTCGAAATCAATTTAGCGATACTATATTGTATGAAATTTGTATCTTGAAATTCATCTATAAGTAGATATTTATATTTTTCTTTATAAATATTTGCTATGTCTTGATTTGAGTATAGCATTTCATATGTCTTCATTAGCAAATCATCAAAATCCAAAGCGTTTGATTGAATAAGTTTTTGCTGATAAATTTTATATATTTCATATATGTTTTTTGCATATGGCGTTGAAATGTTTTTTTGATAAGCTTCAGGGTTTTGTATTTTACTTTTTGCGTTTGAAATTATGCTTAATACAGTTTGTGGCTTATACATTTTAGTATCTAAATTTAGTTCATTTAATGTTCTTTTAATAACTGCTATTTGATCATAAGAGTCATAAATAGCAAAATTTCTTTCTAAGCCTAAATTATCATGGTTTTCTCTGATTAAATATGCGCAAAAAGAATGGAAGGTACCAATGTTGGGTAAAAATTTAATAGGAGGTATATTAAGCATATGAAATATTCTATTTTTCATTTCATTAGCTGCTTTATTAGTAAATGTTAGGGCCGCGATTTCTTGCATTGGAATTTTTTCAATATTAATAAGCCAAGCAATTCTTGATGTAATAACTCTGGTCTTCCCACTTCCTGGGCCAGCAATTATTAATGCAGGTCCATCTTTATGCATTACTGCATGTAATTGATTTTCATTTAAGTTTTGAGTGAAATTATTATCCATTGATAATCATGTAGATATTAATTTTTTAATATCTATTTGATCTGATATCAATTTTGATAATTTTTCAACTTTTTGATTATGGTACGGGTTAGAAATATCTGATACTTTATTTATATTGTTTGCAGTTTCAATAGTATTTGATTTTACCCCAATTATAGGTATTTCTCGTTCTGTTGCTTCGTAAATTGTATATTCTGCTGGAATTGAATCACCAGTTACAATTAAACAGCTTACATCTTGAAACAGAGCTGCCATTTGAATGTCTGGTCTGTCGGCCCTGACGATTACTGCTGGGTTTGTTTGTGATTTATAGTATTCTTTACCAGAATCCATAGCGGGAGTCCCAATTAAAAAGTTTTCAATAAGAGAATCCTCTTCTTTTCGAACTATATATTCGGCCTTTAAATAATTTTTAATTTGATCAACAGTTATTGCGTTTAAAGTTCTTATTTCAGGAATTTCTGCGAGTATATTAAGGTTTTGCTTGTTTAATTTAGGTTCAAGCTTTGATTTGATATATGTTGATCTGTATTTTGGTATTTTATTGTAAATAATCCATTGAAGATTTTTAATTTCATTTATGGATTTATAGCTTAGTCTAGTTGAAAATTCATTAATTAAAATGCTTTTAGTATTATTGTTATAAAATTCTTTAGTTATATTTGATTTGATTTCTTGATCAACTTCAACCAGTACAATTTTATATTTTTTATCTAAATTATTAATTTCTGACATGAGATTAAAAATATCTTTTTTTGATTTCATATCAGTTATAGCCTTTGACTCAAAAGAAGTTTTTTGATTTAGTATTTTGTTTAAATGTGCTTGTGTGTTTATATCATCTTTTGATGAGTTGTTGAAAATTGGCTTAATAGCAATATTCTTTATCTTATTATTACTCAATAATAAAGAAAAAGCTGATAGAATTAGGCTCTTACCTGCTTTCTTTTTATTTGAATAAAAATAAATAATCATAAGTTAAAAACATTGGATTTATGAAAAAATTATATCAAAACTAAAATTAAATTGTTAATTTTATATCTTGGAAATGTGTGATATTTGAAAAATAAGGAAAAAAATTTTAATAACAGAATGAATAATTATTTTATTTGCTTGTTTATTATCGTTATCAGTCTAACTGGTTGTTTTTATAACATTGATAATGATTTGTCTGCTAATGAGATTAGATTTTTAAATCTTGAAAAACAAATTAAATGTCCAATCTGCCCCGCCGAAACAATTGCTGAATCAAATACAAAAGTATCCAAAGATTTAAAAGATTTTATAAAACTAAAAATTGATGAAGGTTGGTCTGATGATAAAATCAAATCTTTCCTTATATCAAAATACGGAAAAGAGATACTTGCCACCCCTCAGAAGAAGGGTAGTGATTTATTTTTATGGATAATTCCAATAGTTGTATTATTATTTGGGGTTTTTATTTATTGGTCTTTGTATAGAACTATACGATTTAGAACAAAAGGAGAGCAAAATTGATCTTTGGAAGTTTAGGCGATATGGTAATCAAATTATCTCTTGGAATGTATATATATTCAATTCTTGCCATATCTATTGGTATAAGATATCGGGATTTGAAATTTATATATAGTGCAAGATTAGCATCATATTTTGGTACCTTTTTATTGTTGTTATCTACAATTACTTTGGTTTTAGGATTTGTTAGTCATGATTATAGTATTCAATATGTTGCTGATCATAGTAGTAACACAATGCCTTATATATACACATGGATTGCTTTTTATTCTGGCAATGAAGGTTCTTTATTATTTATATCTACATGTTTGTCAATTCTTTTATTTTTATTCATACAGAATAAAAAATTAAATGATAATTCAATTAACTTTTCACACCTATTTATACTAATTTTTCAAATATTTTTACTTATAAGTACCTCAGTTTTGGCAAACCCTTTTACGGAAGCTTCTAATATAGTTAAAGATGGCCAGGGAATAAATCCTTTGTTATTACATGTTGGTATGTTTGTACATCCTCCAGTTCAGATGTTAGGTTTAACTGCTGTTGTTTTGCCTTTTTCAATTGTAATTGGATCTTTATGTGCAAAAAATGAAAACTTGAATTTAAATTCTTTAAGAGTATGGGCTTTGGTTACTTGGATTATATTGACAATTGGATTAGCTTTGGGAAGCTGGTGGGCTTATACAATTTTAGGATGGGGTGGATATTGGGCGTGGGATCCGGTAGAAAATTCATCTCTTATGCCATGGTTGATAATGACAGCTTTTATACATTCAATAATGGTTCAGCAAAAAAGGAATATGTTTAAAGGATGGAATGTATTTTTAATTATTTTTGCTTTTTTTATGGCTCAGATGGGAATGTTTATTAACAGAGGAGGGCCAGTTCCTTCTGTTCATTCTTTCGGATCATCTTCTTTAGGTTGGACATTTTTACTTTTTATGTTTATATCAACTACCTTTTCATTTATGTTTTTTATTTATAGATACAGATTTTTAACATCAGTAAATCACGTACAATCCATTTTATCAAGAGAGTCTTTAATTCTTGTTCAAAATGTTTTATTTCTTTCTGTTGCTATTATTACTTTAATGGGTACGATTTATCCTGTTTTCATTAAATCAATAGAAGATGAGCAAATTTATGTTGGTAGAGAATTTTATGATTTGGTAAATGCTCCAATTCTACTCTTAATTATGATTATTCTTAGCATTGCTCCATTTGTGCCCTGGAAGAATGCAAACATGGCATCTTATATAAATAAAAAAATAATTGTTTTAGTTATTGCCGTGCTTTTGGCTATATTAAATAGTTGGATAATTTCAGGCCATTATTGGGTAACTATTTCATTAATAATTTTATATTTTTCAAGTATACAGATTTTTATTGAATTGTATAAAATTTTCAAAGCATCTTTTAATAAATTTAAAAATTTAAAAAATGCATTGGGTAAATTTTTGAATATTTTGTATTCTAATTTATCTCGTTATGGTGGATTTATTTCTCACACAGGGATTTTACTTGTTATGTTAGGTATCGCAGGAACTTCATTTATGGGAATTGAAAAAGATTTTGCATTAAAACCAGGTGAATCAGGAACTCTTAAAAATTATCAGTTTACTTATATGAAAACAGATATAACTCAAAATTTCGATCATACTAATATTAAAGCAATTATGCAGATAGAGAAAAATGGTAAATCATTAGGTCAATATACAACATCAAAAAGCTATTATCCTAAATTTGATATGAATTCTACTAAAGCAGGTATATTGAATTTTGGGCTGGAAGATTTTTATTTTTCTCAATCTGTAATTGCAGAAGATAATTCAGCAGTATTTGAAGTTAAGATAAATCCTTTGGTTTCGCTTATATGGACTGGGGCATTTGTTGTTGTTGTTGGAGCTATAATTTCCGTGTTTCCTGTTTATAAAAAAAAGATAAATTGAAAGTAAAATAATGTTAAATTTAATAGGATTATTAATTATAATTATTATGGTAGCAATAGTATTATTGCCTTTTAATGATAAGTTTTGGACTTATATAAACAAAGATAAGAAGCAAGGAATTACAAATTTTATTGATTATTCTGATTATGAATTGGATTTGAATTCAATTATTACGGACTATCAAAGTGGTGTTTTAGATAAAAAAGAGTTTAATGAACAACTAAATTCTTTTCAGAAAATTATAAATAAATCATCCATAGATAAAAATACAAGGTTGAGAATTGAACAATTACTTGAAGATGTTAATTCAAATTAATAAAAAGATTTATTATTTATTATTACTACCATTAATTTTTTTCACGATATTATTTTTTTCAGATATTATTTATGCCGAAAATAATCAATGGGATCTAAAAGGACGATTAATAAACGGAACTACAAATTCTTATGTAAAAGATCACATGGTAATTCTGCATATTTCCGATGATGGTGCAATGAAAGAATATAGTGCTAAATCAGATAATTTTGGTTATTTTCACTTTAAATCTTTAAACCATTTAAAAGATTCTATAATAGGAGTTTCATCAATATTTGAAGGAGTATTGTATGGAAAAGACCTTGGATTGATTTCTAATCAAAGCGATGAAATTTTATTAACTGTTTATAAATCGTCAGATAGTTCTGAAAACTTAACATTAGCAAATTCTACTATTATGTTTACGTCTGTAGATAAATCTAAAAATCTTATGTGGGTGATGGAATTAATTAAAGTAGTAAATAATTCAAAAATAACATTTAAACCCCCTAGGGATAATCCTATGGGAATGATTAGATTTGGGCTCCCGACAAATTATGAGGATTTAATAATTGATTCAGATTTATTAGGAGTAGAATTTATTGTTATTGACAAAGGATTTGCTGTGTTAGGTAATGTATATCCGGGAGAACATCAAATTTTATTTACATATGGAATTAAATATGATGAAGAAGAATATATTTATAACAGGAATTTACAATTTGATTTAAATAATCTAAGAATAATTACTGAGGGTAATTTAACTGTTAAATTACCTGATTTTATTTATGATCAAAATGATACTTACGTTAATGAAATTAAGTATAACTTAATTGAGATGAATAATTTTAAAAAGGGAGAAAAGATTAAAATAATTTTTTCTGATCTTCCTCAGGCAACAATATTCGATAAATCTAAGAATTATATTCAAAACTTCGATAGAGGGTGGGGGATGTTTGTTTTATTCTTTATTATTTTAATAATTCCATTTGTTATTTTACTGCTAGGGAAAAATAAAAAAAAGAATTAAGAATTAATATCGATTTCTAATATGTTAATTAATGCTTGAGCTGCACTGTAACCATAATTAAGTGGAGTTTTACCATCTTCTTTTATATCAGCTTTAATATCCTGAGCTCTTGCTTTTGCAAGGTTGATATTATCAGCTGCTATTACTCCTAAAGTTACTGGAATTTCGTGTTCTACACTTACTTTCATACAGCCGTTATAAGTGTTTTGTGAAACTAATTCGTAATGATATGTATCACCTTTTATTACTGCTCCAAGTGCAATAATGCCGTCAAATTGTTTTGATGATGCTATTTTTGCTGCCAAATATGGTATTTCTAATGATCCTGGAACCCAATATGTTTCAATATTCATTGCTGGAACATCGTTATTCATAAGGCAATTGATTGCCCCATCATATAAGTTGACTGTTATTTCAGAATTAAAACTACTGACTATTATTGCAATCTTGTTATTCATTTATACTAATCGTTTTCTGATGTTTTTGTGAATTCTGATAAATTTAGTAGATGCCCCATTCTGTTCTTTTTAGTTTCAAGGTATTTCAAATTTTCATCCTTTGGTGTTGTTTGAATAGGGATTATAGTAGCTAGTTCGATCCCGGCTTGTTCGAGTTCCATGATTTTTTTTGGATTATTAGTCATTAACTCGATTTTTGATACGTTTAAGTCTCTTAATATTTCAGCGGCAACATTAAAATGTCTCGGGTCAGCTGAATATCCTAAATGTAGATTTGCATCAACAGTATCTAATCCCTGATCTTGTAAAGTATATGCCTTTAGTTTGTTAGCAAATCCGATACCTCTTCCTTCTTGTCGAAGATAAATTAAAATTCCATATTCAGAACTACCGATTAGATTTAACGCCATATCTAATTGATCTCCACAATCGCATCTTGAACTTTTAAATACCTCTCCTGATAAACATTCACTATGTACTCTTACAACAGGAGTTTTATTATTTTTCCTTAATTTACCTTTTTGTAGAACTACGTGTTCTAAACCATCGGGATATGATTTATAAGTTTTTATATTAAATGGGCCATATGAAGTAGGGAGAGATGATTCAGCATTTTTTCTTATAAATGTTTCATTTGATTCTTCAGGGGTTAAATTTAATAAGTTATATTTTTTACGGTATTTTGTAATATCTTCTACTGTTACTATATTGATATGATGTTTTTTCCCGAATTTAACTAAGTCATATCTTCTAGCCATAGTCCCATCATCATTAATTATTTCACAAATTACTCCTGCAGGATAAAGATCAGACATCAGACATAAATCTACAATGCTTTCAGTCTGCCCATTTCTTTTCAAAACCCCTCCATCTGTGTACCTAAGAGGGAATATATGCCCAGGCCTTGCAAGATCTTCAGGTAAAGTTTCAGAAGAGATAAGTGTTTCTATAGTATTAGCTCTATCATTAGCGGAAATACCTGTTGTAGCATCTTTGATTGCATCAACAGATATAGTAAATGCTGTTTCATTTGAAGAGGTATTTTCTTTCACCATACTAGTTAAATCTAGTTCATCCAATCTGCTACCAAGCATAGGAATACAAATTAATCCTTTTCCGAAAGTAGACATAAAATTTATAAGTTCAGGTGTCACTTTTTCAGCTGCAAAAGCTAAATCCCCTTCATTTTCCCTTTCTTCATCATCAACAATGATTACCATTTTACCTAATTGAAGATCCTGAATTGCTGTCTGTATATTTGCGAACATTTTAATTGTTTTTATTTGTAGATAAAGATTTTTCTACATATTTTGCTAATATGTCAAATTCTATATTTAAATTCTGTCCTGATTTTTTTAATTTTAAATTTGTATTATTGAATGTATAAGGAATAATTGAAAGAGTGAAATTATTATCAATACATTCTACAACTGTGAGACTAATTCCGTCTACAGTTATAAATCCCTTTTCTACTATATACTGAGTATACGTTTTAGGATGAGAGATAGTAAATATTTTTGAATTCCCTTCTTCTTTTATATTTTCAATTTTGCCAACAGTATCAACATGACCTTGTACAAGATGGCCACCTATTAACCCGTTGTAAGCCAATGGTTTTTCTAAATTTAATAAATCATTTTCATTTAAATCTTTAAGGTTTGTTCGGTTCATAGTTTCAGGGGATATTTCTACTACCAAATGTTCTCTATATAAATCTACAATTGTTAGGCAAATACCATTTACTGCAATACTGTCAGATATATTCAATGCTTGAGCAATTGATGGTTCGTGAATAACAAGTTTATCAGCTGTAAGTTCTTTTATAATTCCAATTTTTTCAACTATACCACTAAACATTTATATCCACGCTTTTATTAATATATCATCTTCTATTGAAGAGTTAATTATTTTTTTTGGTTTGTATGAATTTATTATTTTATCTATTCCTTTACTGCCAAAGGGGACAAATTTTGATTCTCCTATAATTTTAGGGCTGATAAATAAAATAATTTTATTAACTAGGTTATTGTATAGCAATTCTCCTGGTAAAGTAGATCCGGCTTCAACAAAAATATTTATAAGGTTATATTTGATTAATACTTCAGGCAAATATCCAAGATCTAGTTTTTTATTTTTACCTGTGGGTATATGTTCTATTGTTACCCCCTTTGAATGTAGTTTGTCTTTTAATTTATTTTCTATTTTTGATGTTATTAAGATACAGTTTGAATCAAGAGATTTAGAATTATATGGAACCCTTCCGTTAGTATCTAGAATAATCTTTTTAGGCTGGTGTTTTTTTTGGTAATTAGGTAATCTGACATTAAGTTGAGGGTCGTCGTATATTATTGTATTTACTCCTGTTAAAATAGCATCGGAATTAGACCTTATATGATGTACATATTCTCTTGATTTTTTTGAGGAAATCCATTTAGAATCTCCGGTTTTGCTTGCAATTTTACCATCTAAGGACATAGCGTATTTTACAGTAAAGAAAGGTTTTTGATATTTAACAAAATATTTATATGATTCTAGAGTGTATTCCAGAGTTTCATCATATTTAAATATTTCTGTAGTAATTCCTTTATCTTCTAATATTTTTATTCCTCTGCCATTTATTTTCGGATTAGGGTCAGTAGATCCAATAATCACATGTTTAATTTTGTTTTTTATTATTTCTTTTGTACATGGAGGTGTATTTATTTCAATATTGCAAGGTTCAAGAGTGGTGTATAAAGTACAGTTTTGAATATTACTAGTAGATGATTTTATAGCTTCAATTTCAGCATGATTTTTTCCATATGCTTGAGTATGTCCTATGCTAATAATTTTATTTTGTTCAGAAACTATTACTGCACCTACAGGGGGATTAGGGCTTGTTAATCCCATAGCTAATTTAGCTTGGTTAATTGCTTCTGACATGTATTGATTAGATTTATTTTTCAAAATCTTTATGAAACAAACTTGCTGTGGGTAATTTTTGCCCTTGATATTTTGAATTCAAAATCTCAGAGCCATAAGGTATTTCTACAGGAGTGGTTAATTGTGTAAATGACATTTGTCCAATTTTCATACCTTTGTAAAGCGTTATAGGTAGATTAGATACATTACTTAATTCCAAGGTGAGATTCCCTTTAAATCCAGGGTCAACATAGCCAGCTGTTGAATGAATTAGTAAACCAATTCTTCCAAGAGAGCTTTTGCCTTCTAATCTTGATACTAAATGATTTGGGATTTCAACATATTCAAGGGTATTTCCTAATACAAATTGATTTGGATGTAATATAAAAGGTTTGTCAGATTTAATTTTAATTAAGTCTGTTAGATCATCAGAAATGTTTTTTACATCAATATAGGGTTGCTCAGTATTTCTGAATACTAATATATTTTCATCTAATCTTACGTCAACACTGGCTGGCTGGATTGCATTTTCTCCTAAAGGTTCAATGATTATATTATTGTTTTTTATTTCTTCTTTTATAGTTTTATCACTTAATACCATATTTTCTCCAAGGTGAATTTTAGCATAATATAATGATCATTTAACTATTGAAAAGCCCATATTAACAATAAAAGATAAAGTTAACTGGCCACTGGAAATTTCAGTTGAAGGAGCAGCTGCCATGCGTGTTATTCCAATATCTGATTCTGAAATTTGTTTTGCAAAATTAATGGGCGAATTTTCTGATATATAAATTGGTGAACCTAATAGAACATGGGCAAACTTTGCTATCTCATTAGCTTTGTTTTCCGCATCAATTATTGCGTTTTGCCTTAGTTTTGTTTCAAAAACTTTTGGATTTTCGATAGAAAAATTTATAGAATTAATTCGTAAATTATCTCCTATTGATTTTGGGCCATAAGAAATGGTATCTATAAGATTTCCAATTTTGTCAATATCTCTATAAGTGAATGAAGAATAATGAGATACTTTATAACCTGTTAATTCCGAGCCGTCCTTAGTATATTTGTATTGAGGATTTATATTATATCTTGAGGTTTTAATTTCAGTTTTTTTAATACCTTTATTTATTAATATTGAAATTAACTTTGCATGATCTGTGGCTACAGTTTGCACTGATTCTGAAACTAATTTACTAGTTGATTCTATCCCGACAGACATCACAACCATATCAGGTTCTACCATAATTTTAGCTTGCCCATTTACCCATATGCCAATTTGACCATTATTTATTATTTGAGTATTAGGCTGAATTCTGGAAATATTTTTATTTGAATCATTTAAATTGCTAATATTTTTTTGGGTTGAGTCGTCAGATTCGATATTTGTCTGATCATTATCATTGCTACATGAAATGGCTATTACAAATATAAATATAGATATGAATGGAAATTTAAATATTTTAATCATTATAGTATTAAATTTTAAATCTTGTTGCTTACAGCTTACCTAAATAGGAATAAAATAAGAAGAAAAATAATGTCAATTTATATTTATGAAATATTTATTAAAAACATGGAACTCTTTAGTTGAAATTTCTGAAAGTATTTTAATAGGCTTACTGTTTTTCATGGCTTTGAATCTTACATTGCAAAATTATGTGGTAAGAGGAGATAGTATGGTTCCTAATTATGTTTCAGAGCAAAGGGTGCTTGTATTAAAGTTTGCTTATATTAAAAATATTTTAACTAAAGATATTGTTAATAATAATTCATATTATTTACAACCTTTTGATCCTCGCCGGGGAGATATAGTCGTTTTCAAATATCCTGCGAATGTTAACAGGAAATTTGTGAAAAGGATTATAGGATTACCTGGTGATATTGTTTTAATAAAAAATGGATTTATTTTTGTTAATAATATAAGAATACGAGAACCATATCTTGAATCAGACAAATATCGCGGTTATGATAATTTTGGACCTATAACCGTAGATTCGGATCATATATTTGTTTTGGGTGATAATAGAAGAGTAAGTAATGATTCTAGGAATTGGGGACTAGTAAGTTATGATTTAGTTATCGGAAAACCATTTATAACATATTGGCCTTTAGTAGATTGAATTATTTAAAGAAAAACCAGTTCTCTTCACTTTCAAATACCCATTTTTGAAAATTAATATCAGGTTTATTACTTCTGCTGCTACCAATAAACCATCCTGCTTCTGAATTATCACAAGGTAGTGGATTGGCGTCTCTTTCTTGTCTTGTAATTATTACATCTGAAGGAGAATTAACTCCTCTATTTTTGTAAAGATTAAATATTTCATCACTGGCAACTTCTAGAAAAGAAATTAAATGTATTTTAGTTTTTGATATACTTGCAGATACCGCTATTTCGCTATAAGAATTTTCATTTCCTAATGTACCTACTTGTTGCCCTGCTTTTATAGTTGAACCAACTTTAAGATTAGGATCAAGTGCAATATGATAATAGTCAAAATAATATCCTTTGGCAGGTGTATCTGTGGCCTGGATTCCAAAATTGGCTTCAGTTCCAAATTGATTTTCAGTGTATTCTATATGATTTATAATACCGTTTACAGGAGAATAAAATTTTATAGTCATCCATTTAAATGTATGAGGAGTTGTGCTGTAGGCACCATGGGTTTTAGCAGCCCCTATTGGGATGAGATAGTGTTTCATACTCTTACAATTTTGTCGTGTAGGATCATCTTCGTCAGTTTTGTAAGAATAATTATGTCCTACGGCAGATCTAATTTTTGACATTCTAGAAAATTTATCTAGATCCGTGAAATTAAATTTTGCAATTTTTGGTATATTGTTAGGATCAAAACTTTGAACATATTTATCAGCTTCTTCTTTGGCTTCAGCTGCTTCTTTTGCTTTTGATGCCTCATTTCTTTTACGCATATCTGCAATTCCTTTTTCGCACTCTGCCTTAGCATCTTTAGGAACTGAGGCACAAGGATCTTTAGCATTTGGATCAATTGGTTGGTGTTGATCAGATTTTGAATTCTTTAAATATTCTTGTATGTCTATTTTGACTTTTTGAATACATACAAATTGCTTGATTTTGGATATTGAAGAACATAATTTTCCAGGGTCAAGTTCTGATAATGTGCCTTCCAAAGCAGCTTGTTTAATTTTTAATGATATTTCATTCATCAATTTATCTTGGTTAGATTGTTCTGAATCATCACTTTTAGCTTTGGGAGCCGGATCGGTTTTAGCTTTGGGAGCCGGATCACTTTTAGCTTTGGGAGTCGGATCACTTTTAGCTTTGGGAGCCGGATCACTTTTAGTTTTGGGAGCTTCATCAGATTTTGGTTTTGATGGCTCAGTACTTTTAGCTTTGGCAGGTGTGCCAGTTTGAGATTTAGTTACTACTTCTTCGTAAGCTTTGTCTAATTGTTTTTGTTTAGCAATTGCTGTATCCATCACATCTGGTGAACTAGAACAAGATATAGTTAATAAAGCTAGTGATATTAACAGCAGATTGAGTATTTTTTTCATGAATTTATTGAGATTCAAATCTTAATGTATAAGATTCTATCAGTATTTTAATGAAATTAAAACAATAAAAGCAGTAACAATCTATAACATAAAGTTGTACAATATTATCCGTTATTTTGCTTAGGACCGGTAGCTCAGTTGGTAGAGCAACGGCCTTTTAAGCCGTGGGTCGTGGGTTCGATCCCCACCCGGTTCACACCTTCTTGAAATAACCTTTAAACATTTATCGATTTTCTTCAATGTTTCCTAAATACCATATACGGTTCTCGATTAATCCTCTAATGTAATTGATCTGACCAACATGTTGCATATTCCCTGCTACCATTCTCATTAACTCATAACCTATTGTATTTTTTGTAGCAGGTATTATTTTGTCATAATCACTTGATTGTTGAGTATTGAAATATCGTAACATTTTTTTATGTACTGATTCATAATATTCAGTTAATATACTAAGTTTAACTGGGATTATTTTACTTACTTGTTCTGATGTATGCCCAATGCCTAAATCTTTATCTGATCGTGGAAGATTATAACTTTTATACCATTTTTCCGTTATCCAAATTTGATCTTCGCCTGATATTAAAGAAATTCTTCTGTCAAAACCCCTTGTCATGTGCCATACAGTCCAGGCAATATTATTAGATTCATCCCCTGGGCGTATACAAACTTCTTCAAGAGTTAATTTGTCCAGACATATGTGCAACATTTCTTTTACTCTATTCATACACATGATTATGTATTTATTTATGTTCATTTTATTGATTCCCTAGTATTATTTTTATCTAATTCATTAGAGTGTTGACACTTTATTTATAATCGGGTTTTTATTCTTCCATAATCAGCATAATTTTTACCTGGGATGCCTAATATTTTAGCTCCAACATTATCAATCAAATGATCTATTCTTTCTTTTACAGTTAATTTTTCATCGTTCCAACTACTATAGAAAGCAACATTTGATTTATCTAAAGCAGCTTTTACTTTTTTTCTGGCTTCATTCATATATTCAGGATAAGGAGGATCATGGGCGTCAGGATCTCCGTAACTCATACCCATATCTCCAGGTCCCCACTCAGCAAATCCAATTCCAGGGACTGCTGCTATTTCAGATGCATTATCTACACAATATCTATCTTCAATTTTTAATCCTAAGAGGATTTCTCCTTCTGGATTTAAAGGCCATGGATCAGCTAAATCAGTATATTCTCTTTGAGAAATTCCCCAAATTTCTGATGGTTGTTTTTGGCCCCCTGAACCTCTTAATCCTTCAGGAAGAAATTCTCTTCCGAGTTTGTGATAAGGATATCTGGCTGAAGCTACGAAAGTTTTAACTGCTTCCACATCTCGTGTATGAGTTTGTAATACTCCATGAGCTCCCGTAGAAAGGACATGGCGAGTTTGCCAGGCGTTATAAAGCATTTCTTCTTTTGTCATACAATTTGAAGGTAAAGTGCTCACTACAGTTGGCATTAAATATCCATCAGGGGTAGGGCCACCCTCTTTTAAACCTCTCATGAATTGTGTTAATCCTACAATATCAAAAGCATGATGTTCAAATTCAATTAGAATTAAATCTGCCCATGTTTGTGACATTTGTTTTCCTGCATTATATGTAAGTTCCTTAGCACTGGTTGAATATACAGGTTGATCTGCTTCTAATAATGATATAACTTTATTTATTCTTTTTTTCATAATGCTTCTTTCACTTTTGGAGCAGGCAGTGTTCCAAGTACAGATTCTACCCATTTAGCTGCATTTAGCAGCTTTTTCTCTTTGAAGGGCTCACTTACTAGTTGTATGGATTGCGGTAATCCATCTTCAGAAAGACCTGCTGGTATAGCAATGCTAGGTAACCCTGTAAAAGTCCAAGGACTTTGAAATCTTGTATCACCGGTACGAGATAAATCTTTAGGAGGGAGTCCACTGGCAGTTGGCATCATTAGAACATCAAAGGATTTCAGTGCATCAATAGCAACTTTTCGCATTTGGTTTCTGAATTCAAGAGCATTAATATATTCAGTTGCATTTTGTGAGAACCCAGATTTAATATATTCTAGTGTAATGGCTTTATATTTATCTGCGTACTTTAAATATAATGGTTTGTGCCATTGTGCCATTTCTGATTGTTGAACAATTCTATGAGATTTGAACCCTGATGGAAAGTCGATCTTTATATCTATTTCATCAATTATAGCTCCTTGATCAGACAGGGATTTTAAAGCTGCGAGTGTTGATTGTTTTACGTTTTCATCTGATTCGTCAATAAAATATTTACTTAAAAAGCCTATTTTAGGAATTGAATTACTAAAACTATAATCTATTTCAAATGAGTCAGCCTTAATTGAGCTATGTTGATCATTGGGATCATAGCCTGCAATTGATTTTAAAATCATAGTAGCATCAATTACATTTCTACAAAGTATTCCTACTGTGTCACAACTGTTAGATTGTGGAATAACTCCAGCTTTGCTGATGAGTCCGTATGTAGGCTTTAGGCCAACAATTCCGTTGTACGCAGCAGGGCGTAACACAGAACCCACAGTTTGGGTCCCTAGTGCATAAGGAAGCATACGAGTTGCTACTGCAACGGCTGATCCAGTACTTGAACCTCCTGGTGTTCGATTTGTATCCCATGGATTTTTAGTATCAGGAGGATGCCCGTCAGCAAATTCAGTAGTGATTGTTTTTCCTAGCAATACAGCACCATTTGCATGAAGAAGTTTTACAACATAGGCATCAGAATTAGGAATTCGGCCTTTGTATATTTCTGATCCGGCTTCTGTAAGTATGTTTTTAGTATCAAATATGTCTTTGAGTCCGTATGGAATTCCTTCAAGAATAGAATTTGAAGGTTGTTTATTTAATTTTCTTTTCCTATCTGATTCAGATGCTTGTTCTAATGCTTTTTCATGTGTGATTAAAGCAAAAGCGTCTACAGATGGTTCTGTGGCTTCAATATGTTTGAGAAATTCGTTGATTAGATCAACTGATGAAATTTCCCTCTTTTTCAGTAAATTAGAGAGTTCAAAAACACCCAGTTGATGTAAATT
>CATLOZ010000022.1 GCA_950054395.1 uncultured Chloroflexota bacterium
TATGGGTATTACTGAAGGTAATGCCCAGGGGGAGAGTCGAACTCCCACGTCCCTAAGGACAACAGATTTTAAGTCTGCCGCGTCTACCATTCCGCCACCCGGGCTATGTTTTGGAGGCGACGGGCGGATTCGAACCGCCGAATAAGGGTGTTGCAGACCCCCGCCTTAGACCACTTGGCCACGTCGCCATATATATTTATACAATGCCGAGGAGGAGACTCGAACTCCTACAGCCTTTAGGCTACAGCGCCCTCAACACTGCGTGTCTACCAATTCCACCACCTCGGCTCATCTAAACATTATAAAATATTTAGATAGAACACGAATTATAGACAAAAATTATACTGTTTGTCTATATAAGATATTCTAACATTTAATAATTTAATTGTTGGGATTCTTAATAGGGAATTTTGGAAGTATTAGATTTTTCAATGCAAATCTTGATAGATTAAATTTTTTTAAAATAGGATCAGTTTTTTCTTTCGTGATTAATTCTGCAATCATATTTCCAATGATTGGAGATAATTTAAAACCATGACCACTAAATCCAACTGCATAAAATAAACCTTTAATTTTTGAAGAAGCACCAAGTATAGGATTTGCATCTGGAGTCATATCATATATTGCGGCATGGCCACTTTTTATAATACTGTTATCAAAACTTGGTAGTCGAGAAACAATTCTTGATTTATACTCTGTAATTACATCATGATCAGACGATTGGTTATAGTAGTCAGGAGACACAATATCATTTTGTTCAAAGCCTAATTCTTCACCGGCAATATATGTTTGTCCATAATCTGGTCGTAAATAAGTTCCTTTTGAATAATCCATTAAGCAATAATTCATTGGCACAACTGCAGGGTTAGCTTTAAGTATGACTTGTTGCACTCTTAATGCAAATATAGGTAAATTTTCATCTACTGATTTGTTGATATAATTAGCCCATGCACCAGATGCATTTATAATCATTTTGGTTTTTATTTTACCTTTGTTTGTCTTAATTGCTTGGATACCATTTTTGTTAATTTCAATGGATTCTGCTTTGGTGTTAGTGAATATTTGCACCCCATTGTTAATTGCATTTTGAGCAAATTTATATGTTGTTTCTACTGAATCCACATATCCTGCCTCAGGTTCGAATAAACCAATAGAAATATCATCTATATTTACTTCAGGTATTAAATTTTTAATTTGTTTTATGTCAATTACATCTATATTTACTCCAAGTTTTTTATTTAAAATTGCATTATTATAAGCTGAATCAGTGTTTTCTTTTGAGAATAAATAAATTCGCCCGTTTTTTATGAAATTTATATCAGATTGTTCAAAAAATTTCTTTGATTCTTTTGCCATTTCTATTAAAAAGTCTATTTGGTAAAATTCTCTAATCATTGCACCAGACTTACTGGTAGCTCCAGATGAAATTGCATTCATTTCTAATAATGTAATTGATCCAAAACTCATTTTTGATAATTGCATTGCAATACTACAGCCAATTACACCGCCCCCGATAATAACTATATCTGAAGCTTTTGGTAGATTTATTTTATTCAAAATATCTTGCAATTTCATCTCTCTTAAATTTGGGAAATTTATTTATTTCTCCATTTTTGTAAAGTTTAAGACCATTGTTTTTATTTTTCATTGTTCCGATTTTAGTGATATTAATTTTTGATGTTGATATTTTATTTATTAATTTTTCAGTATTTTTCGGATTACATGTAATGATTAAACTACCTGAAGATATTAATCCTAGTGGGTTTAAATTTAATTTTTTACATATTATTTCTGTTTCTTTTTTTATTGGAATTTTGTCATAATTTATTGTCATTCCTTTATTTGATGCGAGTGCTAATTCTTCAAGGCCTGTTATTAACCCACCTTCCGTGGGGTCATGCATGCTTGTTATTTTTATTGTATTTCTTGCTATTTTTGATTCAAGTAAAACACTAATTCCGGGGTTATATAAAAAATTTATTGCATTATCAATAATTTGATTATCTATTTTTAAATTTTTAGATTTTATATCATTTGCTAATATTGAAGTCCCTTCTAATCCTATAAATTTTGTTATTAAAACATCATCTCCAATTTCGGCCCCTGAAGTTTTAATTAATTGGTTTTTAGGAACTTCTCCTAATAAACAACCAACAGCGATAGGGGATTTAACTTGAGGAGTTATTTCAGTGTGTCCTCCAACTAATGATATATTCATTTTTTTACATGCATTTTTTATTCCATCAAATATTACTTTAATTTGCTTTTGTGTGGTTTCAGGGTTGAACAATAGTGTAACTAATAACCATTTAGGATCTCCTCCCATAGTACATATGTCATTAATATTTACATTAACTAGGTACCATCCTAAGTTGTCAGATGTGAATGTTATAGGATCTGTTTTTACTAACAAATATTTATCACCTATATCTATAGCTGCAGCATCTTCTCCAACTTTGGGGCCTACTTTTACTCTTTTATCTTTAATATCAAGATCTTCAAGTAATTCTGATAAAATTTTATTTGGTAATTTGCCTGATTTCATAGAAAAAAGTTCAAATGTATTTATAAATATTGATATTATAACTTTATGAAAATTATAGCAGTATTATTTGATTTATATGGTACATTGGCAGGATTCGAACCTTCTAGATTTAGTTTGCAATCTAAAGTCGCAAAAAAATATGGTTACGAATTAACTGAAAAAGGTGTTGCTAGGGGATATTTTCTGGCTGATAAATTTATGGCAGAACAAAATGTAACTTATCCTATTAGATCTCAATCTGAATTAGAAAAGGAAAATTTTTTTGCAAAATACGAAAAATTAGTTTTGTCCGGTGATGGATATGATGTTGATATAGAAATTTCCGGAAAAATTTTTAAAGAATTACAAAAAATCCCTTATTCGATGCAATTGTATTCCGATGTTATTTCTGTATTAAAAGAATTAAGACAAATCGGATATAAATTAGGATTAATTTCAAATATGAATAAAACAGGGAAGGAAATTTTAAATGAGTTTAACCTTAATGCTCACATTGATGTATGCGTTACTTCCAAGGACTCTCTTGCAGAAAAACCTGATCCTAAAATATTTTTAGATACATTGACTTTGTTAGGTGTTGAACCTGATCAAAGTCTTTACGTTGGAGATCAAATCCTGTCTGATATTCAAGGTAGCAAAAATGTTGGTATTACTCCTTTATTAATAGATCGTGATAATATAAATCTTGATTATACTGAATCAGATAAAATTAATTCGTTGTATGAATTAAATAATTTTTTATCTGCTAACAATAATTAATAATATTCCTGACAAACATAACATTACTCCAAGTAACTCATTGTGTTTCAATTTTTCTTTAAGAAATATATATCCTAAAGTTAATGCAAATACTGGAGCTGCGCTGGATAAAATTGTAGTCCATGATCCTGAATTTACTTTGAGTGATCCTATCCATATGAGCATAGAAGATGTGATAAATAAACTTGAAAAAGTTAGATATTTTAATTCTTTAAAATTTATAGTTTCGATTATTTTTTGATATTGGAAAATATTTATAGGAATTAAACATAGTAGAGTTATGCTTGTACGAAATAGTGCAGCATCAAATATTGAAACATCGTTTAATGCTTTATCAGCCAAAAAAGCTGTCCCCCCCCATGATATCCCTGATAGTAAACTACTAAATATTCCAAGTAATTTAATTTTATTTTGATTTATTGTTTTTAATAATTTTAAATAGGAGTAATTAATAGTTATTACTCCTATTATTATTATTGCTGAACCTAGGATGAATATAGAATTAAAAGTGTATAAATTTATAAATTTATCTAATAATCCAATTAAAATAATTTGAATACTTGTTGCCAGGGTAAACACTATACCAAGTTCTATTCTTTTAATAGATTCAATATATAACAACGTTCCTAAGACACTTAATCCGTATGCTGAAATTAATGTCAGGTATAGATTTGTTGTATATGAAAAAAAGACTGGCCAATGATTTATAAATGTAACAATGATACAGATAATAATTAAAGATATTGAGCTTTCAATAAGAGGAAATAAATGTAAATTTTTTATTTTATATTTTTTTAGTATTAATCCTGATGAAGCCCAGGTGAATGCACTAAATAAAGGTAATAATTTTAATACAATATTCATATTTTAATTTTATTTATTTTTAATCCCCTCTATTTTTTTTAGGATATTGAAAATTTCATTTGCCCAAGAATTAACATCTTGCAATTTTATTATTATTTCATTTGATCTGCTTAGTTTTGCATTGTTAAATGATTTTAATAGAACATTTTTTGCACCGCCAATTTGACTATGAAATCTGATGGTTAAATCATTTTTATTTTTGTTTATGGAATTTATATTTATATTTGCGCTTAGTATTTGAATTTTTGTATTTAATATAAGATTTTTAGCTTCTTGATTCATTATTCCAAATCTATCTGTTATATTATTTGTAACTTTATCAACATCTTCAATTTGATCACAAATACTTAATTGGCGATATAATTCAAATTTCATTTTGTCCTCTTTGATATATTCATTGGTTAATCCAGATTTAATATCCATATTTAATATTGGCAAAGGATTTTTAATATTATTATTTAAAATAGGATTATCATCTGTAGTTAAATATTTTTTTGCTTCTGAAATTAATTTTGAATATAAATGTAATCCAATTGTAATTACATGACCACTTTGTTCTTTTCCTAATATATTTCCTGTTCCCCTTATTTCTAAATCTCTCATTGCTATTTTGTATCCAGAACCTAATTCTACTGACTCTTTTAAAGCCTGTAGTCTTTTTTCAGATTGAGGAGTAAGTATTGTTGATTTAGGGATTAAGAAATAACTGTAAGCTTGTTTAATGCTTCGACCTACTCTTCCTCTAAGTTGGTAGAGTTGTGATAATCCAAATTTATGAGCATTATTCACTATTAATGTGTTTACATTAGGCAAGTCTAATCCAGATTCAATGATAGTGGTACAACATAGTATGTCAATTTCTCTTTTAGCAAAACTTATCATTGTTTTTTCAAGATCATTTTCATTCATTTGACCATGTGCAATTTTTATTTTTGCATTTGGTATTAATTTTTTTAGTTGATTATGAATAATGTTTATGCTCTGAACTCTGTTATGCAGAAAAAAAACTTGGCCACCTCTATTTAATTCGTCAACTATTGATTGTTGTATTAAAGACTCATCATATTCGTTAATTATTGTCTCTACTGGCAATCTATGTTCAGGGGCACTATTAATGCTACATAAATCTTTTATTCCTGATATAGCCATATATAGAGTTCTTGGGATAGGCGTTGCTGTCATTGTGATTATATCTATGTTTGGATATTTTGATTTTAATTTTTCTTTTTGTTTGACTCCAAATCTTTGTTCTTCATCAATAATAAGTAATCCTATATTGTTAAAATTAACATCATTTTGAATAATTCTATGTGTCCCAATACAGAGATCTATACTTCCATTTTTTATATTATTAACAATTACTTTTTGCTCAGCTTTAGTTTTGAATCTGCTTAAATATTCAATATTTACAGGAAAAGCAGATAATCTATTAGAAAATGTTTCGTAATGTTGCTGGGTTAATATAGTAGTTGGAGCAATCACTGCAACTTGCTTTCCATTGCATACTGCTTTAAAAGCGGCTCTGATTGCTACTTCTGTTTTTCCAAATCCTACATCACCACATATTAAAACATCCATTGGATTTTTACTTTGCATTTTGTTTTTTATTAATTCAATTGCTGAGGTTTGATCTGGCGTTTCCTTGAAAGGGAAACTACCTTCTAAATCTTTTTCCCATTCGTTGTCGTCTGAATATTTTATCCCTTTACTTAATTCTCGTTTTGCATATATTGTGAGTAATTCCCTTGCCCATTTAAGTGCAGATTCTTGAGCTTTTTGTTTAGCTTTTGTCCAACTTTCTCCCCCTAAGGTTGTAAGTTTAGGTATTTTATTAGTAGGAGCTATATATGGTGCAATTTTTTGAATTTGAGTAAGAGGGACATATAATTTATCAGATTTGGCGTATTCAATGATCATATAATCTTGAAGAGAATTTGATTTTGGAGGTTTCCCAAAATTTATAAATTTACCTATACCATGATCTGCATGGACGATATAATCCCCGGGGTTTATTTCATCATTTATTATAATTTCCTTTCTTCTAGTCTCATCTATAGTAGATATATATTTAGTTCCATAAAGTTCTTTATCTCCAATAAGAATGAATGAACTTTTATTTGAGTTGTAAATAAATCCTGGAGTTGATTTGTAAGGAGGAGTTTCAATTATCTGAATTTGATTAATCTTATTAAATAATTCTTTTGTTCTATTTATATAACTGGTGTGGATAATCTTTTGGCCTTGAAAATTATTAATCAGATTTATTTTCGATTCTTGATTACTACTTGAATCAATTGATAATTCAGGGATATTTTTAATATTAAATATTTTTTCTATTGAAATTGAGTTTTTAGTTTGCCATGGAAATATTTCTATAGTTTTGAATTTATATATGTACGATTTTAATTCAGGAGTTATAAAATTATTTATAGATTGTTTTGAATTATTCAATTGCTTAATGTTTTCATTTAAGCTTTTGAATATTGAATTAGGGTTATCTAATAAAATTAAACAATCTTGATCTATATGATCTAAAATTGTTCCCTGGTTTTTAATTAAAGAGTCTTGATCATAATTAAACGATTTAATATTTGTTTTTTTTATTTCATTTAAACTGATTTGTGTATGTTGATCAAATTCTCTTATAGAATTGATGTTATCTCCTAATAATTCAATTCTCATAGGATATTTTTTGTTTATACAAAAAATATCAATTATTCCGCCTCTTATAATATATTCTCCGGGTGATTCTACTTGATAATCAGTATGGGTAAAGCCCATTTTAATCAGATCAACTGAAAAGTCATTTAATTTTATTAAATCTCCAACTTCGATTGATTTTGTTTGTGAGTTGAAATAATTAGGTGATGGAACAGTTTGAAAAATTGATTTAAGTGTGGAAATAATAATTGTATTTTTATTATTAGCTTGTAATTGAGAGATACATTTTATTCTTTCTGTATGCGAAGAGTCTTTATAGGAAATTTTTTTCTTTTCTGGGAATAAAATTATATTTTCAGTTTTTGTACTTAAATTTTTTGTCCAATTCAAAACATCAATACAATGATCTTCAGAATTATTGATGTATATTATAGGTTTATTTAATGACAAAGATAAAATTTTTGTCAATATTGGAATTAGAGATGAATTACATTCTATGAGGGAATTTGATTTTTTATCTATGATTGATAAAAATGATTCTGAGGATAAGGAATTACTAATTTCTTCTATGACATTGTTTATGGTCATAATTTACATTTTGGAGAAATTAATTAATTTATATTTTAATAGCTTCTGAATATTCTTTTTTTAGATCTTCTGGCATTTCTTTGAGCTTCCAATCTCCTGCTTTCTTGTCTCGATCTAAAATATTGCCTGTCTCTTAGTTCTCTCATAATGCCAGATCTTTGAACCATAGATTGGAATCTTTTTAGCATTCCATCGATTGACTCTCCATCTCTAAGTTTTACATGTGTCATGAACTTTCCTCTTTTTTTACAGAAGAGTATTATAACTTAACATATATAAAAATAAATACTATAAATGGTATTCATATATATGTTATTACTAGCAATACGATTAGTTTATGTAAAATGCTTCATCATATTAATATTCGAAATTTTAGAAACTTGGAACATTTTGAAACAGATTTTAATCAGGGTATCACTGCTTTAATTGGTAAAAATGGATCAGGTAAAAGCTCTTTAATAGAAGCTATTTATTTTTTATCAGTTGGTCGTTCATTTAGAGCTACACATGATAGGGACACTATAAATAAAAAAATTATTGGAACTGGGGATTTTACATCAATAAAAGCTAATGTTTCTATAAATCAAAATTTGAATGAAATACAAATGATATTAGATTTAAATAATTCCAACAGATTAAAAAAGAATTGTAGTTATAATGGAGCAACTCTTCCATTATCTAAACTTATTGGTAATTTAAAATCTGTATGTTTTAGTGTTAATGATATGAATATAATTTATGGTTCACCATCTATACGTAGGAAATATATCAATATATTAAATCTACAGCTTGATAATCAATATGTATCTGAATTATTGGTATATTCAAAAATTGTTGAATCAAGAAATTCATTATTGAAGCAAATTAAAAATAATTTTTCGTCAAAAGTAGAGCTTGAATATTGGAATAATAAAATGGTTGAATCAGGTACTTATTTAATTATTTCTAGATATAAAACTATCAATCAATTAAGTGCTTTAGCTAAAACGATTTATCCAAAATTATTTAATAATTATCATAATGGTGATATAAGATATTTGTGTAACCTAGATCCTTTAAATGAATTTATAATGCAAAATGATAAAGATCAAATTTATAACAATTTTCATAGTAAATTAAAACAATCAGAATTACGAGATATATCTCTTGGAAAGACTACAATTGGTCCTCATAGGGATGATCTTATTATAAATATTGATAATAATACTGCTGAAAATTTTGCATCAAGAGGACAGGCACGTCTTTTAGTATTGGGAATGAAATTAGCTGAATGTGAACTGATAAAAAAATTGAATTATATTGAACCAATTATTTTATTAGATGATGCATTTTCAGAACTTGATTTAGATAATCAGGAATATTTGTACAAATTTATTTTTGATTATAATCAATGTCTTATAACCGGATTGGATTTTAGAGTTCTTGAAAATCTGAATTTTTCTTATAATTCTTTAAATTTAGATCAAAGAGAATTAAATATAAATGGATAAAAAATATATAGTAAAAGCTCAAAATTATTTACTTAAGTCTTCATATCCAATAGTTTTATCAGGTGCTGGAATATCAGCAGATAGCGGTATCCCTACTTTCAGATCAGAACCTAAGTTGAATAATAATTCTACTAAATCAGTATATTTTGGGCATTATAAATATTTTATGAAAAATCCAAAAAAATGGTGGGAAGATCAATTAGATTTTAGTAGTAATCCTGAAAGGACAAAATTTAGGAATGCTGTAGAAAACGCACAACCTAATAAAGGTCATTATGCTCTTACAAAATTGCAGAAAAATAATTATGTAAAAAATATTATTACCCAAAATGTTGACGAATTACATACTAGATCGGGGAGTAAAAATGTACTAGAAATTCATGGCAGTAGATATAAGTGTAGATGTATAAAATGTGGTTTACGATTTCCAAGAGAGTCAATCAGTTTGAAAATTTTACCTCCTATATGCGAATGCGGCGGTATTATCAAGTACGATACCGTTTTATTTGGTGAGCCAATTCCAAAAAATATATTAGAGGATTGTGTAAGTATAATTAATAAAGCAGATCTAATTTTAGTTACAGGAACATCTACTCTTGTAAATCCCTCAGCTTCTTTTCCTGTACTTATAAAAAAGAATGGTGGTATTATTATTGAAGCAAATACCATGTCCACTACTATTAGTAAAATAGCTGATATTGTACTAAGAGGGCCAACTTCTGAAACTTTGCCAGAATTATCTGATTTCAACAATATTAATTGATTATGAAAAAAAATAAATCCAAGATTTTTTATGGTTGGTATATAGTCATGGCTGGAACTTTAGGAATGGCTCTTTCTTCAGGTATTAATTTTCATGGATTTGGTAATTTGTTTTTACCTTTATCAAATGAATTTGGGTGGAGCAGGACTAGGATTTCGACAGTGTTTTCACTAGCGAGATTAGAAAATGGAATTTTGGGACCTATAGATGGTTATTTAATTGATAAATTTGGCCCTAGAGTAGTTATTGTTGTAGGTGTTCCTATAATGAGTATAGGTTATATTTTATTATCTAAAGCAGATAGCTTTTTATCTTTTTCACTAATTTATATATTAGGTGTTACAGTAGGAGCTGGTACTCTTCATACTCCTATTCAAACAGCCGTAGCAAATTGGTTTAATAAAAAGAGAGGTCTAGCATTTGGAATTATGTGGTCTGGGGTTGGGATCGGAGGTTTAATTGTCCCTTTATATGGATGGTTAGTACAAGTTTATGGATGGAGAGACACTTCAATTATTATAGGTTTTGTGATTTTTTTAATTGGCGTGCCATGCGGACTTGTAATGAGACACAATCCTTATAAATATGGGGATTATCCTGATGGTATGAAAGTATCAAATGATACAGATAATGATTCAATAAATCGTGATGATGAAAGTTATACGGTTAAGGAAGCTTTAAGTTCTTCAAGTTTTTGGTTGTTGACCATGGCAACTGGTTTAAGAATATTAGTTACAAGTGGTGTAAGTTTACATTTAGTGCCATTTTTCGTTGATATGGGTATTTCTCCCGTTGCAGCAGCAGGATTTGCCGGCTCAGTGGGTATTATGAGTATTCCAGGGAGGTTTGGGTTAAGTGCTATTGGAGATTATATAAATAAAAGATATATATTAGTAATATGTATGTTTTCATTGTCTCTCGGAGTATTTTTATTATCTATGGTTAATAGTTTGACAGGAGTGATATTAGCATTAATTTTATATTCTTCTTCTCAGGGAGGAAGTGCAGTGATTCCTAATTCTTTAATGGCTGATTATTTTGGTACAAAATATTACGGTACAATAATGGGATTTAGAAGTATTTTAGTTACTTTTGGAGTTATTGCAGGACCAATTATTGCTGGAGCAACTTTTGACAATTATGGTAGTTATAAATTTGCATTTATGTCTTTTGCTTTTATAAATTTAATAGCATTTGTTATGGTGATTTTTTCTTCACCACCTAAAAGAAAAATTAATGTTTAAAATGTCGTATGCCCGTAAATATCATCGATATATTTAATTTGTTTGCAAGGTCAACAACCTCAAGATCTCTAATTGAACCTCCTGGTTGAATAATTGATTTTACACCAATTGAGTGTGCTAACTGAACATTGTCTGCAAATGGGAAAAAAGCATCAGATGCCAGTACGCTATTATTTGATTTCCCCCCAGCTACTTTTGCTGCTATTTCTATGCTGTTAATTCTATTTGGTTGCCCTGTACCTAATCCTATTATAGATTTATTTTTTACTAGAAGTATTCCATTAGATTTGACATGCTTGATTGCTTTCCAAGCAAATTTAAGATCTGTAAATTTGTTTTTGGAAGGTTTGGTTTTTGTTACTATTTTCCAATCACTTTCAAAATCTTCTTTAGTGTCTGTATCTTGTATAATATAACCTCCTGCAAATGTTTTTAATTCAAATTCAGGATTAAGATATTTTGTGTCTTTCATTGAAATAATTCTCAAATCTTTTCTTTTTTGTAATCTAAGTAAAGCACTTTCTGAAAAATCAGGCGCTATAATTAATTCAAAAAATATTCCTTTCATTTTTTTTACTGTGTTTTCCTCAACAATATTATTGAATGCTACTATTCCACCGTATGCAGACACTTGATCACCATCAAAAGCTTTTTGAAATGCATCTGATTGAAAAGATCCAGAGGCAAGTCCGCAAGGATTTGCATGTTTCACAATTACACAGGAGTTATCATTGAAATCATTTACTATTTGCCATGCGGTATTGCCATCAATAATATTATTAAATGACATTTCTTTTCCATGGATTTGAATTCCGTTAATTATCCCTGATCCTAGATTTGCAGATTTATATAAATTTGCTTCTTGATGTGGGTTTTCCCCATAACGAAGTTTTTTAATTAAATTACCATTAAGAGAAAAATTCCCAACTTTTTTAGGATTTAAATATGAATGAATAATAGAATCATAATTAGATACATGTTCAAATGCTTCTGCAGCTAGTATTTTTCTTTCTTCTGTTGAACATAAATCTTGAATCGATACGTTTTGTTTTTTAGATGATGAGGTTATTTTTGTTATTAATTCATATTTATTTGGATTAACTAATACTGCAACTGATTCATAATTTTTCGCTGCGGCTCTTATTAAAGTAGGACCTCCGATATCTATCATTTCAATTATCTGTTCATGCGTATTTTTAGAGTTTAATAATGCTTCCTCAAATGGGTAAAGATTGACGATGACCATATCAATAAATAATCCAGACATATTATTTATCTCATCCAGGTGTTTTTTGTTATTTCTTTTAGCTAATATCCCTCCATGAATGAAAGGATGAAGGGTTTTTACCCGGCCATCTAATATTTCAGGACTATTTGTTATTTCGGATACTTTTGAGAGGTTTTTTACTTTGATATTTTTCAGATAATTGTATGTTCCTCCCGTTGAAATTATATTGCAGTTTAAATTATCTAAAAATTTAGCTATTTTATCTAAATTTGATTTGTCAGATACACTTATTAATACATTCATGATTGAAATTAACTTATAATAACTTTTGATTTAAGATTTTGATTTTCTTTTAAATAACCAATAATTGTTGCGTTTTTGCATTCAGAAAGAATTTTCTCAGAATTTTCTTCTGTTGAAACAACAATTAAACCAATCCCCATATTAAAGACATTAAACATTTCTTGATCTGATATTTTTCCGTATTTTTGAATAAGATTAAAAATAGGGTTAATTTTCCAAGATCCGTAATTAATAATTGCATCTAGATTTTCATTAATTACTCTTGGGATATTTTCAATAAACCCGCCACCAGTAATGTGTGCAGAGATTTTCATATAATTTTGTATTTTTTTGATTAAAGGGAAATAACTTATATGAGGTTTTGATAATTCTTCCCCTAAAGTAGAGTCTAATTCATCAAAGTGCTCAAATAATATTTTTTTATTTTTTTCTATTTTGAATACCTTTCTTACTAAAGAATAACCATTAGTATGTATTCCGTTAGATGGAATTCCAATTAACAAATCCCCATTTTGGGTATTTGATTTGTTTTTTATTTTATTTTTTTCTGAAATTCCAACAATAAATCCAGCCAGATCAAATTTGCCTTTTGTATAAACTTCAGCCATTTGAGCTGTTTCTCCACCTACTAATTTACAATTATTTTCCTCACAAGCTTTCACAATGCCTTGGATTATTGACAATATGTTTTCTTCGTTTATTTTTTCTACCGCAATATAATCTAAAAAAAATAAAGGATATGCTCCTATGCAAACAATATCATTTACTGAAAGGTTAACTAAATCTTGCCCAAGTAAGTTATATTTATTAAGTTCTGAGTATATTAATAGCTTACTTCCAACACCATCTGTACTTGAAATTAATACTGGGTTTTTATAATCTTTTATTTCAAATAAACCACCAAAGTTACCAATGTTATGTTCTTTTTGATGCTTTGATAAAAGAGATTTCATGTTTTCTTTTAAGTTTGCAGCCTTGCTTAAATCTACTCCGGATTTTGAATAATTAAGGCTATTTTCTGAATCCATATAATTAGTTTTCTAGGGCGAATTTATTCATTTCTAGTTGAACAGGTATAGGATATTTCCCGGTAAAACAAGCATCACAATATTTATTTTTTGGTTTCGGAACAGATTCCATTAAACCTTCTATTGAAAGATATCCTAATGAATCAGCTTTAACAAAGTTTTGTATGTCTTCTATAGATTTATTTGCTGCTAAGAGTTCGTTTTTTGTGGCAAAATCTACTCCAAAATGACATGGCCATTTTATAGGAGGAGAACATATTCTAAGGTGAATTTTTTTAGCCCCAGCTTTTCTTAACAGATCCACAACAAAAGGAGTTGTTGTTCCTCTTACTATACTATCGTCAACTACAATTATTGATTTACCATATATAATTTCTTTTAAAGGATTTAATTTTATTCTCACTCCGATATCTCTCATTCGTTGATCGGGTAATATAAATGTCCTTCCTACATATCTGTTTTTCATTAATCCTTCTGTGAATGTTATGCCTGATTCTTCAGAATATCCCACAGCAGCAGCAGTAGCTGAATCAGGCACACCAATTACAAGATCAGCATCTACCGGATGTTCAATAGCTAATTGTGCTCCCATTTTTTTTCTAGTTAGGTATACTAATTGATCATTAAGAATACTGTCAGGTCTGGCGAAGTATATATTTTCAAATACACATGCTGCTATTTTCTTGGTTTCTTTTTTATAAATTGTTTTGTATTCATTTTCAGTTATAAAAACAGCTTCACCTGCTTCTATTTCTCTGATATATTCCCCACCAATATGGTCTATTGCACATGATTCAGATGCAAGAATATATCCGTTATCAATTTTACCTAAACATAATGGTCTAACACCTAGTGGGTCTCTGATTCCAATAACTCCTGAATCAGTTAAAACTGTCAGGGAATATGCACCCTGCAATCTGCTCATCATATAATTGATTTTTTCTTTCCATTCTTTCCCAGGAGCATTAGCTAGAAGTTGAAGTATCACTTCTGAATCGCTTGATGTTTTAAATTCACACCCCCATTCTTTAAGTTCATCTTTTATTTGTTTTGCATTTATTACATTGCCATTGTGAGATAAAGCTATTTCTGTATTTTCTACCATACAACTAATTGGTTGGGCATTCTCTATTTTAGTTGAACCAGTAGTTGAATATCTTGTATGACCTATAGAGAAAGACCCTTGAAGGTTTTCTATATCTGATTCCTGCAAAGCTTGGGATATTAACCCCATACCAGTTTTGATCTGAATTTTATCATTATATGATGCCAATCCTGCACTTTCCTGGCCTCTATGCTGAATAGCATAAAGGGCAAAAAAAGCTAATCTTGAAGCATCAACATTTGTGGAAATGCCAACAACTCCGCATTCTTCCCTTGGATAATCTGACATTTATTTCACCTACAACAAAATTGATTATATAGCTTGATCGATATCTCTTCAATGTTAAAAATCAATGATTAATTGATTATTGGTTGAGATATTATCCATAGGCTAAGGGCGGAGTAAAAAATCATTAAAATTAAAAAAGGTAATTGGCTTTTAATTACTATTGAATTTTTGCTGAATATTTCTTGAGCTTTAATATGAGCTATTATGACTGAGAAAATATGACCTAGTACAATAATAATCACTGAAGAATACCATGTTGTTTTAGCATTTATTATTCCAATATTCAAAGAATAATTTGCTGTGCCAAAAATATTCCATCCATATCCAAAAGGATCTGATATTAATGGAATTATCAATTGCCCTGCGATTAAAATGTATGAAATAAAGTGTGCAATATGATAAGCAATAGCAATTGGAGTCAATGAAAATATTAAAGATGTAATTATAGTTTTTGGAGTTTTTTCTTTAGTAATAATAAATATTATCCAACATATTACCCAAAGTAAAATAAAAAATAATGTAGGAATTACAATTATTCCTAATGATTCTGTTATCATTCGACCTAATCCTGGGATTAATAATATTTCAACTTCTGACCAAAGTGAAGTTTCAGATAAACCATCAAATGAAATAGTTCCGAGTAGAATTATATGAAAAATTACAAAAGGTAAATTAGGTGTTTTAAGCTTAGCCAAACCTAATACTGGGAGCCTTAAAGATATTTGCGATGTTTTTAAGTTCTGATTTTGTATTATATTGAAAATACCAAAGGATCCCATAATATGATAATAAACGCTAAATACATCACCTCTTTCCAGCCATGTTTTACATCCAAATAAAAACATGAAAGTAATAGTTGCTAACGAATAAATAGTTATCAGTATAGACAGTGTTAAAGGATTAGATCCATTACCTACATTTTCAAACCATGAAAATAATAGAAATGAAAAAATGATTGGCCACACATCTAATTGTTTTGGATATGTGAATAGTCCTGTATTAAGAAATTTTGGTTGTTTGATTATATTTTCTACTATGAAACTAAATATTATTTTAATAGGGTTTAAAATTTTCCAAAAATTTCCAATTATCGGGGTAATTATTCCAAATCCAACCCACCATATAATCCATATCATAGGGGCTGAAAAATTTTCTATTGGATTATTTGAACCTATATATCCAGTTAGGATTATTAATACGAATATAAATACTGAAGTTGTTTTAATAAATGGCTTGATTATTTTAAACGGGATATTATTTAATGTATTTTGATTTAGAATTATCGGGGATTTAAATTTATTTGCTTTGTCTTTTTGATTATAAAAAAGTAATAATAAGAAAAATGAAAAAATTATTGTTAACCCTGCCCCAATTAAGAATAAAATGAAAGGTATTGGTAGGTCATATCTTTCACCAAAACCATGCGCATATATTTTTTTTGGAGTTGATATCCAGAAGAAAGATATTGTTGAAATGATGAGAAATTTATTTCTCGTCATTTAGGGTTAACTACCAGATTGCCAATGATAGTCTCTTTGCGGGGTGTTTTTTCTGTATTATGATTATCATCTCCGTCGTGATTTGATCCGACATGAAAGGCGATAGGAAAACTCCTTGTTGCGTTTAAATTTATTGTTATTTTTGACATTTTATTTTTTGAAATTTTTCCTTCAATATTATAGCCATGGATATGTAATTTTCCATTAATGTCACTAGTGACATTTAAATTTAACTTATTTTTTTTCAATATTTATTTTGTTAGGTGTTAATTTCATATTTTCAAAACTTATATTTAACTCTTTTACACTAGATTTTTCGCTATTTGATGAGCATCCATATAGTAAAAAAGTTAACAGCAATATAATAGATGTATTTTTGAATATTTTAATTTTCATTTTTTATTTCTTGTAATTTTATATATTTTCTCATAAAGATTAGTATTGGAATAAATATGAATAAAAATACTATAAATATAATAAAAGAGTTTAAAATATTAGTAGATTTTTTTACATCTATTTTTTCCAATATTTCAGTTTTACCAATTTGAGATTCTATTGTAATTTTAATATCATGAATACCTGTATTTTTTAAAACAGTGTTATATTCGTAAAAAACCTTTGAATTTAGTGATTTTTTTGCTGAATTTTTTTCGTTTAAATTTGGACCATTTATTGTAATTACAACTTTTGCATTTAGATATTCCATATTTGAAGGATTTTGAATAGAAGCAGCAATATGTAGTGGCCCAATTGAAGGGTATTCCGGAAAAAACCCATAGTTGATTAGATGATTTTTGTCTTTGAGTATTTTGTATTTTTCTATCCTTCCATTACCTTCTAGTAAATTTGGTAATATCAAAAATATACATAGTAAAAAAATCACTAAGGAAGTAATGGGAAATGTTATTTTATACATTTTATAAAGACATATTTTGCATAATTGTATCAATGTCTTTATCACCTCTGCCACTTAGACCTATAACAACTATATCTTTAGAGCTTAGCTTGGGAGCAAGTTTTTCAAGATATGCGAGCGCGTGTGCTGGTTCAAGTGCAGGGATAATCCCCTCAAGTTTAGAAGTTAATGCTAGAGCTTGCAGAGCTTCATCATCCGTAATTGCCACATATTCTGCTCTTTCTATTTCTTTTAAGTAACTGTGTTCAGGGCCGACACCAGGGTAATCTAATCCTGCTGATATACTATGAGTTTCAATTATTTGCCCATCCTCATCTTGGATAATATAAGTTTTTGTCCCATGTAGAATTCCAATTTTACCTTTTACAAGTGTAGCTGAGTGTTGATTTGTATTAATTCCTTTTCCACCAGCTTCAATTCCTATTAAATTAACTTCTTTATCTTCTATAAATGGATAAAACAATCCTATTGCATTACTTCCTCCACCCACACAGGCAAGTAAATAATCAGGTAATTTGTTTTCAATTTTTAATATTTCTTTTTTTGTTTCAATTCCTATTATTGTTTGGAAGTCTCTGACCATTGTAGGATAAGGATGTGGCCCTATAACACTTCCTATTAAATAATAACTATCTGTCACATTGGTTACCCAGTCTCGCATTGCTTCATTAATTGCATCTTTTAATGTTTTACTTCCAGTGTTTACGCTAACTACTTTTGCTCCTAATAATTTCATTCTGTAAACATTTAGTGCTTGCCTTTTAATATCTTCTTCCCCCATATAAACTATACAATCCATTCCTAATCTTGCGCATATTGCGGCTGTGGCAACTCCATGTTGACCTGCGCCTGTTTCTGCTATTATCCTTTGTTTTCCCATTTGCTTGGCTAACAATCCTTGCCCAACAGCATTATTAATTTTATGTGCTCCAAGATGAGCTAAATCTTCCCGTTTCAAGTATATTTTTGGCCCTTTATAATGGTTTGATAAATTTTTTGCAAAATATAAAGGAGTTGGGCGTCCTACAAATTCTTTTAATAGATTGTTAAAAGAATTTTGAAAAGATTCGGATGTAGATATTTTAGAATATTCATTTTCTAATTCTTCTATGGCAAACGACAAAGTTTCTGGAATAAACTTGCCTCCAAATTCCCCAAATTGTCCTGGTGTATCTTCTTCGAAAATATTCAATTTAATCCTTTATATATATTTTACTAATAGAATTAAGTGATAGAAATATTATTATAGAATAGGAAAGGGTTAGAATTCCAATTAATATCGCTGCATCCATAAAAAATACTTCTTCGAAAATTTTAATTAGATAATCTGTCCTAGGATCTAAAATCCATAGATTATTATTGAAACTTATTATATGAAAAAAATAAAAGATCCATCTGAAGCTTAATGCTAATAATATAAGAGCGGAAATCAAAATTGAAACAGAATATATAAAATACGATTTAGCAATAACACGGAATGTATTTAATATTTTGTCTTTTGACAATGAAATTTTTATTAGTAATATTACTATAACTGTAGTCCATAAAAGGTAATTGAAAAATTTAATATTTAATATCAGGTTTTTTACATCTATCATATGACGAATTTCTTTTGAATTAAATAAATTTTTTTCAATACCATTTATATATGTGGTCATTTGTATTTTTTCATTGGATTTTTCGTTAAAGAAATCTTGTATATTATCAACAACAATAAAAAGATCATTGTGATTGATTCCTGTTTTTAAAGAAGTGTTATTTTTGTTAAATTCAAATTCGTAAAAAGAATCAGTGTTTATTATTATTAATGCATTAGATAACAATATAGCTAAGAATAAAGCTGCGTTGAAAAGAATTTTTTGAATAACAGAAAACATTACAATTGTTTTTTAATATATTATTATGAAGACATTTTTTAGTATTTAAATTATTTGTGATCGTTAAATCAGGAGTAGTTATGAATTTTCCGAATTTTCCGCCAATTTTTA
>CATLOZ010000023.1 GCA_950054395.1 uncultured Chloroflexota bacterium
ATTTCATATATAAGTCAGATATTGAATATGAGTCTTTGAATTTGGTTTGTAAAATAATGCAATGGACTGGCATTCCTGTATCCGTTGGTATTTCTACTACAAAAACATTGGCTAAAATTGCTAATCATTTTGCTAAAAAAATATCAATTAATAATATTTTGTTTCTTGACAGCGAGAAAATAATTGATTTTTATATTAAAAAAATCGATGTAAAAGATGTATGGGGAATAGGGTATAGGTACAGCAATTTTTTACATGATAAAGGAATTTTTACTGCTTATGATTTGATTAAAAGAAATGATAAATGGATATTAGATAATATGTCTATTAATGGATTAAAGACAGTGTATGAATTGCGAGGCATTAAATGTTTTGAATTACAAACATCAGAATTACCTAAAAAAAATATAAGAAACTCCAGGACTTTTAGCAAAGATACAAATGATTATAATAAGATAAAAAAAACTGTTAGCTCTTTTGCATCAAAATCTGCAGAAAAACTTAGGTCACAACAATGTGTTGCGTCCACTATATTTGTATTTATAAATACAAATAAATATAAATCTATAAATGAAAATCTTAAACTAAATGGTAAAGTAAATTTAAAATTTTCAACAAATGATACTTCAGTTATAATTTCTGAGGCATTGAAGATTTTAGATGAAATTTATATCCCTGGTTATTTTTATAAACAAGCAGGAGTAATTATAAGTGATTTTTCAGTTGTAAATCAAAATCAACTAGGTTTATTTGAAGATGTTTCAAAAAAAATAAAAAGAGATAAATTGATGGGTTCTTTAGATTATATAAATTCAGTTATGGGAAATGAATCTATAAAATTAGCTTGTGAGGAATTTGAGAATGGATGGAGAATTAATCAAAGCAATCTCTCTCCTGCCTATACTACAAGATGGAATGAAATTTTAAGTGTAAATATATAGATTTAAGGATCAGAGCAATCTCTGGTGTATCCGCAGTTTGTACACTTAAGCTTACAATGTAATTCTATCACCATAGGATCATTGCAAATATCACAATATTCTTTTTTTGTAGTGTGAAATGGAACAATATAAAAATATTTCATATTAATAATAATAAGTTGTATGATTTAAATTGTGAAGTTAATTATTAAAGTTTAGTTTAATAGGCAGGTTAAGGAATGTATTCAAGCTATGATCTGGATTTATTTAAAAAATTAGGAAATGAGGAACGGATTAGTCAAATAGTTGAAGAAAATTTTAATAACGAATCAGAGTTTTATTCTTGGTGGAATGTAAATATAAAATCAAACAATGAATTAAGAACTAATTTGTTTATTAATAATACAAAAGAATTTGAACTTAAAAGAGAACATCATGGCATACCAAAAATAAAAGCAGAATCAGATGAAAAAGTGTTTTTCGGATTTGGAATGACAATGGCTCATGACAGATTATTTCAATTAGATTACCTCAGGCGCAAAGCATTGGGGACTCTTTCTGAAGTAATGGGAGAAAAATGTTTGGATTTTGACAAGGTAGCGAAAACAATGAACTTTCCTTCTATATCAGAAAGAGAATATAATATGATGCCTGATTGGTCGAGAAATTTATTGGATCATTTTACTGATGGTATAAATCATTATATAAATATAATTGGCAATAAATTACCTTCTGAATTTATGATCCTCGATTATAAACCTGAAGAATGGAAATCACAGCATTCATTGGCAATCATGAATGAATTTAGATATTACCTTACAGTCAGAATGCCTTTATTGTTAATGCCTGAATATGCCAAAAAGCATATTTCAGATATAGATTTATTGAATATTTATACTGGAGGAGAAGCAGATGACGAAACTATATTATTTGAAAATGAGTATATAAAAGGTAATAATTTAGGAGATAAATTTGGTGACACCACATCTTCTTCAGAAGATGGATTGGGAAGTAATAACTGGGTGGTAGGCCCTGAAAATTCATCAACTGATTATCCAATTTTGGCAAGCGATCCGCATATTGCATTTGGAGCAGTATCATGCTGGTATCAGGTACATATGACAGGAAAATCTTTTGATGTAATGGGAATGGCTTACTCTGGAGTCCCGTTAATTTTTATGGGAAGAAATAAAAAAGTTGCTTGGGGAATAACTAATAATATATGCTCACAGCGTGATTTATATTACGAAAAACTTAACAATCAAAATCCTGAAAAATATCTGCACGATCAAAGTTATTTGAATTTTAAAAAAAGAATAGAAATTATTGAAGTTAAAAATAAGAAACCAATTAATTTTGAAATAAAGAGTACTATTAATGGACCAATTGTAAATGATTTATTACCTAATTGGGTAGACATAGATAGTCCGGTTTCTTTGAAGTGGATGGGTTTTGATTATTGTAGTTTTGTCACTGATGCTTTAAATATAAATAAAAGTAATAATGTGGAAGAATTTTTGAATAGTTTCCAAGAATGGAATGTCCCTACTCTTAGCTTGGTATATGGAACTGTTGATGGAGATTTTGGTTATCAAGCTATGGGAAGAATACCTTATAGAAACAGCCATTACAAAGGATTGAAACCTGGATGGGATCCTCAATACAGTTGGAAAGGAGTAATTCCAAAAGAAGGAATGCCGGGATTGAAAAATCCGGACAGAGGATGGATTGGAAGTGCAAACAATCGCCCAGCAAATGATGATTATCAATATCCTTTTTTTGGCACATGGAGTAGTGGTCATAGAATGAGAAGAATAAGAAAACGTTTAGAAGGTCAGACAAATGTTGATTTTGATTTAATGAAATCAATTCAATATGATATGAAATCAGAGAGAGCTATAGAATGTTTACCTGGTTTGTTGATGGTAATAAAAAATAAAAGCGAATTTCAAAATATTTATGAAATTTTAAATAATTGGGATGGAGATACGAATTCTGAAAGTATTGCAACAACTATTTTTGAAATGTTTTTTAATGAATGGTCTGTTTCTTTGGCTAAAGAATGGTTTCCTGAAAATTTAGTTGAACATATTTATCCTTCAGCTGCAGCCGCAGCAAATTATCTTTTAAGAAATGAAGATACAAAAGGATGGATTAAATCAACTGGCAGATCAGAATTAATAATTAGTACTATGGAAAAAATAATTATTGATTTGGAAAACAAATTTGGAAAAGATATCAATAAATGGAAATGGGGAAACCTTCACAAAGTGTATCTGAATCATCCGATATCTATAATTGGTGATTTATCTTTATTGTATGACAGAGGAGGATTTTCTGTAGGAGGTACAGGTGTCACAGTATGTAATACAGGTTTTGATCCAAATTATTTAGCTCCAATGGGTGCTAATTTAAGACTAATTGCTGATTTAAATGAAGATGGACTTTGGATTATCGATTCTCAGGGAGTATCCGGAGATCCTGGTTCTGATTTTTATTGTGACCAATCTGAAAAATGGGTTAAAGGTGATTATATTTATTTAAAGTTTGATAATTAAATGATTAAAAACAGAATTTTTTTTTATTAATTAACTTTATTTTAGGATCCACTGTAATATTATCTTATATATGGGGATTGGTTTTTTACCCTGAATATGGCTCAGCTCTTTGGGGTAAAATTGATACAGACTATATTCCGTATATAATTTTTTCAATGTTTTTGGCTGCCATTGGATATTTTATTTTCTCTTTTTATTTTATTTGCTATAAAAAATTTCAAACTTTAAGAATATCTCAGTATATTTATATTCTGAGTTTATATATAGTAATTTTGTTTTTTTCAACATTATGGATGCCTTTTTCAATTGGATTTATACATACAAATAATAATTTCTTCTTAATATTAGATTTATTTTCTTTATATTTGGTTGGTGTATCATCCTTGTTATTAACGATATTTTTAATTCAAGATAAAGTTATGAGAAGAAGATTAATATGGAAACTTTCGGTTTTGGGGGGATTGCAATTTACATTTCATACACTATTAATTGATGCAATATATTGGGGTGTGAATTTTATTTAGATTAATATATATCTACTTTGAAGCTGGGTATTTTATTGATAATTTTAAAATCTAATTTAGCTTTAGAGACTGATTCAGATATATGAGCATCTATAGATATAATTTCATTATTGTTTGCGTCATTAATAATGATATCGGTATCAATCCTTTCTTGTATAACTATTCCAAAATCTCCTTCACCTTGCCATAACGGAAAGGTAACGATTTTTAAAGTTTTAGTAGGATCTTTAATTTTTTCAGACCTTAATTTAATAAGTTCTTTAATTGCTTTTTCAGAAATTTTCATTTATTTGAAATAAATTGATCTATATATGTGATTAGATTATTATATATTTATAATACTTTATTGTCATAATTTAGAGGAGAATAAAATGGCGACTTATACTTGTGGTGACTGTTCAATGTCTGTGAAAGACCTTACTTGTGGAGCATGTGGTTCAGAATTGATATATGCAGAGGTTGGTGAAAATTCTGTTGGCGTATCTCAATGTCCAAATGATCATGGAAAAATTAAATCCCCAATGTGCTGTGGATCAGATATGAGTGTGGAATAATTTCTGATATGATAATTACATGATATTAATTAATAACATCAATAATAATTGTTGCTGTCACATTACATGACGGGGCTTTATTTAGCTGTTTGTTTTAAAACCCCCCTTAATTATTAAAGGGGGTTTTTTTTGGAGAAAATTATGAATCAAAAAATTTTAGGTGTATATTACGAACATCCTGAATGGTTTGAAAATTTTTTTAACAAATTAGAGCAAAAGGGTATAGACTATATAAAATTAGAAGGTTGGAATAGTTCTTTTAATCCAGGATCTGCTGAAAATAATTTAGGGATTGATGTTATATTTAATAGAATGAGCCCCTCTGCATTTAATAGAGGTCATGAAAATTCTATTTTTTATACTTTAAATTATATGAAATATTTAGAATCTTTGGGTTTAAGAATTATCAATGGTTATGATGCTTATACGTATGAATTTTCTAAATCTAATCAGATTAATTTATTAAGATCTTTAAATATAAGACATCCTAAAACTTATGTTACTAATCATAAAGAAGCAATTTTAAAATCTGCTAAAGATTTAAAATTTCCTATCGTATTAAAACCAAATATAGGTGGTAGTGGCGCAAATATAATTAAATTTGATGATTATGTAGAATTAGAAAATTATTTAAATACAAATATAATTGACTGGGGGATAGATAAGACTTTATTAGTACAGGAATTTTTAATTGCTAAAGATTCAAATATTATTAGAGTTGAAACTATAGGTGGAAAATATGTTTATGCAATAAAGATATTTTTGACAGAAGGTGAATTTAATTTATGTCCTGCAGATTATTGTAAGATTGACGATCAAAAGATTGATGGTATGAAAGATGGAGTTTCAGATAGAGGAGCTTTAGTTGAAAAATTTGATCCTCCACAACATTTGATTGAGGAAGTGGAAAAAATATTCCAATCAGCAAAAATTGATGTCGGAGGTTTAGAGTATTTAGTAAATTCAGAAGATGATGAAACGTATATTTATGATATAAACGCTATGTCGAATTTTGTAGCTGATCCCGATATAGTCCTTGGATTTGATCCTACTGACAATTTAGTGGATTTTGTTAATAAAGAAATACAAAAAAAAGTTAAATTACCTGTTAATTTATAATTAGAAATTGATAAAATAATATCTTAGATAATTTAAAAGGTATTATGATATCTTCAAATCCTGGAAAAATTTTATTGTTTTTTGCGCATCCAGATGATGAAACTTCATCTTGTGGAGGTACGATCAACAAATATTCTAAACTTGGTTCTCAGGTGTACATTTGTACTGCAACTAATGGTAATAAAGGTGATTTGGGCACTGGAGATCTTAAATTAACAAGAGAAGAATTAGGGCCATATAGAGAAAAAGAAGAATTAAAAGTATTAAAATCACTGGGAGCTTATGATGTGTTGCAGCTTGGCTATGATGACCAGTGTCTTGAGTTACTTGAAAATGGTGTTTTGGAACAACAATTTTTAAATATCTTAAAAAAAATCCAACCTAATATAGTGATTACGTTTGGACAAAGAGGATTTTCTGGCCATACTGATCATATACAGGTTAATATTAATGCAACAAATGCTTTTAATAAGTACGTAACTATATATTCTGCTCAAAATATTAGATTATTTTATACTGCTATGCCAAAATTGATTGCTGAAAAAAGAGAAATGGATCTCAGTGAAGAAGAAAAATCCCCAACTATCGGTATAGATATATCTGATACTTGGGGCAATAAAGTTGCTGGTTTAAGAATGTATAAAAGTCAAAGAGATGCTCAGGAAATAGCAAATATGTTTGAAACTATGTATCAGGGTGATTCTATTGATAATTATGGTGAATCAAGAGAAGAAATTTTGCAACTCTTTGAATCACTGAAAAATTATGGATATACAAGTAATCCTACTGAATATTTTCATCAATACTATCCAAAGTTAGAAAATTATAATGGAACAATTTTATCAAACAGATTTTAATTATAAAATTTACTAATAAGGTTTGTTTTCTCCAAAAGTATCTCCGTAGTATTGAAAAAAATCAATTTTACTATCTTCAACATATTGGTAAAGATTTTGAAATAATTTTTTTAATCCATCAGGAGATTTGTTATCTTCTCTATATGGGTTTTCAAGTTTTTCTTCTACCCAGTCCATATATATTGTATCTGCAGGACCAGGAGTTGTTGGCCCGCTAACATATATCCATACGGGACTTCTTTGTCCTACATTTTGGTATTTTTCACTTAATTCCTTTGCAGCTTGTGCAGCATCTCTTGTTTTACCTTTTTGAATTTTAAATGTTCTTCTTATTAAATACATAGAATCTCCTCGATTTGAATTAATCAAATTTTAATGAAATAATCTTTTATTAACAATAAATAATTTAATTAAATAGTGAGAAAATATAAATATACTTAGGTGTTACAATGTAAATTCAGTTATATATTTAATACCTTGGTTAAATGGAAAATAAAATATCCTTATTTGATACAAATATACCACCATTAGCTGAGCGTGTAAGGCCTAAATCACTTCAGGAATTTATCGGACAATCCCATATTTTAGGTGAAAATAAAATCCTTAATCTATTAGTAGGAAATATGAGATTGTTTTCTATGATTTTATGGGGGCCACCTGGTTCCGGAAAAACCACATTGGCTAGGATTCTAACTTTAAATTCTAATTATGAATTACATCAAATATCTGCAGTTTCAAGTGGTGTAAAAGATTTACGAGTGATTATCGATAAATCTTTAATAAATAGGAGCATGGGAAAGGAAACTGTTTTATTTATAGATGAAATTCATAGATTTAATAAATCTCAACAGGATGCATTATTACATGCTGTAGAGAATGGTACTGTTATATTAATAGGCGCTACGACAGAAAACCCTTCATTTGAAGTTATTTCACCACTTTTATCAAGATCAAAAGTTTTAACTTTAAATCCTTTATCATTGAAAGATTTGAGTAAAATTTTATCTAATGCATTTAAAGAAGATATAATTTTATCGAAAGGTAATTACACAATAACTCAATCAGTTATAGATAAATTGATAAAGAATTCAAGTGGAGATGCTCGGAAAATGTTAAATACGATTGATATTGCGGTAAATATCATAGGTGAATCTGGTGCAATAACTTCAGAAGTTTTAAATGAATCTTTTCAGAATAAAACAATTCTTTATGATAAATCTGGTGATTATCATTATGATACAGTAAGTGCATTAATAAAATCGATGAGAGGCAGTGATCCTGATGCGGCTATATATTGGTTATCTGTAATGATTGAAGGTGGAGAGAAACCTGAATTTATTGCTAGAAGAATGGTAATATTTGCATCAGAAGATATTGGTAATGCTGATCCTAAGGCTCTTAACATAGCTGTCTCGGGATTTAATGCAGTAAATTTAATAGGATATCCAGAAGCTTCTATTATTTTAGCTCAAATTACCACTTATTTAGCTTCTGCTCCAAAATCAAATGCATCATATATGGCATTGAATAATTCATTAGAAATAATTAAAGAAAAAGGGAATCCTGTTGTTCCTCTACATCTTAGAAATGCCACAACTAATTTAATGAAAGATATGAAATATGGGGAAGATTATAAATATCCACATTCTTATGACAATTCCTTTATAAATGAAAATTATTTTCCTGATGATCAGAATTATATATTTTACAAACCTACTGAAAATGGTTATGAAAAATATATAAAGGATAGATTGAAAAGTTTATGGGGAGAAAAATATGAATAAAGAAATTCAAATGAATATAAATAAAGTAGATACTTTAACTTTTGATATGTTTGGTACAATTTTAGATCTTGGAAGAAGTATGATTCCATATTTAAATGAATTTTTAAATAATAGTAATTTTGATATTTCTAGTGATCAGATATGGGATACATGGAGAGACAGGCAGAGAATTGAACAATATCAGGATAATATTTTAATGTTAGGTCATAGTGGATATTTAAAAACATGTGAAAGGGCATTGAAATACAGCCTTGAAAAATATGAAATATCTTTTAATAAAACACAGATAAAAAATATTATGGATGGATGGTATTATTTAAAACCTTTTGAAGACGCTTTGAAATGTTTACCTAAATTGGCCACTAAGTATAATTTAGTTGCATTATCTAATGGTGAACAAAATTATTTGGAACATTTAGCTGCTAATCAATTGAAATTCGAGTTTAGTAATATCATTTCTGTTCAAAAGGCAGGGCTATTTAAACCTAGTCCTGCGGTGTATAGAAAAGCCGCTGGTATATTAAATAAAAGAGTGGAAGAAATAATGATGGTAGCTTCTCATTCATTTGATATTATTGGAGCAAAAGCATGCGGTTATCAAGGAGCATACATTAATCGATATAATTTACCTGTAGAAGATTTGAATTATTCGCCTGATATAACTGTTATAGATTTTTATGAATTTACAAATTATATGATTAAAGGCATAATACCTGAATCTGAAACAAACATAAATGAAGGAAAAATAATTGAATAATCAAGATTCAAGATTACCTGAGCCTTTTGATTCTTTTGTAGTTGGAAGTTTACCTAGGCCAAAATGGGTAATGGAAGTTGTTGAAAGCAGGAAAAGAGGAGATATTTCAGACAAAAATTTTCAGAGTATCCTAGATAGTGCTGTCCCGTTTGCAATAACACTTCAAGAAAAAGCAGGATTAAACTATATAACTGATGGAGAATGGAGAAGGGAAAGTTATGTTAAAGTTTTTTCTGACTCTGTTGATGGTTTTAAAAATGATTTGATTGGAGTAGGTACTGTTAATCAAAATTCTCATACTACTAATATGTATCCTGCAGTAGTAAATAAAATTAAACAAATAAAATCTATAGCATTAAATGAAGCTAAATTTACGATGAGACATTCTTTTGGTGGAAGTAAATTGTTAGTTACTCTTCCTTCTGCATATACGATTGGCAGAAGAATGTGGGATGAAAAATTTTCTTCTAAGACATACCCGGACAGAGCAGAATTTATTGAAGACTGTGTTCCTATAATAAGAAAAGAAATTTTTGATTTGATTGATGCGGGATTTTTAAATATACAACTTGATGATCCGTGGTTGGCTTTATTGGTTGATCCTGAATACAGAAAGAGAGAAAAAATAAGTGATATAGATAAAGAAATTGAATTGAGTGTAAGATCTACGAATAAAATTATTAAAGATTTTGATTCAGTATTTTTCTCTGTACATTTATGTCATGCTCATTATAATCGCCTTCATGGTTCTGAAGGGCCTTATGATCTGATATCAGATGCATTTGCCCAATTAAATGTAGACAGAATAGCGATTGAATTGGCTTCTCCGGTTGCAGGAGGACTTAATATTTTAAAGATGTTTCCATCAGATAAAATTTTAGGGATGGGAGTAGTAGATCATACCTCCAGGGATATAGAAAAATCTGATTCGATTGTTTCCAAAGTTGAAGACGCTATAAATTATTTAGGAACAGACAAAATAACTTTAAATCCTGATTGCGGTTTTGCTCCATCTTCATCTAATCCTATGGATTTAGATGAAGCTTACTTAAAGCTTAAAGAATTATCTTTTGCTTCAGTGTATTTGAAAAATAAATATTTGTAATTTAGTTGATTAAAGCATTTTATATAATTGATTAATGTAATATGATGCGCTGCAGTATAAAAAAATAGGCACTTTTATGTTAGCTTTAATTACTCAAAAAATGTTTTTTAAAATTTCTGGTACCATTTTATTCGCTTATTTTATTGGAGCTATCCCTTTTTCTTCTATCATTAGTTCTAAATATGGTAAAAATTTATTTAATCAAGGCAGTAAAAAAGCAGGAGCAGCAAATGTATTAAGAACTTCAGGAGTTAAACCTGCAATATTCGCTTTTACAGCTGATTTTACGAAAGGTAGTGTGACAATACTTGTGGCCAGATTCTTAGGTTTTGATAATATTTTTGTTTTAATGATTGCATCCAGCACAATACTAGGCCACTGGAAATCTGTATTTAATAGGATGAGAGGTGGTGATGGCTTTGCAACACTAGGTGGGATTACTTTAGTAATGTATAGTTTACCGGGAATGATAGCTGTTGTATGTGCATTTTTAATAAATTATTTTTCAAAGTTTTTTAAATATCCATCTACACTTTGTATTCCTGCCGGTTATTTTATTCTTGTTCTTTATACAAAGAATATGAATTCACAGATTATTGGAATGGGAATTTTGTATTCATTGGTTTTTCTTAAATCTAATTCAACAGTGTTTAAACAAAAATTCAAAAATATTGTCTGATGAAAGTATTAGTAATTGGCGGAACAAGATATATGGGGAAACTTCTTGTTCGAAATTTATTAAACGAAGGTCATGAAGTTTCTATTATTTCAAGAGGAAATCAACAGCCAAGTTGGTGGAATCAGATTACACACATAAAAGCTGACAGATCAAATAAAATAGAATTGGAATCAGGATTAAAAGGAATGGAATTTGATTGGGTTTTTGATTCCCAGGCATATAGAAAAGAACATGTTGAAGATTTTGGTAATCTTATGAATGGGCGTGTAGGTAAATATTTGTTTGTAAGTACTGGTTCGATTTATAGTAAATGGGACTATGGCACTCCTGAAGAAGCATTATTAGATTTTGAGTTGAATATTCCATTTAAAGAAAATCAGGTAGGTTGGGATGACTTGCCATATGATTATAATCCTAAAGAATTAGAATATGGTGCAAGAAAAAGACATTGCGAAAAATGGATAATTGAAAATTTTGAAATGCCATATGTTATTATGAGAATACCAGCCATCATGGGAGAAGATGATCCTACAGGTAGAATTTGGTGGTGGATTCAAAGAGTTGCAGATAACCGAGGGATTGTAATACCAGCCAAGGTTGAAAACCCCTTTAGAACTCTTTATTCGGGTGATGCTGCTCAGGCATTTTTAGATTCAATGAAATCTAATAAAACTATAAATCAAGTTTATCATATAGCATCACATGAAATATTTACTTCAAGAAGTTGGGTAAGGATATTATCTAAGATATTGAATACAGAATCCAAATTATTTTTGGTCCCTAGTATTTTCACTGATAAATATTTAGGTGGGATTAATGAATATGGAAAAACAGAAGATAAATATTCTCCTCCTTTATTAAGAAACTATCCTTATATACATGATTTATCTAAATCAGATAAAGATTTTGATTTTAAAACTACAAAAGTGGAAAATTGGTTAACTCAAACAGTTGATTATTATTTAAATTTATCCGATTTCAAAAATTCCAAAGGATATGAAAATAGAGATCTTGAAATTAAACTTGGAACTGGATGGGAGAACAAGTTCAAAAATTTACAAGACTCTTTTGAATTTGATTAATAAGGAATACCTGCAAGCAATATTGAAGCATACATGCATTTCCAGGCTTCTATATAATCTTGAGATTCAAATGAAATAACTTGCCTTGACTCTCTTTTTATACCAGGAATAAACGAAACTACATCAGCCATAAGATCACTGGTAAATTCTACAGACATTTTTACTGGAGTTTTATATTTTATTGGTTTAAATTCTTGGTAATTTTCCACGCATTCGATAGCTTTGTTTTTAATTAATTTAAACGTTTCATTCCCCGATAAATTTTTAGCAGAAAACTTATTAATAGTTGCTTTTACTGGAGCACCTATTATGTTTGGTATAAGATTTTTTGCATCATTCACAATATCTGAATCTCCAGCAATCATGCCTATCCCAACGTTATAATATCCTGCTATACCGGCATTTATTTCAAATTCCGATGATGGTTTGTCATTTATATAAAAATGCTGAACTACACTTGATCCTCTTATAGTGTGACTTAGTATCCCTTTTTCACCCGGCCTTGAATGATAGCCTATACACATTGATATATCCGAATTATCGTCAACTCCTTGCATCATCCCCAATGGTTTCGGGGAACCGCTAATTAATTCTGCTCTTTGATCGAGCATATATGGAAGTAGATTTCTCATAGAACCATGACTATCATTTACAACTACTGTTGTTGCACCTGCTTCAAAACTACCTTCTATGGCGGCATTTGCTTCCAAAGTCATAGCTTTTCTCATCATATTATAATCGTACCCTTTTTGCCCTGTTTGATCAGTATGTACAACACCACTTACTCCTTCCATATCAATAGATATATGAACATTTATACTCATAATTAATCCTTCTTAATTTTTAATTGAATAATAATTTACGCCAGTTTTCTTTTTTCTCGAAACACCTTCTTTTATTGCTGCTGCTGCTATGTTTTCTGATACACTTTTGACTACATTTTTATCAAATACACTTGGAATAATAAAATCTGAACTTAATAATCGTCTTGGGATAACTGAGGAAATTGCTTTTGCAGCTGAAATTTTCATTTTATCAGTTATAGTTTTTGCTCTTACTTCAAGGATGCCTTTAAAAATTCCTGGAAATGCTAGGGAATTATTTACCTGATTAGGGTAATCAGATCTTCCTGTTGCCATAATTTTTACATTTGAAGGTATTAGTTCTGGCATGATTTCAGGTATTGGATTGGCCAGGGCAAATACTATACTTTGCGGTCTCATTTGTTTTAACATTTCTTTGGATACAATATTAGGTCCTGCAAGGCCTATAAAACAATCTGCATTTTTTAGTGCTTTTTTCAGATCTCCTTTGATATTTTCAGGATTAGTTTTTTCAGCGAAATTCTTTTTGTATATATTATCATTATAATTTCTATTTTTTGAAACTATCCCTTGTCTGTCTATTCCAATTATATTTTTTACTCCAAAGTCCATTAATATATTTGAACAGGCTATACCTGCTGCACCAACCCCTGCTATTACAACTTTTAAGTCTTTAGGTTTTTTGTTTACTATTTTTAATGAATTTATTAATGCAGCTAAAACAACAATAGCAGTACCATGCTGATCATCATGAAATACTGGTATATCAATTTCTTGTTTTAATCTTTGTTCAATATAAAAACATCTTGGAGCACTAATATCTTCCAAATTGATCCCCCCAAAACCTGGAGAAATTGCTTTTACAATATCAACTATTTCATCTTGGTCTTGGGTGTTTAAGCATATAGGCCAGGCATCTACATTCGCAAAGTTTTTAAGAATCATTGCTTTACCTTCCATAACAGGTAAAGCTGCTTCTGGACCTATATTACCTAATCCTAATACTGCACTACCATCAGTTACTATTGCTATAGTGTGACTTTTAGTTGTAAGAGCCCATGCCGCTTCAGGAGTTTGATGAATATGAGATGATATTCTTCCTACTCCTGGTGTATAAGCTTTTGACATATCATCTCTTGTAGAGATATCGAAAGTACTATTTACTTCAATTTTACCCCCAAGATGTAGTAAAAATGTTTGATCAGAAACATTTTGTATATTTACTTCATTCAGAGTATTAAGTTTTTCAATTATTTTTCCAGCATGATCATTACCCTTAGTATTTATTGTAAGATCTCGTACAATAAAATCACCTTCAATAGATACAACATCAATAGCTGACATATCACCGCCATTTTTGCTTATAGTATTAATAATTTTTGCAAGCATTCCAGTTGTGTTCGGGTATTTTGCTCTTATAGTAATACTATTTGCTACTCCTGGTTTTATATTTTTACTAACGCTCATAAATTTAATTTTAGGAATATTTATAAAATATTATGATCTGTATTATTTCTGGCTATAATCAAAGATAAAGAATTATTAGAATCAATATTTGATAATTTGTGGTTAAATTTTTCCGGTATATATATAAAGTCTTCTTTAGAAATACTAACATGAGAGTCTAATTTATTGTTTGAAATAAACAAACCTTTTCCTGAATTAATAAAAATTGCAGTTTCAAAATCAGAATGTTTGTGTGGAATTGTACTAATCCCTGGTGATAGTTCAATTTTAGACATATAAATTGCTTTTGAATTACTAGTATTTTTTGAAACACCTATATTTACTTTTCCAATTTCAGAAGATTTGTTTTCGGTGCATTGAGAATGTATCACAGTACAATCATTATGTTGTTTGAAATTTTTTAAAAGTTCGTTTTCATCTTTTATTTCTTGAACAATTTCAGTTGGCTGATTTCTAGCAACTAATAATAATAATGGGTTTTTATTACTTATATTTATTGGTTTGTGAGGAGCATCTGTTGGGACATATATAAAATCCCCTGCTTTTATTTTGTTATGTTTATCTAATTTTTTACCTGAAACAAATATACCTTCACCCGCAAGAACGTATATAGCACTTTCACAATTCAAGTGTAAGTGCGGTGAAGATGATTTACTTGGCGGTATTTCTGCAACAGCTAAATGTATGTTTTTAGAATTAGACGTTTCTTTTGCTACCCCAGCTATTCTAGTCATGTCACCTGATGATATTTCAGTATATCTTTCATATGGCCTGATAATTGTAATCACATGTTTATTCATTTATATTGCTCCAAAAATATATTATCAAAATACAAAATTATTTTGTGTAAAAATTGAGAATTTTATATAATTTTTTCATCTTTTAAACTGATTGTTAGAATAAAAGTAATTATTGATAAAAGTGTAGGTAGAATGAACGCTTTACTGATAGAAGATATATAATTTAAGGTATCAGGTTTTACGCTACCTAATTCATTGTTTGATAAGGATAGAAATGCCAGGACTAAAGCTGTTGAAATTGATATTCCAATTATATTTCCTGAAGTTCTTGTAAGAGTCAAAAAAGCGTTTACGCTACCATAATTATTTTCTTTCACAGAGGTGAATATATAACTTGTGTTTGCTGCACCGAAAATCCCCATTCCAAGACCCTGAAAAGCATATGCTACCATCACAAATTCCTTATTTAAAATTGTTGCAAAAAGATATAATGAAACCGATATACTTAAACACATTGCTCCAGTGATTCTTGGAAAATAACTACCCATTTTATCTGATAACTTTCCTGCAAAAGGTCCTGATATTGCCATCATCAGAGGGCCTGGTAATATGTATATACCTGTTTTTGAGGATGATAATCCGTAGCCCTTTATTAGTAAAAAAGGTGAAAGATAGTATATAGGTGAATTAGCTATAAATGATAAAAACCTTACAACGCTACCCAAAGAGAAGCTTTTGTGATCAAATAATTTCAGATCAATTAATGGATTTGATAATTTATTATGTTTTTCCCATAAAATAAATAGAAATAGAAATATTACTGTTATTGGAATTCCTGTAATTAACCAAGTGAAATTCCAATTAGAGGTTGTATACATAGATATACTTATAATTAAAGAAGAAAGTGATATTGTAGATAGTAATGTTCCTTGCCAATCAAATTCATAATTTAAGGTTTTTGTGCTTTTTGGATTATTTAGTTTTATAAATATACTGAATAATAAACCTAGAATAGTAATGATAGATACAAAGTTAAATATACCCCTCCATCCAAAATTGTCTATTATATAACCTCCGATGATAGGGCTTGTTATAGAGCCAATCCCGATTATAGACATAAAAATTCCTAAAGAAGTTCCTCTGTCTTGTTTTTGGAATAGTTGTATTATCATAGCCATTCCATTCGATTGGATTGCTGCAGAACCTATCCCCTGTAATGATTTGAATAATATAAGCGTGATTAGTATTTCAGATCTTCCTGCTAAAGTTACAAATATTCCAAAAATAATCAAACCAATAATGTATATTTTTTTCCTACCATAAATATCAGCTAATTTACCCATAGGTAATAAAAATGAACTTGTTGCCAAAACAAATGTTATTGGTATCCATTGGATTAAGGATAAATCAATATTCAAATCATTGCTAATAGTAGGCAATGCTAAATTTAACATAGTATTATCTACGACTTCAGCAAATTGCCCCGAGGCTATTCCTATAAATGAAATTATCAGTTCTATCATAGGATTAAATTAGCTGATTAATTCAGGTTCAATAATTATTTCTTGAATAATTTTTTTTTCTGATGAAACTTTATATCCTTTTGAACCAATTTTAGGGGTGATAAGTTTTATTAATTTGCCATTGATATAATGAGCTCCAACATAATCATCTAGAGCTATCCCGTCAGGTAATATTTGATTTTTGATTAATTTTTCATAAATGGGCCTTCGGTCTTCTTCACCGTTATAATGCGGGCATGCACTTCCTTTTAAAAATCCTAAACCTGAATTTAATTCTTTTAACATAGTTCTATTATTCAAACCTATCCCACTTACTAAAGATGAGGAGGGTCCAAAAGAATCGGTTACACTACATTCATACCAACAAATCATTCCAGCACTTGCACCAGTTAATATGATGCCATTTTCCCAAGCTTTTTTTAATATTTTATCAATTCCATGAATTTTCCAAATTGACAACATATTTGCAGTATTTCCACCTGATACCTCTATGATATTTTGATTTAATAAATAATCTTCTAAGTCTCTTGAATCTCTGCTAAATAGTGGTAAATGACTTGCAATTGCTCTTTCTGGCGGGAATACTCTGTAAAATTTTTCTATAGCAAATGCAGAGTCTCCAACTGCAGTCGGAAGAAAAGCTATTTTAGGGATTTTCTCTCCTGATGCTTTAATTTTATAATTATCAATTGCAAAATTGAATTTATCTAATCCAATCCCGCCGCCACCGAGTGCAATTATTTGAGATGATTTTTTCGTAGTCATTTGTACTCCTTACTATCTTTTAGGTTCTCTTGTCCAGAATTTACAATCTTCATTTTCGCATTTCAACCATTTAAATAATTCGGGATTATTAAATTCTGAATTCGAAATATTTTTTATTACTTTATAATCTACTTCTATCAATAATTTTTTGTTCTTAGTATCACATATCGGGCACAAATTTGATTGGTCAGATATGTTATTCATATTTGGAAAAATCAAAATTTTCCTTAGTAATAAATTCAACAAGAGCTGGTTTTCCGGATCTTGTAATATTTATAGCTTCACTTAAAGCACTTATTATTTTTCCTGGTTTTTCTACTCTTATACCCCAACCACCTAATGCTTCAGCAACTTCTTTATAATTTCCACCCTGCGAATGTGATTTGTATTTTTCTATAGCAGTTGGCATAGTAGGTCGCTCAATAGCCATTGCTCCGTTATTTAATACAATGGTAAGTATACCTATGTTATTTCTTACGGCAGTTTCAATATCCATACCAACCATACCTATAGCAGCATCTCCCATTATGTTAATACATAATTTTTCAGGGTTTGCCAGCTTTGCTCCCATGATTACCCCTAATCCATATCCTAATTGAGTGGTTTTACCCCATCCGATGTAAGATTTTGGAACAGTGGATTCCCAAAAAGGTACTATTTGATCCCTTGGGCTACCGGCATCATGTGTCATAATTGTATTATCTAGATCTACTGTTTGCATTAAATCATTTACAACTCTATACGGATTAAGAGGAGTTTCATCAGAATGTAACTTGTTTTCCCATTCTGAAAGCCATTCTTTTTTTATTTTTTTTATTTCTTGTCTTATATTTAGATTATTATACTTCTCGAAATTTGTTACTTTATTATTTATGCAAGAAATTAAATCTTGCAAAACAAGTTTAGAGTCTCCTATCAAGCCGTAATCCACATTATAATCTTTGTTTATATCAAACGGGTCATTAGTAGAATGTATTATTATTTTACCTTCAGGTATATCTCTTCCGTACGGTGTTCTTGTTAAACTTGTTCCTATTGCAAATACAACATCAGATTTGTTAAGGAAATGAGAAATCATTTTTGTTGTTGAGACAGCTGAGGATCCTAAAGAAAGTTCGTGGTTTTCTGGAAAAGAACTTTTCCCTGGCATTGTAGTCATTACTGGTATATTTAGAATTTCAGCGAAATTTAATAGCTCTTTTTCCGCATCTGAATACATAATTCCTTGGCCTGCATATAAAACTGGGTTTTTAGCATTAATGATT
>CATLOZ010000024.1 GCA_950054395.1 uncultured Chloroflexota bacterium
AAATCATTAATATTTGCATGTTTAATATTGTTAATAGTTCCATATTTTAACAATAAATTATTTATTGTTTTGATCCCTAATCCATGTATATCATTCAATGAATTATTTAAAAGTTCTTTAGATCTTAGTTTCCTATGATATTGAATAGCGAAACGATGAGCTTCATCTCTAATATTTTGTAACAATATACCTTCAGATGATTTTGGTGAAATATTTATAGGTTCTTTAGAATAAGGTATATAAATATATTCATGTTTTTTTGCAATTGAAGCTATAGGGAAAGCAGATAAACCAAGTTCAAGCAATACTTGTAACCCTGCTGTCAAATGACCCTTCCCGCCATCTATTAATATTAAATCAGGTTTATATTTGTTCATGTCATTATCTTTGACAGAGGAAATATTATTCTTTAGTAATCTTGAATAACGTCGAGTTAACATTTCTTTCATCATTAAATAATCATCAACTTTATTTTCAATTTTAATCTTAAATCTTCTATATTGTTTTTTGTCAGGTTGCCCATTATAAAAAACAACCATACTTCCTACGGAATTTTTGCCTTGAATATTACTAATATCAAAACATTCAATTCGTTCAGGAGCTTTTTCTAATAATAATTTTTCTTTTAGTATATTTAATACATTGTCAGTATCATTTTTTTTCTTGTTAATATGTTCAATATTATATTTTGAATTTTCAATTGCCAAATCCATTAACTTTTTTTTAATACCAATTGATGGAACAATAAATTTCATTTTCTTTTTTGTATTATTGTTTATTGAATTATTAATAAATTTAATTTCAGGTAGCTCTTGTAAAACAACTATATTTGGCTTGTTAACTTTTTCTAAATAATATTGATTTATAAAAGCATGAATAATATCTTTTAAACTTCTATTCTCTGTTCCTTCCATAATAAATTTAATAGAATCGCTCAGATTAGAAAATCTTGATTCGAAAACACTTACACTAGCAAAATCTTCTGACGGGGTAATTCCTATATAGTCAATAACTTTATTATCATTAATTTTATCTTTAGACAAATTATGAAATTCATTTATAGATTCAATTTGATCTCTAATTCTAGCAGCCCTTTCATACATCATATTTTCTGATGCATAAACCATATCTTGATTAAGTTTATTAATTACAAATTTATGATCACCTTCCAGGAATTTCACAACATCTTTTATAACCCCTTCATATTCTTCCTTTGTGCAGGCACTTATACATGGAGCAATACATCTCTTTAAATGATAATCTAAACATGGACTAGCATCATTTCCAGTTATTTTTTTAGTACAACTTCTGTAAGGGAATAAAGAATTAATTATTGATAATGTTTTTCTAACTTCTTTAGCTTTTGCAAAAGGTCCGAATAATCTGATCCGATCTAAATTTTTTATATTTATATTTCTTGTAAATTGTATTATTGGATAATTTTGGTTTAAATCAATCATAATATAAGGATATGATTTGTCATCTTTAAGTCTTATATTAAATTTTGGTTGATATTTTTTTATTAAAGATGACTCCAATAACAATGCTTCATTATTTGTATTCGTTATGTAAATTTCAAAATCATTAATATTTTCTCTTAAAAGATTTAATCTTAAATCATTGTTACTAGTTTTATTAAAATAACTGGAAACACGATTTTTTAATTTAGATGCCTTTCCAACATATATAATTTTTTCGTGTATATCTTTCATCACATATACACCAGGATTATTTGGTATCAAATTTAATCGATTTTGAAAAGTTTTTTTTGAATGAGATAAATTAATCAATTTATATAATAAAAGTTAACCCAATTAATATAAAAAGTACAAAGCCAAAAGTACCAATTATCTGAAATATTTCTCGTTTAAGATAAGGATAATTGGTTATTGTGTTTTGAGATTCAATATTTGAAGCTGCAGGAGAAATAATGTCAGATTCAATAGATTCATTAATAGGTGCCTTGATATCAACATTACGTTCTTTTGTATAATTTTTTTTTCTTGAAACCCCAAGGCTACTTTTGATTTTTTGTATATCTCTATTCTTTTTTCTTTTAGATTTCATAATATATTATCCATTTAAGATATTTTAACATCAATTCCTTAATTTACCCTAGGGCTAAATTTAGAATATTCAGATTCAATATATTGATCTGATAAATGTGTGTAAATTTGTGTTGTAGAAATATTTGAATGTCCAAGTAATTCCTGTAAATGTCTTATAGGTACTCCATTGTATAAAAGATGTGTTGCAAATGTATGCCTTAAAATATGAGGACTAATTTTATTCATATCTAGACCTAATTTTTTAGAAATATTTTTAATAATATACCATAAACCCTGTCTAGATAATTTTTTTCCATATGTATTGAGAAATAATAAATTTCTAATAAATTTAATTTTTTTGTTTTTTACTAATTTATTATGATTATGAATTTCATTTTTCCAATATTTCAATATAAGATTGAGTGCCAAATCATGAATTGGGATTATTCGTTCTTTAGATCCTTTCCCAAGTATCCTAAGGGTTGCTTCATTAAAATCAATATCAGTAATTTTTATATTAATTAATTCGGATGCTCTTATGCCAGTAGCATAGATTAATTCAATAATCGTAGAATCACGTAGTGACAAATATTTAGAATTATTTAACATTATATCTACAATGTCTTGATTAAGTGTTTTGGGGATTTTTCTTGCAAGTTTTGGGAATTTTAAATATTTAGTTGGATTAGCACTTATTACTTTTTCATCTTCAAGAAATAAAACAAAAGATTTCAAAGATGATAACTTTCTGGCCAAAGTAGAAGGTTTATATTCTCTATCATAAAGGTATATCAAATACTTTTCAAAAATTTCTTTAGATAATATATCTTCAATATTTATTTTATTTTTGAATTTTATCAAAACATAATTTTCCAATTGAAATATATCATTTTTGTAACTGTTTATGGTATTAATTGACAAATTTTTTTCTAATAACATGTAATTAGAAAATTCGTTAATATAATATTCAAAATTTTTAGTATTTAACATGCCTGGCTAAAAATATTTTTAATAATTATTTAATATTATTTATTTATATTATAAATATAATCTATGAACTTAAAGTTCATATTTTTTAAAATAAAATAAATATAGTATAAAATTTATATTGAATTTAATGATATAAAGTATAAGGTTTAAATATGGAAAACATCATTCAGGTTAATATTAATCCTTTGATAACAGGGTTTGGTAATTGGGTAATAAGCTGGCATGGTTTCTTTAGTTTTGTAGCAGTTTTATTCTCGGTTATTTTAGTAGGAAGATGGGCTGAAGATTACAATTTAGATCAAGATACTGTATATCATGTTGCAATCTGGGGAATAATTGGAGGAGTTATTGGAGCCCGAGTAGTACATGTTATTGATTATTGGTGGTTTTATCAGAATCAACCTTTAGAAATGTTTATGTTATGGAAAGGAGGCATAGGTGTTTGGGGAGGTGTGATTGGAGGTTTTACAGGAGGCGTATTATGCGCCCATATTAATAAATACCCAAAATATGTATTAACTGATCTTGCAGCACCTGCACTTATGTTTGGAATGGTAATAGGTAGAATAGGGGATATAATAAATGGAGAACATTGTGCTAAAGCATATGAAGGTGTATTTGCAATGAGTTGGGATCATACAGCCTCAGATGTTACAAATTGCAAAATGAAAGGTTCAGGAATAGGAGTCCCTGTACAACCAGCCATAATATATGAAATGATTTGGAATATGTTATCAGTATATATCATCTGGCATTTCAGATTCAAATTACATCCTTCAGGTATGATATGGTTGCTGTTCTTATTGCTTTATTCTATTGGCAGATTAATAATTTCGTATTTAAGATATGACAAAATATGGGTACCATTAAACTTTTTTGGCATGGATATTAGCATTACAGAGGCCCAAGTAATAGCACTTCTTTGCATACTAGTATCTGTTCCTATATTAATCATTAATGTTAAATATAAAAATTTTATTAAATTTCAATATTTTGAAAACGATAACAAAACTAGAGCTGAAAAAAGAAGGCAAAGTAAAACAAGGAAATAATTTAATATGGCACTAAACAAAGAAAAAATTTCAATTATTAATACTAAAGGTTATAGATATTATTTAATACCAGGATTATCAGAACCATTACCTAGTGTTACATCTATATTAAGTACAATATCAAAACCAGGCCTTATTAGTTGGGAAAAAGAAGTTGCAATAGATTATGCTCGTGAAAATATCTCAAAATATATAGGAAATATAGAAAATAAAAATTTAGATGGTTTACATGAAATATTCGAAAAAGCAAAAAAACAACCTAATTTTATAAAAACAAGAGCAGGAGAATTCGGATCAAAAGCACATAAATTTATTGAATTACTTTTACAACAAAACTTTGATGTAGATGTTCCAAGTAATATGAAGTGGATTTATAAAAATTTTAATGACTGGAAAAATGAATATAATTTTAAAAGCTTTGAACAAGAAAAATATTTATATTCTTCAAAATACGGGTATGGGGGGACTGCAGATTCTATTGGATTAGTGAATGAAAATTTATTTATACTTGACTGGAAAACTTCAAAAAGTTTATATATTGAAAATTTATTACAAGTAAGCGCCTATGCTAATGCTTATACTGAAATGACAGGGGATCAAATTTCAAATGCCGGAGTTTTACGATTAAACAAAAATAAATCAGGATATGAATTTAAAATCATAGATGATTTAAATAAACACTTTATTACATTTAGAGCTGTACTATGGCTTTGGAGATTTATAAATGATCCGGGTTCAAGTTATATAAAGTAACTAATTACTTGGTTTCGAAAAAATTAAAGAACAATTATGTCCTCCAAATCCGAATGAATTAGACATAGTATAAAATAAATTTTTATGTAATGATTTATTAGGTGTATAATTCAAATCGCATTCAGGATCCGGTTCATTCAAATTAATAGTTGGAGGGACAATATTTTCATTTAATGATTTAACAGATATTGCTGCTTCAATAGCTCCGCTTGCAGCTAATAAATGACCTGTCATAGATTTAGTAGAGCTTATAGCAATATTATTAATTTCAGTACCAAAAACTGTTTTCATGGCCATTGTTTCAAATTTGTCATTTAACGGAGTTGAAGTTCCATGTGCATTAATATAATCAATTTGATTAGTATTAATTTCTGCATTAACTATAGCTTCATTCATAGCTCTAACTCCACCTTCTCCTCCTGGAGCTGGTTGTGTAATATGGTTTGCATCAGCAGAAGAACCATAACCAGCCAAAGTAGCCAAGATATTTACATCTCTTTTATTTGCGCTTTCCCGAGATTCTAAAACTAAAACAGCAGCGCCTTCACTTAATACAAATCCATCTCGATTATTATCAAATGGTTTAGACGCTTGTTTAGGTGATGAATTGTTTTTAGAAAGTGCATGACATGCATTAAAACCTGCAATACCTATGGGGCATATTGCAGCTTCTGAACCGCCAGCTAAAACAATATCTACTCGATTTGATTTTATAAATTCTGATGCTATACCAATAGAGTCACCACCACTTGCACAAGCAGATACAATCGCAAAATTTGGACCTTTAGCTCCGAACTTCATCGATACTTGCGAAGAAGCCATATCAGGCAACATCATTGGAACTAAAAATGGACTTATTCTAGAAGGACCTTTATCACGTAAAATATCAATTTGTTCAGAAATTGTAATAATACCGCCTATGCCACTACTAATCATAACAGAAACCCTATGTTCATTAGTTTCATCAATGTTTAATTGAGCGGAATTTAATGCCTCTTGAGATGCAACTATAGCTAATTGAGAAAAACGATCCATTCTACGAGATTCTTTTTTGCCAATTAAATCAATTGGGTTAAAATTTTTAATTTCTCCAGCTATTTTTGTTTCCATCTCAGAAGTATCAAAAGATTTTATTACATCTATACCAGAATTTCCATTTATTAAATTATTCCACGAAGCATCAATGGTATTACCAACGGGTGAAATCATACCGATACCTGTTATAACTACTTCTTTAGTCAACAAAATCTCCGAAATTTTAAACAATGAATTATTATTTCATATTAAATTAAATTAAAATATATATATTATGGTTAGTTATCTATTGATAAGTTATTTTTTTTACCTTAACTAAATTAATATATTTCTCTACCTCATCTTTTGTAGGTTGACTTTGAATGCCTCCTCTACCTGAAATTTTCAAACCAGCTGAAGATATTGCATATCTCATATTATCTTCTATATTCATATTTTTAATATAAGAATATAGAAATCCTCCAAGAAAAGAATCTCCTGCTCCTGTAGTATCTAGCAAACCCTTAGGAGTTATTGCTTTGGAATATATAATCTTATTTGAGTCACCTATATATGCTCCGTCTTCACCACATTTTACAACAACAAGTTTACAACCTTTTGACAAGCCAAATTTTATCATTTCTAATGGGGTATTTAATTCAAAAATTTTATTTACTTCATCTGGATAAGATGGAGAGAGAATATCAATATATTCAATTACATCTAAAATTGCATTTTTTGCGTCAGTTGCTGACCAAATATTTGATCTGAAATTTGTATCAAATGATGTAGTAATTCCTAATGATTTGGATTTATGTAAAAATTTATCTACAGCATTTCTGGCAGAATCAGAAATACACTGAGTTAAAGAACTTGTATGAAAAATTTTTGTCCTTTTTAAATAGTCATCATTTATTAGTTTGCTATCAATTTTACTTGCAGCACTATTTTTTCTATAATATACAAATTGCCTATTATTATCATTTTGCAAAACAGTAAAATGAACAGCATTAAAACCATCTATAATTTGAGTACAATCCAAATTTATATTCAATGATTTCCATTGATCAAGTAAATAATCTTTAAATGGGTCATTTCCTACATTTGTAATATATCCACATTTTAATCCTAATTTTGATGCCATTGAGATCATATTCATAGTATCTCCGGCATAAGATTTATGAAAAGTAGGGCTTTGTGATAAAGATCCTTCTCCATATAATTCGACCATACATTCGCCCAGACTAACTATATCTAATGTTTTCATCTCATATTATCCACATTGTTTCAACAATAGTGGGCCAACTTTGGGCCAACCTATTAAATTCTTTTGTTTCATCTATCGAAAGGCTTTATTATATTATGTTTAATTTTTTTATAATCAAATTTTAACATTTAATGTAAAATATTATAAAGTTAACAATATTAATTGCAAGAACAATAATGATATCAGTAAAAATAGATACACATGGATGTAAATTAAACCAAGCAGATAGCATCCAACTATACAAAAAATTTATACAAAATGGATTTAATGTAAATTCAAATTTAGAAAATCCTGATATATATATACTAAATTCATGTACAGTAACTCATGTGGCTGACAAAAAAGCTAGAAAAGCATTAAGAAAAATTAAAAAAGCAAACCCATCAACATTAACAGTTCTTACAGGATGTTATGCAGAGAGAGACAAAGAAAATATCATAAAAAGTAAAATAGCAGATTTAGTTTATGGGAATTTCCAAAAAGAAGATCTTATTTATGATATTTCTAATCAGCTTGGTTATCAACTCCCTCCAATTGATAACCCAATTAAACCGGGGAGTCTTTTAGATAGAACTCGAGCTTCAGTAAAAATACAAGAAGGATGCAATCAAATCTGTGCTTACTGTATTGTTCCCAAAGTAAGAGGGAGAGAAAAAAGTATAGATAAAACAATGATTGTTAATGAAATAAATGAATTACATGAACTTGGGTATAAAGAAATTATACTTACAGGTACACAATTAGGATCTTATGGTTTTGATTTAATTAATGAAAATTTAGAATCATTAATTAAATATATTATGACTGAAACTAGTATTGAAAGATTAAGAATCTCTTCTATTCAGGCTCATGAAATCTCTGAAAAATTGTTAGATATATATAAAAAATATAAAAATAGAATTTGTAATCACTTCCATTTAGCTTTGCAAAGCGGAAGTAATAATATTTTAAAATTAATGAGAAGAAAATATGATAATGATGATTATTTGAAATCAGTAAACCTGATAAAATCAAAGCTTACAAATCCATCTATATCAACAGATGTTATTGTAGGATTTCCAGGAGAAACAGAAAAAGATTTCAATGATACATTGAAAATCATAAAATTTTCTAAATTTTCTAAAATTCATTTATTCCCATATTCAGATAGACCTGGGACTTCATCATTTTATTTTAAAAACAAAATAAAACCTGAAATCAAAAAAGAAAGAATGCATATTGCCTTAAAGTTATCAAATATTGAAGAAACTAGTTATAGAAAAAATGTTTTGAATCAAAAAAGAAATGTTTTATGGGAAAAACCGTTAAATAAATCAACAACTATATTTGAAGGTTATAGTGAAGATTATCTAAGAATTCAAACAGAATCTAAAGATAATTTATATAATAAAATTACTTCAGTGATCCTACAAGAATCTAATAATGATTATATAATTGCTAAAATTTTATAATTCAATTGGCTGAATTGCTAAATTTCCGCTGCTTGATGTCAGATATCCTGCTGAATGTCCTACTTCGTTTCCAAAGACTATTAACCACCCATCATTAACAGCCATATCAATAAGTTTCTTTTTCCATTCTAATGTTTCATAAGGATAAACATCATATGCAGCAACATGCTGGGGTGAGATATGGAACCTTGTAGGTATAATAGAACCTGCGTAAACAATTCTTTCACTTCCCCATTCAATAAATACTATTTGATGCCCCATAGAAGGGCCACCAGTAATTTGTGTTTTTATCCCAGGAATGATTTCGCTTTCTCCATCTAATTCTTCTATAAGGTCTTTTTCAATTAATGGCATAAAATCATCTTGGTTTACAAAAGATTTTTCTATTTCTGAAGGTGATTTACTTTCCTCAAGACATACTTTTTGTACAAGATGTTTAGCTTTGGGAAAAGCCGGTACTAATTTGCCAGATCTATCTAATTTAGTACATCCTCCAGCACGATCAAATTGTAAATGGGATAAAATAATTAAACTGATATCTTTAGGACTTAAATTTAATAGTTTTAGGCTTTTTGCTAATTTATTACCATTCAATGAATATATATCTTTTATCGTATCATTGGATTTCGATCCTAAGCCAGTATCTACTAAAATATTAAATTTAGGAGTTTGTATTAATAATAAATTGATACCCATTTTTACACGATTTCTCCTGTCAGGTTTAATAGCCTGTTCCCAATCCATTTTAGGGACTCTACCAAATAAGGCTCCCCCATCTTTTGACAAGGTACCATCAGTTACTAAGTTTACTGCAGCAGATCCTAATTTCATTTTTATAGCTCCAATATTATCTATTAATATAATTTATACAACGCAGAATATTATAACCTGAAAGTTCAAATCAGGCAAAATTTAAGTTATAATCTTGAATGAAAACACTGAATAAAAGGGGTCGTTTAATGAAATTTAACATTTTAAATTCATCTGTCATTGAATTAAATACTGATTCAATTTGCATACCATATTATAAAAATAACAAAAAAAATTCTGATTTAAACTCTGTAAATAATTTAATTGATAAACTTATAGACGAATTAGACACTAAAAAACAAATTTCATCAGACATAGGTACAATAACAAATATTTACACAATGAATAAATTAAAATCCAAACAATTAATTTTAATCGGAATGGGTGAAGAAAAAGAACTTAATTATGAAAATATAAGAAAGGCAAGTGGAAGTCTTGGAAGATTTTTAAACAATATGAAAAACAATTCTACTTCTATAATTATATCGGGTGCAGGAAATAACAATTTAGAATTTAATAAAACTGTTAATGCGATTTCACAGGGATTAATTCTTGGAACTTATAAATATGATAAATTCAAAACCAATAAAAAGCCAAATACCTTAGAGAGAATTGATTTAATAAATACACAGGATAACACGCCATTGGGTACTTCATATAATTTTGAAGAGATAATTAATGAATCTGATTCAATAAATTTAGTCAGAAATCTAATTAATGAACCACCTAATTATATGAATCCTAGCGAACTGGAAAATGTAGCTAAAGATATAGTAAAAAATTCTGAATTAGAATTAACAATATTAAATGTTAAAGAAATGGAAAATCTAGGAATGGAAGTAATATTAGGAGTGGGGCAGGGAAGTAAAAATGATCCCAAGATGATAATAATAAATTATGATGGCGACAAAGAAAACAAAAATAATAATATTGCTATCATAGGTAAAGGGATAACTTTTGATTCTGGAGGATTAAACTTAAAACCAGGAATGAGTATGAGAACAATGAAAACTGATATGTCAGGTTCAGCAATTGTTCTTGGAGTAATGAAAGCTATAGCTTACCAAAAACCCAAAAAAAATGTTATGGGGATTTTGGCAATAGCAGAAAATATGCCTGGCGGCAATGCTCAAAGACCTGGGGATGTAGTAAGGGCAATGAATGGTAAAACTATTGAAATAGGAAATACTGACGCTGAAGGTAGGTTAGTATTATCAGATGCTCTAAGTTATGCTGTTGATAAAGGTATAAATAACATTATTGATATAGCTACACTAACCGGGGCAATATCAATTGCACTAGGCAATGAATATACTGGCCTTTTTGGGAATGATCAAGAGTTTATTAATAAATTTTTGATCTCAGCAAAAAGTACAGGGGAAAAATTTTGGCAATTACCTGTTGATGAGAATTATAGTAAATTATATAAAAATTCAATTGCTGATATTGAAAATATTGGCGGAAGAGAAGCGGGTGCTATTACCGGAGCAATGATTATTGGAGAATTTGCAGGAAATGCTTCTTGGATACATTTAGATATTGCAAGTACAATCACATCTCAAAAAGATGTTGGCTATAATCCAAAAGGACCAACAGGCGTTAGTGTTAGAACTATTTTGAATTTATTAAAAAATTATTAATTATTTCATAAATTATTGAATATTTAGTTGACAGAACTATTAGTAAATCTGTTATGATTCTATAACGTTTCAACGTACCAAACCTTATGTATAATTTTACATAAATTATGTATGATCAGGAGGAAGGACAGCTAATATGGATGAAAAATGGACATTTATCACTAATCATGGTCTGGTATTAAGCCATATAGCCCAAAACCCGAAAATCACAGCAAGAGAGATCGCTTTAACTGTCGGTATTACTGAAAGAACAACCCATAAAATTATTACTGATCTTGAACAATCAAATTATATTGCAAAAACCCGTATTGGTCGCCGAAATATATACGAAGTAAATTTCAGAAATCATTTAAGACATCATTCTAAAACAGAGATTGAAGTATCTACAATTCTACACGCTCTAAATGTATCAAATGAAAATCTTGACTCAAAAGACAACAAATTTGCTAGTGCGTAAATAATTATCTTATTAAAATTCTTATTATCAAGTTCATTTTATTCTTGATCCTTTTATAATATAAATGTTAAGATCCTTTTTCGTGGTGGGCGTGGTAGAGTGGTTAATACGCCCGGTTGTGGCCCGGGAGAGCGAGGGTTCGATTCCCTCCGTCCACCCCAAATATATATAAATTGTGTAACAATTCCGCATCCCAATATTCGTTAAATATATACTATAATGTTAAAATGCGCCTGTAGCTCAGGGGACAGAGCAGCTGACTTCGGATCAGCGGGTCGTAGGTTCGAATCCTACCAGGCGTGCCAATATAAAATTAATTAAAACTATATGAACAAAACTACCAAATATGAATTATCATCTAATGGCATTCTTCGTGCTGCAATTAATATGTCAAATTTCCTATTGGTTACTGACAAAACAAAAGATGGTACCCCTATAGGAGTTTCTCCTGATATGGCACAAGAATTAGCAGATAAATTAAATTTACAATTAAAACTTATTCCATATACAACTCCAGGAGAAATTGCAGATGATGCTGAGAATGACAAATGGGATATATGCAATATTGGAGCTGAGCCTCAAAGGGCAGAAAAAATTAATTTTAGCGCTGCCTATGCAGAAATTCAGGCAACTTATATAGTGCAATCTAATTCAAAAATTAACAATATATTAGATGTGGATAAAATTGGAAACAAAATTTCTGTAGCTAGCAGAACTGCATATGGATTATGGCTTGAACGCAATATGCTTAATGCAGAATTAATACAGGTAGAAGGAGTAGATAGTTCTTTTGATGTATTTTTAAATAAAAACTTAGATGCATTAGCAGGATTACGACCTGCACTAATAGAAGATGTTAAAAAAATATCTGGAGCAAAAATATTAGAAGGGCAATTTATGTCTGTTCAGCAGGCAATTGGAACTTCTATTCAAAACATAAATTCATCAACATATATTGCTGAATTTGTTGAAGAAATGAAAAAAACCGGTTTCGTACAAAAATTAATAGACAAACATAATGTAAATGGTAGATTATCAGTAGCAAAATTAGCTTAGCAGGAATATATCAGCCAAAAATCCAAAAGATTATATATTCCTGCTAATTAAATATCACTTTATCATAGAACAAATGTTCTAGTCAAGATTTAATTGATAATAGAATTTATTTTATCTGGATTTAAATCATTTAATATGTGATCTACCAAGTTAACTCCATTACTATAATCATTTAAGTCGATAACGCTATTATGACAGTGAAGATATCTTGTTGGTATACCAAGATTGATAGCAGGTATTCCTTTACGTGATTTTTGATACATAGCTCCATCTTCTCCATATCCAGCTAAAACTTCATACTGTAAATTAATACCATTGTCAGATGCAATTCTTTCAATATAATTTTGAAGATTTTTGTCTGGTAACATAGAACTATCATGTAAAAATATAGAAGGGCCTAGTCCCAATTCTTCTTGAGCTTCATCTTTTGTCATATATGGAAAATCACCAGCAACTCCCACCTCAAGATTAATACATATATCTGAATTTGTGATGTAAGCTGTAGTCATGGCACCTCTAAGTCCAATCTCTTCTTGTGTTGTGAAAACAAAATTTATATTATACGGAAGAGTAATATCATCTACTCTTTTTGCTAAATCAATTAACATTGCACATCCAATTCTGTCATCCCATGCTTTCCCTAATAAGCGATCATTATTTAATTCTATAACTTTACTGTAGGGTGCAATAGGGTTACCTGGTTTTATACCAATTTTAATTGCATCACTTTTATTCGTTGCTCCAACATCGATAAATAATTCATTATTAGTTTTATGAAAACTCTTTCTATCTTCAGGAGTCATTACATGAATAGTTTTAATTCCAGAGATACCAATAATATCATTATTTTCAGTTCTAATTATCCATCTCTGATTTATCATAGCTTGCGATAACCATCCACCTAAATTTTGAACCTTAATAAAACCTCTATCATCAATATATTTAACTATATATCCAATTTCGTCCATATGAGCCACAAAGGATATAACAGGTAAAGATGATTTGGTATTGTTTGAAAATATAACAGACCCCAATCCATCTTCTGTTCGCGTAAATGATTTTAAAGATTTAAATTCATTAGAAATTATTGCATTTATCTCTTCTTCAAATCCGGAAGGACCAAATGCTTCTGATAATTGTTTTAAGATATTTAAATTATTCATTATACTCACTTTTAAAATTTACAAATGAATATAAATCTTATACCATACAGTATGAATTTAAAAGGATAATAAAAAACCAAATATTTTTCACACGCAAAACACCAAACACGAACGCAAATTTATTTGGTATTTATAAGAGGAGAAATAAATGGAACAAGCATTATTAGCGGCAGGCTGGTTTTGGGGGGTTGAAGAAATATTTAGAACTACTAATGGAATTAGAGATACTAAAGTTGGGTATTCTGGAGGCCATAAAATTAACCCAACATACGAAGAAGTATGCACTGGAAATACAGATCATGCTGAAGTGGTAAAAATCGAATATGACGAATCAATTATTACTTATGATCAGATACTAAATATCTTTTTTGAAAACCATGATCCAACACAATTAAACAGGCAGGGAGTAGATATAGGCACACAATATAGATCTTCAATTTTTTATAATAATGAAAATCAAAAATTAGAATCAGAACAAAAATTAAATTCATTGCAAGGAGATTACAATAATAACATCGTTACTGAAATCAAAAAAGCAACCGAATTCTATTTAGCTGAAGAATATCACCAGCAATATGTTGCAAAAGGCGGCATATGTCACTTTTAAAGAAAAAATCTCAAAGTAATACAAATCTGTTAGAAATAAATAGAGTAACTAAATCTTTTGGAGGATTAAAAGCAGTTAATAATTGTTCTTTTAATATAAAAAAAGGATCCATTACAGGTTTGATTGGACCAAATGGGGCTGGCAAAACTACACTGTTTAATGTGATTACAGGACAATTACCAGCAGATGAAGGTAGTATTAAAATTGATGGAGAAGAAATAACTGAATTACCCTCTTACAAAACATTTAAGAAAGGAATAGTAAGAACATTTCAAATTCCGCGTGAATTGAAAAGAATGACAGTGCTTGAAAATTTAATGGTTATAAAATCTAATCAATCAGGAGAAAATTTATTTACAACATGGCTTAACCCATGGAAAGTAAAAAGGGAAGAAATTGATAATTTAAACAAAGCTGAAGAGATTTTAGATTTTTTAAAATTATCTCATCTAGCTGATGAATATGCAGGTAATTTATCTACAGGACAAAAAAAATTATTAGAAATTGGTAGAACGTTGATGTCTGAACCAAAAATTATATTATTAGACGAACCTGCTGCAGGAGTAAATCCTACATTAATGAATAACATAGTAGAGAGAATCGTTGCAATATCAAAAGAACGAAAAATTACATTTTTGATCATAGAACATAACATGGAATTAATTATGAATTTATGTAATCCAATAATAGTAATGAGTTCTGGTAGTAAATTGGCAGAAGGAAATCCAAGATCTGTTCGTAACAATCCTGTAGTAATAGATGCATATTTAGGGAATTAAATGCAAAAAAAGAACAAGATTTTAGAAGTTAATAATATTTTTTCAGGATATGGAGAAACTGAAATATTACATGGGGTCTCTATAGAAATATATGAAAATGAAATTGTAACTATTATCGGACCAAATGGTTGCGGGAAATCAACTTTAATGAAAACAATATTTGGTTTAATTAGAGCTACTTCTGGTAATATTGATTTCTTGATAAATGATGAATTAACTTCTATAAATAATTACGATACTGAAAACCTAATCAAAAAAGGACTATCTTATGTCCCTCAATCAGATAATGTATTTCCTTCATTGTCAATAGAGGAAAATCTTGAAATGGGGTCTTTTATAAAAGAAGAAGGTATGTCTGAATCAATAGAATCAATGTATGATTTATTTCCTATTCTAAAAGAAAAAAGAAAGGATCCTGCTAACCAATTATCTGGTGGACAAAGGCAAATGTTAGCACTTGCAAGAGCTATGATGCTAAAACCTAAATTGATTATATTAGACGAACCTTCTGCCGGGCTTGCTCCAAATTTGGTTAGTTCTGTTTTTGAAACTATTTTAACAATTCAGAAAGCTGGTGTATCTGTATTAATAGTTGAACAAAATGCTAAAGCAGCTCTAGAAAGGTCAAACAGAGGATATGTTTTGGCAACAGGTGAAAATAAAGTAGATGGGACAGGCAAAAACTTATTAAAAAACAAAGAAATTGCTTCCCTCTATCTTGGAAGAAAATAAAATAATTTCATGAACTCATATAAGCTAATCTCAAACAGTTTCAATATCATTCCAACTTATATGAAAGTAATGTTGTCTTTTATTATTTCTTTAGGACTATCATTTATTTTAGGCGTTCAAGATTTATATGTACATGGCTTATTAATTGGTACAGTATTTGCACTTGGCGCTATAGGAATAACATTGTTATATGCAATTGTTAAATTTGCTCATGTAGCTCACGGAGATTTTATGACACTTGCAGCATATATTGCATTTCCATTTGCTGTATCTGTAGTAAAAATAGAATATGTTTCATATGCTGACAATTTTTCATTTACTGGACTTTTCCCATTATTAGGATTAGATCAAGTTGGTCTTTGGATTTTTACATTTGGCCTCCCGACTTTATTAGCCATTCCCTTCGCCATGATTATATTAGCCTCAATAGCAGTTTTACTGGAAATATTTGTATATAGAAAATTACGTAATAGAGGAAGTAGTGATGTAATGTTAGCAATGTCTTCATTTGGAATTGCCATATTGCTTAGAGGAATTGTTCAAACTATCTTTGGCACTCAATTACGAAGTTTTGATAGAATTTCAAAACCATTTTTAGATTTAGGATTAGGTATCGCTGTACCACCTGATTTAATATTCCTTGGACTTACAGCTATATTTTTATGTTTTATAACACATTACATTTTACAATACACGAAAATTGGCAAATCTATGCGAGCAACTTCTGATAACCCTGACTTAGCTATGGTAACCGGTATTAATGTAAATAAAGTAATCATTAATACATGGATATTAGCAGCGTGTTTAGCTGCATGCGCTGGTATTTTAGTCTCTATATTTTCAGCTCAATTTATGCCTCAAATGGGATGGAAATTATTAATACCTATTTTTGCAGCTGTTGTATTAGGTGGAGTAGGTAACGCATATGGTGCATTTATAGGTGCACTTATTGTAGGTATATCAATGGAAGTTTCAACAGAATACATAAATCCTGCTTATAAATTAGCTATAGCATTTATAATTATGTTATTAGTATTATTGGTAAAGCCCAGAGGATTACTCGGAGGTAAAGATTAATGGATTTTATACTTTCAGTATTCAATTATTTATCTACTTATGTCGTAATTGCTGGAATATATGCAATATTTTCTTTAGGATTAAATATCCATTGGGGATTTACAGGAATATTCAATATAGGAATATCTGCATTCTTCGCTCTTGGTGCTTACACAGCTGCTATACTTACATCTTCAAGCCCTTCACCTGAAATGTTTGAAGATTTTATTTGGGGTGGGAATTTACCACAAAATATGGGGGTTTTTAATCTGGGGTTAGATTTATGGTATTTTGCTGGTATGCTAGGTGCAATTTTAATATGCGGTATAGCTGCAACAATAATTGGATGGATAACCTTAAAATTACGTGATGATTATTTTGCAATTTCTTCATTAGGATTAGCTGAAACTGTCAGGTTTATATTTCTGAATGAAAAATGGATAGCCAATGGCTCCAGGGGTATGTATAGGATACCAAAATTCTTAGGTGACTGGTTCCCGCCAGCATATTATAACTATTTCTATGGATTTTTCATTTTATTACTTATTTTTATTTTATACCTTATAGTACAGCGAGCAATAAATTCACCATGGGGCAGGGTACTTAAATCAATAAGAGAAGATGAAATTGCAACAGCTGCAGGCGGGAAAAATGTATTTCTATTTAAACTTCAATCTTTTGTTCTAGGTGCATGTATAATGGGTATTGGAGGGGTAGTCTATGCACATGGGATAAGATATCTAGATCCTTTAACTTTTGATCCCTTAATGGCTACTTTTATTATTTGGGCTATGCTGATGGTAGGTGGTAGTGGGAATAATAAAGGAGCAATCATTGGAGCTTTTATAGTATGGGCTATATGGACATGGACTGATTTTTTACCCGGCTTTCTAGCTGACCCAAATTTGAAATTCTTTATGATTGGATTACTGATCACATTGGTCATAGTATTCAAACCTGAAGGAATAATAGGAGAAAAAAAAGTTAAGCTTTCATCCAAAACCGATTTGGAATCAGATAAAAATGTAAAAGCTACAAATTAATAAATTTCTTGTTTGTACATAGATCTCAATAATTTCAAATAAGATTCTTTTGTATATCTTGGCTCAAATTTATCCACAATT
>CATLOZ010000025.1 GCA_950054395.1 uncultured Chloroflexota bacterium
TATATTTACTGTTCAACAAATTTAATAGGTATTTGTATAAGACATAAGATTTTTTGATTTAAAGCTAAGTATTATTGAAATGATGATTCCTATAAAACTCATAATCCTAATAGATGAAATTATACCTGTTTTATCAATCATATAACCACTGATAATTAATCCGACTGGCAATGTAAATATAGCAAGTTGTCTAATTCCGATTATTCTACCTATCATATTTCTATCAGTGATACTAAGAATTAGGATGGACATATTGACCATTGTTATCGAACTTGAAATTCCAAATAAAATTAATATACATATAATTATTATTTTGATTGTAAATAAGCTTGTTCCTAACATTAAGATATGCCAAATAAAGATGAATATTATTAAAAATTTCCCAGGAGTATTAGAAAAATTATTTACTGAAATTATGATAGAACCTATTAATGAACCTATAGCTGTAAAGGAAATTAATAGAGCAAAATCATTAGCATCACCATTTAGGATATTTTTACTTATAAATGGTAGATAAGCATTAGGCATTGTAAGTACTGTAAAATTGACTAAAGCCGCAAATGATATTAAAGAAATTAAAGTTTTATTGTTAGTCAAATATGTTATCCCACTTAATAATTCTTTATAAAGAATTAAGTTTTGTTGATTAGTGGAATGAATGTTAATTGGATAAATAGTTAATAAAGCTCCTATATATAATATACATATTATTACGTAAGAGTATTCTATTCCGAGGTTGGTATATATCATTGCGCCAATTATAGGGCTTATAATTTTTGTAAAATCCATTGTTGCTCTAATTATTCCTGATGCATTACGTAAATCTTTTTTCTTTATCAATATTTGTGTTAATGCTTCTCTAGATATTCTGTCTGAAGTTCTTGCGATCCCATAAAAAAAAGTTATAAATATTATATTGAATGTAGTTAAAATGTTTTGAAGTGAAAATACCAAGAAAATTATTGAATGTATTATCATATAAGATCTTGATAGAGATAATGTAGTTTTTTTATTAAAACGATCAATGATGCTTCCAAATAATGGTGCAAAAAATGTACTGCAAAACCTGATTGCACCATATGTTCCGAGTATTAGCCCTGAGTTTGTTTTAGTTATAATTATCCAGGATATAATTAACATTTCTATATTGTCAGCTGACCCTATTAAAATATCGGAAAACCAAAGCTTTCTGAAATTAGTGTTTTTTAATTGGCCTGGATATTTCATTTAATTTTGAGTTTCATTTAATTTGAATGCAAACAATATCCCGGTTAAACATAATATTGAACTAAATAAGAAACCTATTTGATGTGAATTGGTAAGATCTCTCAGAAAACCTATTATAAATGGTCCGCTAAATCCTCCAATTTCAGCTGAAGCAAAAAACATACCAGCTGCAGTCCCGATTTTTTGAGGGCCTATATCTTTGTGTTCCATAAGAATTAGTGTGGATAATGGCATTAGCGATCTTTTTACAGAGAAAATTAAAAAGATAGAGAAAATTAATTTAAACCCTGAAAAAAATGCAATTCCTAAAGATGCTACTGAACTTATTAGAAGTATATATATAATTGCATTTTTTCTTTTACCTTTTTTAAATACAGAGGTAATAAATATTAAAGATATTAAACTTATAATAGTACTTATTGAAGTTATATACCCTGCGTTGGTTATACTGAAATTTTTATCAATTAGGATTGATGGTGCCCATGCACCTAAAGAATGACTTATAAAAAAGAAAATTATTGATAAAAACATAATTATTTTTACTGTGTTTATTTTAATTAATTCTCTATAAGAAACTTTTTGTATACTTATTTCTGGTTTGTTATTGGGTTTATTTTTTGCAAATAATAACCATATGATTAAGACTACAACTAAAATTATTCCATAAATTATTGAGATTCCTCTCCAGTTATCAAAAATATTAATTGCTATAATTGGAGCAGAAGCAAATGCTATAGCATTGCCAATAACAGGTCCTGTAGCATATATTCCTGATGCTTTACCCCTATCTTTTTCTTTGAACCATGTAGCAACAAGTTTTGGAGATCCAGAAGAAGCTATAGGGCCACCAAAACTAAATAAACCTACAGATAGAAGTAAAGAAATAAAGTTAATTGATAGACCTCTTAAGATCATTGAAGCTAGCATTACAATAATTCCTATCGTTATAGATTGTTTTAGCTGCCATTTATCAATAATATTTCCAGTTGGCATAGCTGTGAAAATATAGATAAATTGCCAAAAACCTAATATTATGCCCATATGCGTATAAGTAAGATTAAGATCTTTAATCAATAATGGTGAGATAGGTGCTAAAGATCCGCTAACAATTCCAAAGCAAGAGTAAACACTCCATATTAATAGTAACATTATCCAATGATAATTTTTGGTTAGAAATTTTAGCATATTTATTTTTCATCTTTATCTGCCGGACTTCCGGCCGGGCAAAATACACCTAGTAACTGTAATTCTATATCTTTATTTTTATTTTCTAATCTGTGAATTGTACCAGGAGGAAGATATACACTTGATCCTTTTTTTATTTGTGTTTTCGAATTATTGTGATGTACTATTCCTTCCCCTTGTAAAATATAAATTACTTCATCATATGTATGTTCATGAAAAGGGGCTTTTATTTTTTTAATATATCCGAGAAATTGTGTTACATATTTTGATCCAAAATATGGATCGATCATAAGTTTAAAGTATCTATCTCTACCTGCAGGTAAATTTTGTTGATCATCTTTATTTACAATTAAAAATTTTTCATTAAAATTATTTATTTTCGCTTTTTTAAGTTTTGCAAATTCATCTTGAGGACTCTTAACAAGTAATATCATAGAATAATTATTATCAATATTATCTAATGTAGACTTAGTTCTTTCTGGGATTAAGAAACTTGTTCCAGGCCCAAGAGTAAATGTTTTATTAATAGTTTGATTTAAATAAACACCTTCGTATTTAATTTTAATTTTACCTGATATTACATAACCTATTTTTTGAGATATTTTAGTTTTATTAAATATAACAGGTGTATTTTTTATATATAAAATACTTTGTATTAGATTTTTACATCCTTGTTTTTTATCTATAGCAATTTCTTCATAAGATTTTTCAGGATTATTATTTAATTTATTGTGTTGTATAAAAGCAGGCATGATTATTAATAATTTCCTTAAATGTTATCTAAATTCTTAATTTCTCTAGTTATTCCTTCAATTGAATCTTTGGCATCTCCAAATAATATACTAGTTTTGTCTAAAAAGAATAACTCATTTTCAATTCCAGCAAAACCTGAAGCCATTGAACGTTTCAATACAATAACTGATTTCGCTTTATCTACATTTAATATTGGCATACCATATATCGGAGAATTTGGGTCTGTACGAGCACTTGGGTTGGTAACATCATTTGCTCCGACAACAACTGCAACGTCAGTACTATCAAATTCAGAATTTATTTCATCCAAATCTTTTAATTCATTATAAGGAATATTTGCTTCTGCTAATAAAACATTCATATGTCCAGGCATTCTTCCTGCTACAGGATGTATCGCATATTTTATGTCTGCGCCTTTATTTTTTAATATATTTGCTAATTCATTTATTTGATGTTGAGCTTGAGCTACTGCCAGGCCATATCCTGGAACAAAAATAACACTTTCAGCATACATTAAAATCATTGCAGCATCCTCAGTATTTAAGGATTTTACAAGTTTGTTTTCGTTTGTAGTTGTTTGTTTAGAACCATCCTCAGAACCTAATCCTCCAAATATTACATTAGCTAGAGATCTATTCATTGCCTTAGTCATAATTCTAGTTAATATTAATCCTGATGCTCCAACTAAAGATCCAGAAATAATAAGAACGGGATTATTAAGTACAAATCCAGCACCAGCTCCAGCTATTCCAGAATATGAATTTAACAATGCAATTATTACAGGCATATCTGCACCACCGATAGGTATTACTATTAAAATTCCGGCAAGCAATGACAAAACAATTAAAATATAGAGAATATTTAGAGAACTAAAATTTGGAATAGTCATTACTATAACGAAGAAAACAATTAATATTAATAAAAGAAAATTCAAATAATTTCTTAAAGGGAATAGAATTGGTCTAGTTGGAACTATTCCCTGTAATTTTCCAAAAGCAATGGAGGAACCGGTTAAGGTCATGGATCCAAGTGCAGTAGAAAATGCTATAGCTCCCAATACAAATATACTTGTTATTGTTTCTCTTGGATAAAGTATTTCATATATAGCAACAAGCGCACTTGCTCCTCCTCCAAATCCATTGAAAATGGCTACTAATTGAGGTATTGCTGTCATTTGAACATATTTAGAAAGTACTATTCCTAATAATCCTCCTATAAAAATCCCAATTATTATCCACTCAATGTTATTATCGGTGTATTTTAAAATTGTTAGCACTATTGCAATGAGCATACCTAAAGATGCCAATCTGTTACCATTCCTAGCAGTATTAGGAGATGCTAATCTTTTTAGTCCAATAATGAATAAAGAAGCAGAAAAAAGATAAACAATATTTTCTATGTTAGATGAAATTTCTATCAAAATTAATCCTTATTTCTTCTTTTTTTAAACATTGCTAGCATACGATCAGTTATCATAAATCCACCAATAACGTTAATAGTTGCTAATACTATGGCTACGACAGATAATATTATTGCCAGGATTCCATCAGCATTTGATGCGATTATGATTGCTCCAACTATTACTATTCCTGATATAGCATTTGAACCAGACATCAAAGGAGTATGCAAGGTTGAAGGAACTTTTGTAATAACTTCATAACCTATAAATAATGCCAAAGCAAAAATTATAATTAATGATAATAAATCCAATTTTACACTCTTATTCTTTTCTTACCTTTTTCAATGACTAACATTGCATCAATGATTTCATCATGAAGGTTCATTTCCATTTTTTTATCTTGAAGAAGTAATTCTATAAGGTTAAAGATATTTTTTGAATAAACAATTGATGCGTCATAGGGCATTTCTGAAGGTAAATTTGAAGGTCCGAAAATTTTAATATTATTAATAATAACCATTTCTCCCAATTTTGTACATTCGCAATTTCCTCCTAAAGGAGCCGAAACATCCACTATAACACTTCCTGGCTTCATTAATTGAATAGTTTTTTTTTCAATTAATTTTGGAGCAGGACGACCTGGGATTGATGCCGTTGATATAACTGCATCAGCTTTAATAATATATTCTTTTAAAAACTCTAATTGTGATTTTTGATTTTTCTTACTTTGTTCTTTAGCATAATCACCGTCTGTTTCTGAATCTTGTAAGATTTCGTTAGAAATAAATTTAGCACCTAAAGATCTAATTTCTTCACCGGCAGCTAGCCTAATATCATAACCTGTAACGTCTGCACCTAATCTTTTGACGGTAGCAATAGCTTGTAATCCAGCCACTCCAGCTCCCAAAACCAATACATTGGCTGGAAGTAGTGTTCCAGCAGCAGTCATCATTAAAGGTATATATTTGTTTAAAGAATTAGCTACTATAAGTCCCGCTTTGTACCCTGTAATGGAGGCTTGTGAAGATAGAGCATCAAGTTTTTGAGCCCTGGCAATTCTTGGAACATATTCCATTGCTATAACTGATAAATTGTTTTTCTTGCATATTTCGATAATTTTATTATCATTTCTCAAATTAGTTGTACTAATTACTAACGAATTTTTCACATATGAATTACCTTGTGAAGAAAATGCATTTACGGAAGTTATTATATTAATTTTATCGGATAATTTTTTAGATACTTTTGTTCCAACGTTTTCATAATCTTTATTTAAAAAACCTGCTTTCTCTCCGGCTCCATTTTCTAATTCTACTGACAAACCCATTTTTATTAATAAATTAACATCCCTGGGAACTAAAGATACTCTGTTTTCTGATTTGTCTCTTTCTTTTAATATTCCAACAGTTATTTTTTCAGACAAAATTTCTCCATAGGTTTTCTTCTTGTTTATGATTTAATTTATTGTGATGTATAAAAGTTGCCATGATCATTACTTGGTTTTAATTAATTTAATATAATATTATAAATCATTAAATTAATAATATTATATTTTAGTATATTAATCTTTTATTACTAAAGATTTGTAAATGTTGTATTATGTATGTTTAAAATCATAAGGGGTTTTGTTGAACGATTTTCAAGTAACAATTATAGGAGGAGGACCTGGCGGATATGTTTCAGCAATCAGAGCAGCACAACTAGGTTTGAAAACTGCATTAATTGAAAAAGAAACAGTCGGAGGATTGTGCCTAAATTGGGGTTGTATTCCATCTAAAGCATTATTGAGAAATTCTGAAGTACTTAATTTAATTAAGGAATCTGATGAATTTGGTATTAAAATAGATAATTTCACACCTGATTTTTCTCAGGCAGTAAAAAGAAGCAGAAAGGTAGTTAGAAAACTTACAACAGGTGTTTCTTATTTATTAAAGAAAAATAAAGTTCAAGTATTTGAAGATACAGCTGAATTAATAAGCTCTAATGAGATTAATTTGAAAAGTGCTAATACTAGTATTACTTCTGATAATATTGTTTTAGCAACAGGTTCAATATTTATGGAATTTCCAAACATGCCAATTGATGAATCTAAAGTAATAACAAGCAGGCAGGCATTAGAATTAAAAGATGTTCCTAAGAATATAATAATAGTTGGCGGAGGTGCTACAGGAGTAGAATTTAGTTATATATTTAATGCTTATGGAAGCGAAGTAACAATAGTTGAATTAGCCGACAGAATACTAAATAAAGAAGATAAAAGCATAAGTGATGAATTATCGAAAATATATAAAAAGAAAGGTATAAATATAATTACAGATGCTCTAATTGATACTTTGGATGTTTCTGAAAAAAATGTTGTTGCTCATTTGAAAGTAAAAGATGAGCGAATGGATTTAGAAGTTGATACTGTATTAGTTGCTGTTGGAGCTGTAGGTAATATTAATGGCTTAGGTCTTGAAAAGATTGGAGTTGAAACAGATCGCGGTTGGATTAATATAGATAATTTTATGAAAACAAATATAGATAATATATATGCTATAGGAGATGTTACAGGAAAACTTTTACAGGCCCATGTCGCTTCTCATCAAGGAGTTGTTGTAGCAGAAAAAATTGCCGGATTAAATCCAGAGCCAATAAATGATTATATTGACATGCCAAGAGCAATTTATTGTGAACCACAAATAGCGAGTATAGGATTAACAGAGGAAGAGGTAAGAGAAAAGGGTTATAATATAAAAACAGGTATTTTCCCTCTTTCAGCTAGCGGGAAAGCTTTAGGACTGGGACATTCAGAAGGATTTTCCAAATTGATTTTTGATGAAGAGACTGGAGAATTATTAGGTGCTCATTTAATTGGTGCTAATGTTTCAGAATTACTTGGTGAAATTGGAATTTTAAAATTATTAGAGGGTTCTTCAAAAGAAATTGGAGATTTAGTACATCCACATCCTACAATTTCAGAAGCATTAAAAGAATCATCTCTTGGTGCATTAGGGAGTGCTATACATATTTAATTTATGTCGAATATAGATAAAGAAACTGCAAGAAGTTATTTGTTAGAAATGTCTAAAATAAGGCATTTTGAAGAAGCTTGCGGGAGAATGTATATGCAAGGGAAAATAAAAGGATTTTTACATCTTTATATTGGTGAAGAAGCTATTGCTGTTGGCGCTATATCCCAACTAACTAATCAAGATTATGTGATAACACATTATAGAGATCACGGGCACGCACTTGCTAGAGGCATGGATCCAAATAAGATTATGGCAGAATTATATGGTAAAAAAGGGGGAAGTAGCAGAGGTAAAGGTGGATCTATGCATTTATTTGATAAGAAATTAAATTTTATGGGTGGATATGCTATAGTTGGGGGTCATTTACCTATTGCTATCGGACTTGGTTTAGCTTTAAAAAAACAAAAAAAAGATGGGATAGTTCTATGCTTTTTTGGAGATGGCGCGGTAAATGAAGGTGAATTTCATGAATCTATGAATTTGGCAGCTTTATGGAATCTTCCTGTTTTGTTTTATCTTGAAAATAATCAATATGGAATGGGAACTCATGTTAAAAAATCATCTGCAGCAGCCGATATTTTATATAAATTTGCAGATCTTTATGGAATGCCCGCAACACGTATAGATGGCATGGATGTTCTTACAGTACAAGATTCAGCAAAGGAAGCTATCAATAAAATTCGCACAAATGGAGGTCCTGTATTGATAGAAGCTATGACATATAGATTTAAAGGGCATTCTATGGCTGACCCTGCTTCATATAGAGAAGATTCAGAAGTTAAACAGTGGGAAGATAAGGATCCTATTTTATTATTCAAAGAATATGTTAAAGAAAATAATTTACTTACAGATATTGATATAAGTAATATAGAAAATGAAGTAAAGGTAATAATTCAAAATTGCCTGAAATTTGCAGAGAATAGTCCATTACCAGATATGTCTGTAGCAATGGATAAAATTTATTATTCAGATAATTAGGAATAAATGGCAGAATTAACTATCAGAGAATCTTTGAATAAAGCTTTGAGAGAGGCTTTAGATAATAACGAAAATGTCTTTATAATGGGAGAAGACATTGGAATGTACGGAGGTCCTTATGCAGTAACAAAAGGATTGCTTGAAGAATATGGAAGTGAAAAAATTATGGATACTCCAATATCTGAATCAGGTTTTGTAGGTGCTGCTATTGGAGCTTCTATGGCGGGTATGAAACCAATAGTAGAAATTATGACAATAAATTTTTCGTTATTAGCTATGGATCAAATAGTAAATCATGCGGCTAAAATTCATTATATGTCTGATGGACAACTTAGTGTTCCTATTATAATACGAACAGTTACTGGGGCCGGAGGTAGAATGGGTGCAACGCATTCACAGAGCTTTGAAGGATGGTATGCTTCAGTACCAGGATTAAAAGTTGTTTCCCCTTCGAACGCTATAGATGCTTTAGGTTTATTTAGATCTGCTATTAATGAAAATAATCCAGTGATTTTTGTAGAACATTCAATGTTATATGGTGTTAAAAATGAAATTCCTGATCAATATTATGAAACACCAATTGGCCTTCCTAAAGTTTTGGAAAAAGGCAATGATTTAACTCTTATAGCATGGTCAGGTATGATTCCACTGGCAAAATTAGTTTCTACCGAATTAAATAAAAGGAATATTAATACTGAAATAATTGATTTGAGATCCTTGAACCCAATTGATTTTGAATTAATATTTGAATCTGTTAAAAAAACAAATAAAGTTGTAATATTAGATGAGTATTGGGAAACTGGATCTTTTGGTTCATACATTAGTTCTGTAATTCAAGAAAAATGTTTTGATTATCTTGATGGCCCTGTTGGTGTAATAAATAGTTTAAATGTTCCAATGCCATATAGTGCAGAACTAGAGGATAAGGTTATTCCAAATATTGATAGAGCATTGAGTAAAATTAAAGAACTTTTTGGTTTTTAGGAGGTATTAATTGTCTGAAGAACTTAATATGCCACAAATGGGCTATGATATGAAAGAAGGTGTTGTGATTAAATGGTTGAAAGAAGAAGGTTCTGAAGTAAAGATTGGTGAACCAGTTGCGGAAATAGAAACTGATAAAGCTGTTGTAGAATTTGAATCTTATGCAGAAGGTATTTTGGAAAAAATCTTAGTTGAAGAAGGATCTAAAGTCAATGTCGGAGAACCAATTGCCATTGTTGGTGATGGTACTAATATAATGGAGGAGGAGGAGGAAGTGGAGGAGGAAGTACAGGAGGAAGTACAGGAGGAAGTACAGGAAGAAGTACAGGAAGAAGTACAGGAAGAAGTACAGGAAGAAGTTAGCATTGATCAAAAAATAAAAGCTTCCCCATTGGCTAAAACACTTGCTAATGACAATAATATTGATTTAAACAATGTTATTGGTACAGGTCCTGGGGGAAGAATTGTGAAATCAGATATCTTGCAATTAATTGATAATGTTGAAACAACAGAAAAAGTTAAAATTAATTTCAAATCAGAAACAAATGATGTTGAATCACAAATCCAAGATATTGATAGTACTGTAAAAGAAGAAAATAAAATGAGAGCACAAATAGCCAGAGTTACTCAAAGAAGTAAACAAGAAGTACCTCATTATTATTTAAGTACTGATATTAATATGGATAAAGCTTTAGAAATAAGGTCTCAAATAAATTCCAAACTAGCATACCAAAATATTAAAATTAGTATAAATGACATGATAATGAAATCTGTTATTGATACACTTAAAAAATTCCCGATATTTAATAGTAGATATGAAAATGGTACAGTTAATATGAATGAAGAGATCAATGTTTCCATTGCAATAGCCATGGAAGATGGTTTAATAATGCCTTCAATAATCAATTGTAATGATATGGATATTAAGCAATTGTCAATTTCATCTAAAGATTTGGTTGACAGAACTAAGAATGGTAAATTAACAGGCGCAGAATATACAAAAGGTACATTTTCGATTAGTAATTTAGGAATGTTTGATGTTAATAGTTTTTTAGCTATTATTTTACCGCCTCAAACTGCAATGCTAGCTGTTGGATCAGTGAAAAAAATACCTATTGTTAGTCCTGAAGAAAATATAATGATATCTAATATTATGAATGCTAGTTTGTCTGCAGATCATAGAGTTACTGATGGTGCTGGAGGGGCTAAATTTTTGGCAGAAATTAAAAATAATTTAGAAAACCCTGTAAATTTGATTATTTAGATTAATACTATGAATAAAGTAAAATTAGTGTCTATTACACCTGATGCTGAAGAAACTATTGCATATATAGCTAGAGTTAGTAATCCAAAAAATCAGGATAATGAAAATTATGAAGGTTTGTTAAAATATATGATCAAGCATGGTCATTGGTCACCTTTTGAACAGGCTTATATGACTATAGAAATTCAAACTTCTTTAGCAATTGCTACACAGATATTAAGACATAGGTCTTTTACTTATCAGCAGTTTAGTCAAAGATATGCCGAAAAAAATTTAATTAATGAATCTATAGATTTGCCTGAATTAAGAAGACAAGATATTAAAAATAGACAAAATTCAATTGACGATATCTCTGAGGATATTAAAAATAGATTTCATAAAAAGATTAAGAAGCATTTTGATGAAGCAACGGAATTATATAATGATATGTTAAATGCAGGGATAGCTAAAGAGTCTGCTAGATTTGTTTTACCACAGGCAACTACGACAAGGATGTATATGTCTGGTACCATTAGAAGCTGGATGCATTATATAGAGCTAAGATCGAGTCATGGGACACAAAAAGAGCATATGGATATTGCTAATCAAATCAAATTAATTTTTAATCAAAATTGCCCTACAATAAAATCTGCAATGAATTGGGAATAAAAAAAGGACCGGATAAAATCCGGTCCTTTTTTAGACTTTATTTAAATCAGATTATTTTTTCTTATTAATTGCTAATCTGGTAGCTCCTGAACCGATAAGCAGTAATAATCCAAAAGTAAGGAATAAATATGAGTAGTTTTCTAAGTTGTAGCTATGAGCACCAACACTAGGCAACCCAGGGAAAGGACCTCTTCTGCTGATTACTGTATCTACTAGGTGTATGATACCATTACTTGCCTCTATATCAGTTGCAGTGTATTTAGCTTGGTTACTATCTAGTATTCTGATATCAATCTTACTGTCACCAGATAATAGATGAGTATCTAAAACATGGATTTCTAATGCTCTTTTTAGATTAGCTGAATTTGTAGAAAGAGTTGTCCATTTATCATCACCATAGGTAGTTATTGCTGTGTCAGTTGGAGCCAATAAGGTCATAGGGCCTGCTCCTGATAAAGTTGTTTGTAGTCCGGCTGTTGTAATAGCTTTGGAGAGTTTAGTTAATCTAGTATCATTTTGTACAGTTGTATAGATATCATCTAATTTAGATAATTTAAATGAACCCATTTTATATGCATTTTTCGTTGCGATAACTGTACCAGTATTTTTTGCTCTAAGTAATTGGTTTAGAGCATCATTCATTAGAATAGCTCCAGTTTCATGATTTGAGAATGTTTGAGCTTGAGTTGCTGATATAACTCCTGCATCTACGTTAGCTTGAATTAAATCTAATGCAGTATTGGCAGATGTTCCGTAATCATAAGCATAAGATCCGGTTAGGTTTGTTCCAATTGCTTTAGTAACAGCTACTTTTGCTGATGCAATATGTTTAGAAATACCATCTACATCACTAATCATAGCTTTTGCGTTTGTTACAAGATCTGTGGTTGCACTAGCATTTTTTCCGGCTGTAGCATTTGCAATTGCTTTATCTAGTATTGCTTCTAAATTAGAAATAGCAGAACTTGAATCAACAAGTGCTCTTATGTCTTTCACATTTTGACCTGGTATAGTATTTGCAAAAATAATTCTTGATGATGAGCCAGATTCTTCTCGAACTTCTAATCTTCTAAAACTTGTTAGTATATCTTCAGATTCCGAAGTATAAGATAGTTTCGCTGAGCCATCCTCATCTACTGATAAGGATCCAATATTTGTTTTAGCCATGCTATCTGTAAGTAAGTAAGCATTATATTTCATTGCACCCTTTGGCGAAGTAACACCAGTCATTGAAATTGTTAGAGTGTTACCGGCTGAAGAGCCTGTGGAAATAATTGCAGAACCACTACCACTGATAGTTGCTGCGTGTATTAGTTTTGCGGGCAATGCAACAAAAGCGAATGCCATAATTAAAGCTGTGTATTTTAATATATTTTTCTTGGGCATGATCTCAGCACCTTTATTTTCAATATTTAAATCAAATTTAGTAAAGTATCTTAACATATTAAGATACATCTTCCTATATATTTATAACTATTTTTTTACAAATTATTGTTTAAGAATACTCATATTTATCGTAGTATGCAACAATGATATATTAAAAATAATTACTATTACTTGAAAATATATACAGATTTTACGAGATAACATATAGGTTTAGATGTCTTTTTTTATTAATTTTGTATTTTGAGAAGGGAATTTTGAAAATTAGTGTATATTCTGGTAGTTTTGATCGTGAAATAGGATTTTTTGATAGAATTAATTATTTCAAAGCATTAGAAGAAAAAGGTTTTAAAAGCCTCTGGATTGCTAATACTAATAGTTATGATTCTTTAACTCTAATTCAGTATTTAAGCACTCAAATTAGTTCCATGGAATTAGGAACTGCAGTTATCCCTGTTTTTTCTAAGCATCCTGTAGAGCTGGCCCAACAGATATTAACTACAAGATTGATTTCAAATAATAGATTAAAAATTGGATTAGGTGTATCCCATAAATACCGTGTGGAAAATGAATTAGGGCTTAGATACGTCACGCCAGTTTTATACATGAAGGAATTTGTAATAATATTGAAAGATATTTTAAATAAGGGATACTCAAAATTTAAAGGAAATATATTTAATGTTGATGTATCCATAGATGCTGAAATTTGTAATGATCTAGATATTTATTTAGCAGCACTAGGTCCTAAAATGTTAGGCATTGCTAAAAAATATACGGAAGGTACCATAACATGGATGACAGGTTACAAGACTATTAATAGTAATATTTTCCCTGCCTTAAACTCAACATCAGATAATACGAGAAGTATTGTATCAGCAATTCCTATATGTATTACTGATGATCTGGAGAGAGTTACTTATGAAGCTAAATCTATTTTTAAATTTTATAATGATTACCCCAATTATAAAAAAATGATTATTCAAGAAGGTGTTAAAGATCCAAGTGATTTAGCTATAATTGGTAATGAAGATTATGCATACGGTATATTAGAGGAATATGCTAATTCAGGTGTTACAGAAATATTGGCTGTAGTATTTGGTGAAGATGTTAATAAAAGAGTAAATTTACAATCAAGAACGTTAGATTTTTTATTATCTATAAATAAATAATTTTTAAAAGGAATTGTGCTTTTTTGAATAATAATTCAGAAAATAAAGCGAATAATTTTGATGTAACTATAATTGGAGGTGGTGCTATAGGAGTTAGCATTGCTTACAAATTATCTAAAAGTAAATTTAGATGTGTAGTTGTGGAAAAAAATACAATTGGATCTGGTGCAACTCAAGCTGCAGCTGGAGTGATATCCCCATTATTTTATGGTGATATAAATTTAGCAGACAATTTAAATACCCCAATATATAAATTAAGAAAATTAAGTTTTGATTCTTTTTTAACTTTAGGAGAAGAATTAGCGGAAATGGGTATCAGATCACCATATCAAAAAACAGGAATATTAAGAGTTGCATTTAATGAAGATGAATTGAAAATATTAGATAATTTATCTGATAGCCTGAGTAATTTGAATATAAGTTCAAAAAACATTGATAAAAATGAGATTAATAATGAATTGAGTTTTTTAAGTAATGAAATCAAAGGTGGAAAATATTTTTATGATGACGGATATGTTGATGGATTGGATTATGTGAATAAATTAAAAATTGCTATTCATAAAATGGGTTGTGAGATATTTGAAAACGAGTCATTTATCAATATTAAGGAAAAAAATAATGATCAGGTTGAAATATTAACTTCAAATCGTATGATCAAATCAAAATATATTATTTTTTGTACTGGATCATGGAATATTTTAGAAGATTTTGATCTTCCGTCTGATTATAAAATTAATCCTGTTAAAGGGCAGTATATATTGGTTAGTTCAAATGAAATAGAATTACCTTATACTATAGGTGAAGTTGGTGATGGATCGAATTATTCTGGTTATTTGGTGCCAAGAGAAAATAACATTATTTATATAGGTGCGTCTAAACACCCTGGTGAAAATGATAACTCAGTAAATTTAAAAGGTTTAAATTTCTGTTATCAGATTGCAAGGAAATATATTAAAAATGCAGACAAGTTGGAATTTATAAGCGTTGGTACAGGTATTAGGCCTCAATCTAAGATAGGCACCCCAATTATTTCTAATTTATATAATTATGAAAATATACTTTTTATTTCTGGCCATTATACTCAGGGTATTATGTTGTCATTAGGTACAGGAGAGATAGTTAAAAATTATATAAATAAAAGTGATATTAATTTGTTTAAATCTTTTAGCAAAAATTGATTTATGACTACGATTCTTTATTCTAATGTAAATATTATTGATATTGATAAATTTGAATCTTACGAAACAAATCTGCTTGTAGAAGATGGGGTTGTTGCTGATATTGGGTGTAATAAAATTTGTGATAAAAATATTAATGTTATAGATTGTAGTAACCTATTTATGTTGCCAGGATTTGTGGATAGCCATGGACATATGACTCATTTAGGTAAGAATCAATATGAAGTTGATTTAAGGGATTGTAAATCTGAGTTTGAAGTTGTAAAGAAAATTAAAAATTTTCTTGAGTTGAATAGCAATTTATTTTGGATAAATGGAGGGGGATGGAATCAAGAAACTTTTGAAACTAAATCATTGCCTGATAATGAGTATTTAAGTATAAATTTTCCTGATATACCAATCATTTTATCAAGAATAGACGGGCATGCAACATGGTGTAATAAAAAAGCTTTAGATATGGCTAATATTCAAGAATATACTCCTGTCCCTGATGGAGGAGAAATCTTAAAAGAAGATGGATTGTTAACAGGTATATTAGTAGATAAAGCACAACAGTTAATTCGCAATATAATACCAAAAGATAATATTGATGATATTAAAAATTGGATATTGAAAGCACAGGAAATATGTTTGTCTAAAGGTTTAACAGAGGTGCATGATGCCGGTATTTCTTCTTTACAGTTTGATGCATATAAAGAACTCATAAATGAGAACAAATTAAAAATCAGGATTTATGCAATGGCTAATCAGGAGTTATTTGAGAATAAAGTATCCAAATATAAATCTGATTTATTTGAGCTAAGGAGTGTTAAATTGGTTGCTGATGGAGCTTTGGGCTCTAACGGGGCTGCATTAATAGAACAGTATCAGAATTTAGAAACATATGGTATTTTGATTTTAGATAAAAATAAATTAAAAACTTTATTTTCACAAGCATTTTCACAAGATTTCCAGGTATGTATACACGCAATTGGTGACAAAGCTAACAGAGAAATTATTTATGCACTTAGAGAAGTATTTGAAAATTCTGATTATGATCAATTTGATCATAGAACAAGGATTGAGCATGCTCAGATTATAAAAGCAAGGGATATAAAAGAGATATCTGATTTAAATATCATTACATCAGTACAACCAATGCATTGTATATCGGATATGCATATGGCTGAGGAAAGATTGGGAGAAAGAATAAAAGATTCATACTTGTGGAAAACTTTAATTGATAACAATATATTACTAATTGGAGGTTCAGATTTTCCGGTGGAAGATTCTTCTCCGTTAATGGGTATTTATGCAGCAGTAAATCGAACTAAATTTGATGATACTCCTTCCGGAGGATGGCAACCTAAAGAATTATTGAATTTAAAAGAAGCATTGGAAATGTATACAAAAAATACAGCATATGGTTCATTTAAAGAAAAAATTAAAGGTAATATAGAAATAGGTCACATTGCTGATTTCACACTTATTGACAGAAATATAATTACATTACCCAATGTTGATATATTGAAATGTGAAATTTCCGCAACTATTGTAAATGGAGAGATGGTTTATAAAGATTTTTAAATTGTATCTAAATGTAAATCTTTAGACATATCAATTATTATGTCTGTTGCACGATCAAAATTCATTTCACTTGTATTTATAATGGCATGATAATTAAATCTATTGTCAGGGTCATCTATGTTAAATATTTTTTTAAAGAATTGATTTCTGGCTGCGTCTCTATTTATCATTAATGTTTTGGCATTTTCATAAGTAACTTTTTCGTAATTTACAATCCTGTTAATTCTATCTACCTCATTGGCAATTAGTCCTACTCTTAATACTCGTGGATCATCTTTTAGAATTATGTTGGAGGCTCTACCAACAATTACAACACTTCCTAATTCTGCTAATTGAAGAACGGTTTGGTGTATACCTTGGCTATATTCTTCGTCATTTAGATGATATTTTTCTTTATTTTCTTCTGCAGTTAAATCTTCAAATTCATGGGTCAGAAATGCTGCTGCACCTGGTCCGAAATGTGGATCTCCAACAGCTCCTGCAAAAGCAGATTTTTCTAAGATATTAGAAATTTTTTCTATAAATATTTGCTTAAAGGTAGTTGGAGCCTCTTCTCTTTTTGTAAAAAGTTCTATATCCATTCCACTTTGTAAAGCTGTTTGCTTTAATATGTCTTTATCCACATAATCTATATTTAATTTTTTTGCTATTTTAGGGCCAATTATTCTCCCCCCACCTGCTGTTAATCCGCCCAAAGCTATGACTGGCATAGTTACCTTCTTTACATGAATATTTGTGTATATTATTGTAAATAATTTAATATTATTATTCAACCACTTTATATGGTATTTTTATTTTTTAATCTACTTTATATGGTAT
>CATLOZ010000026.1 GCA_950054395.1 uncultured Chloroflexota bacterium
TTAAAATTATTATTAATGTTCATAGGTTTAACTTATGCTTACTATATGTTAAAGTTTATTAAATTTTTTAAACTATTTTTTAAACTATTATGACTAATATATCTATATCTGAAATTATTATAATAATTAGTGTATATTTTTCTTCTACAATACCATGGGCATTAATAATAGGTAAAATCAGACTTAAAGATGATATAAGAAATTATGGGGATAACAATCCAGGCACAGTAAATGTTTTCAGGGCCGGAAGCATATTATGGGGATTTATATCAGCATTTCTTGAAATTTCAAAATCGGCTATACCAATAATTGTTGCCATACAAATATTTAATATTTCAGAAATTACAATGTTAGCCTGTGTCTTAACAGCTCTGCTGGGTCATGGATATTCACCATTACTTAATTTTAAAGGTGGCAAATCTTTAGCTGTAACTGCAGGATCATGGCTTGCTATTACTGGTGGTGAAGCGTTCTATATTATTGCACCATCTCTATTAATAATGAAAATTATACAAAAAAATGATGCCTTAACCTCTACAATAGGGTTTGCTAGTCTGTTTTTCTATATATTAATCCGAAATCCCACAACGTTCAGCACTGAATCATTACTAATAGGAATATTACTAAACCTAATATTCATTATATTCAAACACAGGAATGATTATGTTTTAAAAATTAATTTCAGAAGCTTTGCAAATAATGGCTGAATCATTAATAAATATAATATTCAATTATAACAATTTTATTTATTGGTATATCAGTTTATTTATTATAGCTTTTTTTACTATTGTAACTGGGCTTACAAACTTTTTATGGTTGAAAAACATACCATCACAAAAAAATAACACCAATTCGAAGCTTGTATCAATTCTTATCCCTGCAAGAAATGAAGAAGATGTGATTGAATCCACTATAAAATCAATAACTAATCAAAGTTATCAAAATTATGAATTAATTATTCTTGATGATAATTCGTCAGATGCAACAAAATCTATAATTCAAAAGCACGCAAAATTAAACCATAAGATTGAACAGATTAATGGATCACCATTACCATCTGGATGGCTAGGAAAAAATTGGGCTTGTCATCAATTATCAGAAAAGGCAAAAGGAGAATATATCCTTTTCATAGATGCTGATACTAATATAGATAAATTTATTTTACAAGATTCAATTATTGCTTTACAAAAAGAAAAAATTGATTTACTTACACTTGTACCCGGCAGAGATACAAAGTTAATTGCAGATCATGCTATGAAAAAAATTATTTCATGGTTTATAGTGTGCTGGCTTCCTATGAAACTTGCTATAAATTTAAATGCTCCATTTTTATCCGCTACTTTTGGACAATTTATGCTTTTTAAAAAATCTTCTTTTACTCAAATTGGAGGATTTATAGCTATCAAAGATAATCCTATTGATGATTTTCAACTTGGTCGGAATATAAAGAGAAGCCTGTTTAAATGGATGCTTTACGATGCTGCATTTAGAATCACAACAAGAACCTATAATACAAATAAAGAGCTTATTTCAGGTTATTCTAAGAATATTTTTCCTGCTTTAGGTTATAGTATTTCAATTTTCTTGATTATCTTTTTAATACTACTTTCATTTGTCTTAGGATCAACATTACCAATTGCTTTATATTTTTTAGGATTATTACATAACCAAGAATTAATTTTATTATGTATAACACTATTAATTTTATTATTTATTTCTTGGGAAATAGTAACAATCAGATTTAAATACTCAATATTTACTCCTTTTTCATTCCCTATCTTAATATCACTAGTACTTTTATTAGCTTTAAGATCATTTTTTGACAATGTATTTTATAGCTTAACTTGGAAAGGAAGATCATACAAAACAGATAAGAAAAAACTCAAAATATGAAAAGTTGTTTGTGTATTAATAAAATGTTAAAATTCTTTAATATTATATTTACTAACTAATGGATCCCGACAGAACTAAAGCTTTAGATCAAGCAATTGGCCAAATAGATAAAAAATTTGGCCAAGGCTCTATTGTAAGACTAGGCTCAGATACCATCGGAATCAATATTGATTCAATATCTACAGGATCTCTCAATCTAGATATTGCAACAGGTGTAAATGGCATCCCAAAAGGAAGAGTAACTGAAATTTTTGGTACTGAATCTTCAGGCAAATCAACATTATCTTATCACATAATGGCAAACTGCCAAAAATCTGAAGGCACTGCAGCATATATTGACACAGAACATGCTCTAGATCCAGGATATGCATCAAAATGCGGGGTTGATTTAAATCAATTGTTAGTTTCTCAGCCAGGTGGAGGAGAAGAAGCTTTAGAAATTTGTGAATATCTAGTTAGAAGCGGAGCATTGGATTTAATTGTGATAGATAGTGTTGCAGCACTAGTCCCAAAAGCAGAACTAGAAGGAGACATGGGAGATACACATATAGGACTTCAAGCTCGTTTAATGTCACAAGCATTAAGAAAACTCACACCTATTATAAGCACATCAAAATGCTCTGTAATTTTTATAAATCAAATCAGAGAAAAAATAGGCGTGATGTTTGGAAATCCAGAAACAACTCCAGGGGGACGCGCGTTAAAGTTCTATAGTTCCCTACGTATAGATTTAAGGCGAATTGAATCTATAAAACAAGGTACTGATATTGTAGGTAACAGAGTAAGAGCTAGAGTTGTTAAGAATAAAGTAGCAGCCCCTTTCAAATCTGCCATATTTGAAATTGGTTTTAATGAAGGAATTTCAAAAGAAGCTGATATAATTGAATTGGGTGTAACACATGAAATTATAATCAAAAGTGGCTCTTTTTACTCTTATGGAGATCTGAAATTAGGCCAAGGGAAAGAATCAGTCAAAAATTTCCTTAAATCTAATGATTCAATTTCAAAAGAAATTGAATCAAAAATTATGGATATTATTAACAATGAAGAGGTTGACCAAACTTAAGATATGACACTAGAAATAATATTAATAATATTTTCTATTATTTTATCTGCTTTTTTCTCAAGTGCTGAGGTTGCATTTTTATCTGTCCAAAAAACCAAACTATTTCATATGGTTAATCTCAAACAAAAAGGAGCTGATACCGTAGCAAAACTATTAGAAAATAAAGATAAATTACTATCAACAATAGTTTTAGGGAATAATATTGTAAATATAACTTTTGCCGCACTATTAACCAGTTTAATCTATAAAATTACTAACAACCCTACTCTTACAACAATTCTAACTACTCTTTTCGGAACAATAATTCTTATGATATTTGGAGAGGTAATACCAAAAGCTCTAGCAGTAAGGTTAGCTGAAAAATTATCATTAATATACTCAAGGCCTCTAAAAATATTAGAAATAATATTTAATCCAATTGTATTAATTCTAACCTTAATGATTAATATTATAGATAGAAAATCCAAACTAAATTATCCTGGGAATAACAATTCAGTAACAGAAGAGGAATTATTAACTTTAATTGATATTGGAGAGGAAGAAGGGTCTTTAGAGCCACAAGAAGCTGAAATGATTGAAAATGTTTTTAAATTTGGAGATTCACAAGCACAAGAAATAATGACTCCAAGAACTGAAATTGTTTCACTTTCTAGTGATTCAACTGTAAGGAATTTCAAAGATATTTATTCAGAACATAGTCATTCCAGATTCCCTGTTTATGAAGGTTCAGAAGATGCCGTTATCGGCATTATATCTATAAAAGATGTATTAATGGGAATTTCCAAGAAAAAAACAGATGATGAAACAAAAATAAAAGATTTGATTAGGCAACCCTATTTTGTTCCTGAAACTAAAAGAAATTTTGAAATATTTAATGAAATGCGAACATCAGGAGATAAAATTGCAATAGTTATTGATGAGTATGGAGGCTTATCAGGAGTAATGACATTAAAAAAATTACTTGAGGAAGTTGTGGGAGATTTCGGAGAAGAAGGAACTCATCCAGAAGAAGAATTAGTTGAAATAGACACAAATACTTTCAATATTGACGGAGGTATTAGTATCCAGGATTTAAATGAAGAGTTTGAAGAATTAGATATAAACATTCCAGATGGAGATTACGAAACAGTTGCCGGATTTATAATGCAAAAACTCGGTAAAATGCCAAAAGTCGGTGATCATTTTGAATATTCAAAATTAAAATTTGAAGTTTTAGAAATGAAAGGCTTGAAATTGGAAATCGTAAAAGTAACAAGAAAATCTTATCAGCATATAACCCCTAAACAAGAAAGTAATACGTAATTATTATTTCTTACAATGAATATTACTAACAAAACTCTTAAAAAAATCTTTCCCTTTATTTCTAAAAATATTCCTTCAGGAGCAAACATTATTGTTGGATGTTCAGGAGGGGCTGATTCAACTGCATTAGCAATATTATTATTTTTATATTCAATAGAAAAAAATATCAATATTAAATTAGTATATGTAAATCACAACCTAAGGGATACTGATTATATAAATAATGAAAAAAAATATGTTAAAAATCTAGCTAAAAAATACAAATTAAAATATAACTCAACAGAAATAACAAAAAATGAATTTAAAAACAATCACAAATCTTCTGTTGAAAATACTGCAAGAATTCTTAGATTTGATAAATTGTCAAATGAAGCAAAAAAATTCAATGCAAAAAATATCTTTTTGGGGCATACGAGTACAGATAAAGCTGAAACTATTTTATTCAATATTATCCGAGGAACTGGTTTGAAAGGCTTGGAAGGAATAACAAAATTAACAACAAAAAAAATAAATACAAAGAATTATTTTATAATGCGTCCATTACTAGAAATAGAAAGAGTAACAACAGAAAAAATTTGCAAAGAAAACGGGTTTGTACCTTTACATGACAAAACTAATGACGATTTAAAGTATACAAGAAACAAAATTAGAAAAACGATTTTTCCATTATTAAAAGAAATTAATCCAAAAGTAATTCAATCTATATTAAATTTAGGATCAGCAGCAAAAGAAACAAATGAAAGTTATGAACTTCTTGTAAAAACATGGTATGCAAAATTAGTTAGCATAGATACTTCAAATAGCAAAACAATATTTAAAATTAAGGATATTAATGCCTTTAATCAATTAACAACAAAATTGAAAACGGAAATAATAAAAAATATATTAAATCATATTAGTATTCCCAAACAACAAATCACAGCAAAACATATTATAAAAATCACTGAATTAATTTCCTTACAAGGAACAAAATATTACGACCTTCCAAACAAAGTAAAATTTACGAAGGAGTATAATATGGCATCTTTTAAATATTCTGATTTTAAAAATTGATCAAATTATTTTATTTAATTTTGGATTATCTATTATCCCTGGAATTTGTCCATTTCGAGCGACATGATTTCCTTCAATCTGTTTGATTTCGGATCTAAAAGGTAATGATCTAGCTAATCCAATATATCTCTCAACAATAATGCCCTGTACAGGTAAATTATTATCTTTGATAACAGATATAGAATCCGGGTTTATAGAATTTCCGGAAATATATATTTCAACAAATTTATAACCTGCATTATCCAATCTAACTCTTAATTCATTAATAATATCAAAATCGGTTTTTGAATTATAATTATCTATAACTAATTCCACTCCCCTGGTTTTTTCTTTTAAATTTTCAGCTATTTTCAATGATTCATTATTAGATGTTTCTAAAACCCCCACAACAAATATTCTTTGTATATCTGCCTGCAGAGTAGCATCATAAGCCTTGGCTGCAAGTACAGTATCTCCAAAAAGCAATGATAATGACTCAGACATAGTATCAAAAGTTGTACCATTACTCATCTTTGCACCTAAATTAGTGCTACAGTGATCACATCCTCCTATTATTGAAGAATAATCTAATAATTCTGAAATATTAGGATGCACAAACTTAGATGCTCTTGAAAAAACAGGAATTTCACCTGAATTTTGCGAACATTTTCTTGCTGCTGAAGCCCATCCAGAACAAGAAGATAAAATTCCGTTAATAGAAGGTTCGTATAATCCGAATCCTCCATATGGTCCGGTAATCCTCAACCCAACTTCTTGTTTAAGTATTTCTTCTCCTTCTTTCAATGCCCATACTTCGCATCCTGTATCAGGTAAAACTTTTTCTAATAGGGACATAATTTCAGTCAAACCACATATAACCCCATCTTCAGTTGTATAAAATTCCATTGTTACTATCGGATTTAAAGAGTTATTCCTCAAGACAGAAGCATTTCTCTGATGTCTTATATCACCAACATCACCTATTAATATAGCTCTACGAGCTTCAAACTGATTTTCTGGCATTTTATAATTTTATATCTTTTATAACTATTATTTAAAAGATATAGTATGTTATCTTGTGATAATGATAAATGCAACACAACATCTAATGTTTTTATTGACATTAAATGTTATTCGAAAAAAGAAAATTAATTGACGGTTCCTGAATCATTTTTTGGCATTATCCCAACATGGATTGGGGTCTATGGATTAAGTTTAATAATGTTGTCCATTTCATTTTTTTTATTCTATAAAAAGTTGCTAATACATATTAACAACTCTATCTATAATTTAGAATTTAACAACTTAAATCAAAGATTAAAAAATGTATTCATAAACGGGCTTGCTCAAAAAAAAGTTTTAAAAAGATTTAGCTTAAAAAAAGATATATCCGGGATTAGTCATGTAATAATTTTCATTTCATTTTTATCATTTAGTTTTTCATATATATTATTTATATTTGCTGATACTATAAATAATCAATTTTCATCAAAGTTACTTACACAATTTGGAAAAATTTTATATTTAAATTACCTGGAAATACTCACTGTTTTAGTATTAATTGCATTATCAGCAGCATTATACAGAAGATGGATAGCATCACCAAAACGACTCAGCTATAGTTTAACAAAAAAACCTGAATCAATAATCATAATACTTTTAATTGGGTTATTGATGTTAACTCATTTATTATCAGAAACATTTAACCATTTAACAAATAACAATGCAGATTTTTATATTATTTCAAATCCTATAAGTAATCAGATTCAACATTTAAATCTTAGTAAATCATTAATTTTTACTCTTCATGATATTTTCTGGTGGACTCATTTACTAACAATTTTGTCATTTGCAATCTACATCCCACTATCTAAACACATGCACTTATTAGCAAGTCCTTTATCATTTTTCTTTACTACCTTAAATAATACCGGAGTAATAGATACGCCAAAAAATTTAGAAACCCTAGAAACTTTTGGTGCAAATAACATAAAAACATTTAAACCAAAACAAATTATAGATTTTTTTGCTTGTGCAGTATGCGGGAGGTGTTCTGAAGTATGCCCCACCGCTCTAACTGACAAGCAATTATCTCCTATGTTTTTAATAAATAATTTAATGGATAGCACTACAAACAATTCAATCTCTGCTAATCCAAATTTAAACGAAGGGGTAATTAATAAAAATGTTACAGAAACTGAAATTTGGGATTGCTTAACTTGTGGAGCTTGCGTTAATGAATGCCCTGTTGGAATAGACCATATTACCCCGATTATAGAAATGAGACGGCATCTAGTAATGGAAAAAGCTAAAATGCCTGAAACTGCTGAATCAACATTATTAAGCTTGGAACAAAGAGGGCATCCCTGGAAAGGTACAACATATACTCGTTCTGACTGGCACGAAAACTTAAAAGTAAAAACTTTATCTGATAATCCAAATGCAGAATATCTCTTATGGATAGGCTGTACAGGAGCACTAGTAGAAAGAAATCAATTGGTAACCAAATCAATAGTAAATGTTTTGAATTATGCTAAATTAGATTATGCGATTTTAAGTAATGAAGAAACATGTACAGGGGATCCTGCAAAAAGAATAGGGAATGAATATCTTTTTCAAATACTAGCAAATCAAAACATTCAAAGTTTTATTAAATACGATGTAAAGAAAATAATTACTCATTGTCCTCATTGTCTTAATACAATTAAAAATGAATATCCAGCGTTAGGTTTCAAAGCAAAAGTTTACAGTTATACCGAAATACTTCAAAATCTAATTGAACAAAAAGCAATCATACCAATATTGGATAATGGAAAATCAACTGCATATCATGATCCTTGTTATCTCGGAAGACACAATAATATCTATGATCAACCAAGAAACATTGTAGATTCAATCCCTGGACTAAAAAGAATGGAAATGTGCAGGAACAAAGACAAAGCACTTTGTTGTGGTGCAGGAGGGGCGCATATGTGGATAGAGGAAAGTAATAATAAAAGAGTGAGTCATCTGAGAACAAATGATTTCCTAGAAACTGAAGCGGATATATTAACTGTCGCATGTCCATTTTGCTTGCAAATGTTTGAAGAAAGTTTATCAAGTAAATCCCTTGATGAAAATAAAAGTGTCAAAGATATAGCTGAATTATTGGAAGATTCTATTAAAACAGATAATAAAGATTAATATCATTTTATTAAAATGGATTATTGTTTATATATCTTTCAGCAAGTTCCAGTCCCTTAAGGTTACCAACATCAAAATGATAATCACCAGATTCAATAACAATAAATTGATCATCAGACAACATTTTTGACAATGCATCAGTTAATTGAATTTCCCCACCAAATCCCGGTTCTAAATTATGTAAATAATCAAATATTTTCACATTCAAATAATATCTACCCAATATTGCAAGATTTGAATCTGTATCTTTTTTATTTGGCTTTTCTAATAATTTATTAACAACCAGATATAAATTTTCATACCTAGAGCCTGTTTCTATAATTCCAAAATTTTCAATTAATTCTTCGGAAATATATTTTCCATATAATATATTTCTATTGTACCTTGAATAAATTGATTTCATTTTATTTATAACTGAATTCCTGTGCAAAATTAAATCATCAGGTAATATGATTCCGAAAGAATCACCCAATATATAATCTGCTGCTAAATAAATAGCATTGCCTAAGCCCAAAGGTAATTTTTGTTCAACAATTTTACAATCTATATCTACAAATTCATTCTTATTAATGCCGGGTATATTTTTATTGTTATTAACACTATGAATATGTTCCATTAATTGATCATCATCAGGTGAAAGAACAAAAACTATTCTATCAATATTACCTGCTATACATTCGGAAATAGAATAATCTATCATTCTATAACTACCAACATTAATTAAAGATTTGCTTAAATCTTTAGTTAATGGATATAATCTTGTACCTTTGCCAGCACAGGGTATAACTACTGTTGATTTTTGTTCAGTCATGATAATTTAATAAATTATAATATAGCTATAATATCAGCTTTAAATCTCCGTTGAGTAGATAAAACAAATAAAATATATATTAGAAAAGCAATCCCTGTTAATCGGAACAACCAAGCATAACCAAAAATATCAGCCATGTTTCCTAGTATCAAATTTCCAAAAGCCATAATACCGCCAGCATGCAATAAATAAAGACTCATTATTCTTCCTCGAATTCCATCTGGAACCACCTTTTGGATCATTGTTGTTGTAAGAGACATAAATGAACTTTGACAAGCACCTATTAAAAATATTATAGACAAACTAATAGTTATAACTAAATCTCCATTTAAAAAACCTGCATAACTTAACATCATAGGAAAAATTCCGCTGCCAAAAGCTGAAATGACAAAATATTTTGATTTGATACTGTTATTATTGGCATTAGATAACATCAGATTTCCTACAATTGAACCTGCGCCAAACATCATTATTAAATAACCTAAAAATTTTCCGGTATTATCATTTAAACCTTCATTAGCAAAAATAGGCATAATAGATTCATAAGACATAACAAATGCACAATGAAAAGCTACTGTTAAAATTATTAAAAATATCAAACCATTAGTATATATATACTTTATACCTTTAAATATACTACTGAAAATATCTCCATCTGAAGCTGATTCTCCAACCGATTTTGTTTTAATTTTAAAAATAAAATACGTACTAACTATTTGAAACAAAAAACTAAATAACAATAAAAACTGACCACCGTTTAAAATATTGAGGCCAATAAAAGGGGTTCCTATTAAAAGTCCAAAAAATCTACTTCCGTGTCTTGTAGCTGCATTCAATGTTATAGCATTCAATAAATTTTCTTTGGGAACTTGATTGGGTATTAACGAAGAAACCGTGGGTTCCTGAATTGTTCTAAATACTCCTAATATAAAAGCTATTGAAATAACTAAAAATAAAGGGTAAAAGTTTAATAAAGAAAAAATAAATAAAATAAAACAAAACAATGAGTTACATAAATACATAAGAAATGCTACAGATTTTCTATCATATTTATCAGAAATATAACCAGCAAAAGGAGAAACTAACAGGAATGGCAACATACTAGCAAAAATAACTATACCAACATTAGTTGAATTTCCTGTTTCATGTAAAATCAACCAAGACAGACCTACAGAAAAAGTCCAATAACTACATCCAGACAACATATTAGATATCCATGTCATTCTGAAATCCTGGTATTTTAATGAAGAAAACATGGCGGAACTTATTAAAGATTTCATAAATATATTCCTATTACAAAATTAACAAAAATTAATCATATTTTAATTGATAAGGAAATCAAACTATATTTAACAACAAATCTTTTGGTTTAATTATTGATAATTTATTTTACAAATAAGTAAAATACAAATAATGAATAAAATAAATTTTCAATGCATAATTATAGGAGGTGGCCCGGCTGGAGCAAGAGCCGCATATGAATTGTCTAAAACACAAAAAGATATATTAATTATAGATTACAGAAATAAATTAGGTGATAAATTATGTACAGGGATAATTGGGATAAATTGTGTTAATGAATTTGGTTTAGATAAAGACTTAATATATCATGAGGCAAATTTAGCTGAAATATACTCTCCTGATAACAATAATTACTCTTTATATTCAAAAGACTCTAAAGCAATGATTATAGATAGAGTTGAATACGTCCAAAGACTTACAGATTTAGCTAAAAAAAACGGGGTCGAAATATATAAAAATTCGCGAGTACAATCAATTAAAATTAATAAAAATCATGTGCAATTATCTTACAAATTGCATAATAATATTTATAATATAACCTCTAAAACTATCATTATTGCATCAGGGTTAGAAAATAAATTATTATATGATGTTAATCTTAAGCCATTAGAAAAAAAACATATTCTCAATGGTTCCCAAATTATTATTGAAAATCATCTGAAGATCAAAAACACAAAAGTATTTTTAGGTTCAAAATATGGGCCTCAAGGATTCGGATGGACAGTTCCCATAAAAGAAAAAAAACTATTAATAGGAGTTCTAACCAAAGGAAAAAGTAAAGAAATAACAAAATCTTTTGTTAAAAACCTTTTAAATAAATATCAAGTTTTTGATTCAAATACTGTAGAGATTAGAACTTGGGGCATACCTATTAAACCAATAGAAAAAACTTATGAAGAAAGAACCTTAATAATAGGAGATGCTGCTGGATTAGTTAAACCAATAACAGGGGGGGGGATATATTATTCTCAAATATCTGGCAAAATAGCTGCAGAAATTATGGATAAGGCATTATCTGAAAATTCGTTTAGTAAAAACGATCTGTCTGAATACGAAACTAAGTGGAAAAATAAAATCAGTAGTGAAATAAAACGTGGTAATAAAATGAGAGAAATATTATTTAACTTTAACGATCAAAAATTATCACAATTATTAGATTTCTCTTTAACAAACAAACTAATCCTTAAAATTTTATTATCTAAAGAAATTTCATTTGATAATCATTTTAAATCTTTTGAAAAATTCATTTACAATAAAAATATAATTAAAATTTATTCAGATTCCAAATCTAAATTAATAAAAAACATAATTCTAAATCTAAAAAATTATATTTTAAATTAAAATTATTGAATTTTCGAAACCAAATAATCACCCAATTTTTCTAGTAATATTGCATGATCAAACTCATTAATTCTTAAAGCTTGTAGTTTGTCAAAAAGCGGATATTGTAATTGAAGTGGATCTCCAAATTTCTTTGATTCTTTGCAGGAATCTATTACTTTTACTATCGCTTCTGGTTGAATAGGTGTTTCTTCGAGTAAACTTTTCATATAAATAGCACACAGTTCATCTTCTTCAGTTCGTTTCTCTCCATTTGAACTTCTTGCACCCATAGCTACAAAACTAACAACTTCAGGTTTTTGTAACTTTATATAATCTACGGTAGCTTTGGCATTGATTAATGCACCTCCTAAAATTAAATCTGCATTAGAAGCTAATTTAGCTCCAGTAGTACCATTCATAGTACAATGAATTATAGTTTTACCTTTGATATTTTTTTCTTTTAAATCAAAAGGAGAATTACCAAAATCAAAATTGTCAGGTCTTATTCCTCCTATTTCTCCCATACAGTAATCAGCAAAACCTTTTTCTCTCATATTCAAAGCTTGTTCAATTTCTGAAACATTTAGTATTTCTTTAATTCCGTTTTCAAAAGCAAATGATTGTGTCGTAAAAGCTCTGTAAACATCTATAATTACTGTAATTCCTTTAGCTATTTTTGCACCATTAGACAAACTCAATATATTTATGTCCATTATTCTAACTCCAATGGTAAAGTAAAATTGATGTCTCTCTCTTCTGTTCCAATAATATTAATTTTTAATGGTTTTAAAAAATTTATAAAATTATCTACTAATATCTCAGGAGTTGAAGCGCCTGAAGTTATTCCTATTTTCAATAATCCATGAAAATTATATTCTTCAATCTCTGAAGGAGAATTTGCAAGTAAAGCTTTAGTTCCATATGATTCTGCAACTTCTTTCAATCTAACACAATTAGAGCTATTTGTAGAACCTATAACGATAATTAAATCGACCAATCCCGTAAGTTCTATAACAGCTTTTTGTCTATTAGAAACTGCATAACATATATCATTTCTAATAATTGCATTTTTGTATTTGCTTTTGATTTGATTAGCTACTTTATTAGTATCTTCTACAGATAAAGTTGTTTGAGATAAAACAACTAATTCTTCATCTGAATCGTAATCAGGTAAAGTATTATCCTCTCTATCATCGTAAATATACATATCCGCCTGCGCTGCAGTTCCAATAACTTCTTGATGACCTTTGTGTCCTATAAGAATGATTTTCTTATCATTATATTTTTTTGCTTCATTATGGACTTTAGTTACTAAAGGGCATGTAGCATCTATAATTTGAAGATTTTTTGATTTTGCTATTTTATAATCTTTAGGAGGAGATCCATGTGCGGAAAAAATAACTGTCGATCCAATGGGAGCTTCGTTAATATCCTTAAGAGTAATTGCTCCTTTCATAGCTAAATCATCAACAACATAATTGTTATGCACTATTTCATGCTTTACATATATAGGTGCACCATACTTATTCAAAGCCTTTTCAACAATTTCAATAGCTCTAACAACTCCCGCACAAAACCCTCTTGGTGTAGCTAAAAATAATTCCATATTTATCCTCCAGATATATTGTATCATCTGATAATGCTATAATTTATTCATAAATGATTATAGGGAATCAGATGATAGAACTTGCAAACAGAATGTCCAGATTAGGCACAGAGACAGCATTTGAAGTTTTAGCTAAAGCAAAAAGATTAGAGGCTCAAGGTAAAGATATAATTCACTTACAAATAGGGGAGCCTGATTTTGATACCCCAGAAAATATAATTAATGCAGGTAAATCAGCATTAGATAATGGGTACACTCACTATAATCCGTCAACAGGATATGAAGATTTAAAAGAAGAAATAAAAAAATACTCAAAAGAAGTACGTGATCATGATTTTGATACAAATCAAGTAATTGTAACTTCAGGTGGCAAACCAATAATGTTTTATACAATTTTAGCACTTATCGATCCAGGGGATGAAGTTTTATATCCAAATCCAGGATTCCCAATATATGAATCAATGATAAATTTTGTAGGAGGTATGCCAATACCTCTCAAACTAGAAGAAAAATTGGGTTACAATTTCGATATAAACAAATTAGAAAAACTAATCACTGATAAAACTAAATTAATTATTATCAATTCTCCAAATAATCCTTGTGGCAGTACTATCAATCAAGAGTCTATGCATAAAATATCTGAAATATTAGCAAACAAAAATATAACAATTCTTGCAGATGAAATATATTCTCAGTTTTTATATGAAGGAAACCATGAAAGTATTTCAAATTATACAAAATTAAAGGAAAAAATTATTATATTAGATGGTTTTTCCAAATCTTATTCAATGACAGGATGGAGAATAGGTTATGGAATATTCCCTGAAAGTTTAGTTGATCCAATAAGCAAACTAATAACCAATAGTAATTCATGCACAGCTAGTTTTACACAAATAGCAGCTATAGAAGCTCTCAAAGGTTCTCAGGAAAGTGTTAAATTAATGGTAAAAGAATTTAAATCCAGAAGAGATTTAATTGTTAAAGGATTAAATTCAATTAATAATATAACGTGCTCTACCCCTTCAGGAGCATTCTATGTTTTTCCTAATGTATCTAAAACCGGAATAAGTAGTGAAGAATTTGCAGATAGATTATTAAATGAAAAAGGGGTAGCTACTTTATCAGGGGAATCTTTTGGAGAAGAAGGTAAAGGTTATATTAGACTATCATTTGCAAATTCAAAGAAAAATATTTCTGAAGCACTAAACAGAATTGAATTATTTACAAAAAATTTATGACTATTTTGATTAACAATTTAATTCCAAATATTATAAATTGGATAAAAGATTATGCAACAAATAATAAATTCTCAACCCTAGTTATAGGTATTTCAGGAGGGGTAGATTCATCAGTAGTCTCAACTTTATGCGCTAAAACAAATTTAAATACAATTGTTGTATCTATGCCAATTAAGCAAATCAAAGAACAACATAATCTTAGCTTAAAGCATGGTGAATGGTTAGAACAACAATTCAATAATGTAAATCATCAAATTATATCTTTAAGCGATACTTTCAACAATATTCAAAATGTTTTCACAAAATATAAATACGATCATTTGCACTCATTTGCTAATACAAGATCCAGATTAAGAATGTTAACTTTATATCAAATTGCTGGCAGTACAAATGGGCTAGTAGTTGGAACTGGAAATAAAGTAGAAGATTTTGGAGTAGGTTTTTATACTAAATACGGAGATGGTGGAGTAGATATTTCTCCAATAGGAGATTGTTTAAAAACTCAAGTATGGGATATGGCTAAAAAATTAAATATAAATAAAAAAATAATTAACGCGAAGCCAACAGACGGATTGTGGGATGATGGAAGAACTGATGAAGATCAGCTTAAAGGTCTTGATTACAAAAAATTAGAGCATGCTATGATGATTTCTGAACAAAAAGACAATACAAACTTAGATTCAAATGAAAAAAAATTATTAAAAAAATATATTTCTATAAGAACTCCGAATATACACAAAATGAAGCCTGTCCCAATCTACAAGCTAAAAACTTAAAAAGTTTTCTTTATACCACTTCATTTCATCTATACTTTCAAGAATATCTGTCATTGCTCTATGATTAGATTTTTTAACAGGTAAATTTTCAATATCACCTTTCCATGATTTATATAATTCTTTTAATGTGCTTACGTCTAGATTTCTATAATGCAAATATTCTTCTAATTTTGGCATTTCTTTTTTTAAAAAGATTCTATCTTGATAAATAGTATTCCCGCACAAAGGTGATGAGTTTTTTTCAACATACTTAGAAATAAAATCTAAAGTGGTTTTCTCAGCTTCTTTTAATTTTATATTTGAAGTTTCAATTGAACTTAACAACCCAGATTTTTCGTGCATTTTCTTTGGCCATTCCTCTATTTTTGAAATATCTGCTTTTGATCGCTTTATTACAATATCCGGGCCTTCTGCAATAATATTCAATGATTTATCTGTAATAACTGTAGCAATTTCTACAATGACACATTTAAATAAATCTAAACCTGTCATTTCTAAATCTATCCATACCCATAAATCATTTCGTGCTTTCATATAATTATAAATTTATCAATGAATTATTATGTTGATAACAAAGTGTCTAATTTTTCACCTTCAATTGTTTCATTAACAATCAAATAATCAACAACATTATTAAGAGTTTTAATATTATTTTTTATTAAATATTTTGACTTTTCATAAGCTTTTGATATTAATTCTCTAACCTCTTCGTCAATCACTCCTGCTATTTTTTCACTATAATCTTTTTGTTCTGAAATATCTCTACCTAAAAATATAGTTTCTTCTCTCTTGCCTAATGTTCTTGGTCCCAATAAGTCGCTCATTCCATATTTCATTATCATCGTACGAGCAATTTGAGTCGCCTGTTCCATATCATTACTTGCACCTGTAGTAATTTCACCTAAGACAATTTCTTCTGCTGCCCTTCCTCCTAAAGCTACTACTATTTTCGCCTCAAGTTGGTTTTTTGTCTGCAATGCAGTCTCATCTTCAGGTAAAAATCTGGTATAACCTCCCAAATGTCCTCTGGAAATTATAGATATTTTAACTGGAGCATCAGCTTCAGGAATCAAATGTCCACACAATGCATGTCCTACTTCATGACATGCTGTTACTTTTATAGTTTTATCACTTAATACTTTATTCTTTTTTGCAGGTCCAGCTATAACTCGATCAATCGATTCAGCAAAATCATCATGATCTATTTTATTTTTTTCTCTTCTCGCAGCTAATATTGCTGATTCATTCATTAAATTTGCCAAATCTGCTCCAGTAAATCCCGGAGTTTGTTCTGAAAGTTTGGATAAATCCACTCCGTCAGCCAAAGGTTTTCCCTTTGAATGAACTTTTAATATTGCAGTCCTACTTCTCATGTCCGGAACATCTATAACAACTCGTCTATCAAAACGCCCTGGCCTTAACAAAGCCGGATCCAAAATATCCGGTCTATTTGTAGCAGCAATAATTATTATGTTAAAGCCTTCTGATTCAAACCCGTCCATTTCAACTAAAATCTGATTTAAAGTTTGCTCTCTCTCATCATGCCCTCCTCCTAAACCTGAACCTCTGTGTCTACCAACAGCATCAATTTCATCTATAAAAATAATACATGGAGCATTTGCTTTAGCTTGCCAAAATAAATCTCT
>CATLOZ010000027.1 GCA_950054395.1 uncultured Chloroflexota bacterium
ATAATATGTTTGCTATATGCCATATTCTAATTATTTACTATTTATATTTTTCATAAAAGGCTTTAGAATAACTATTCCGTAATCAACCATACACGGGCCAGTAGCTCAGCCGGTTAGAGCGCAGTCCTGATAAGACTGAGGTCCCAAGTTCGAGTCTTGGCTGGCCCACCATAAAGATTATATTTTAACTTCTACATTGAATTTTTCAGCTGAATCCAAATCTTTGTATTTCTCAGGTAAAGATCTAAGCTGATAAGCTACATAAGTTCTTATTTCATCAATAGGAAGTTTTGAATACATTAAATCACCTTTATCAAAAACCTGATCTATCAAAGCAATTCCTTTATCTAAAATATTATCTTGTTTTGTAACAATATCATGATCAAAAATATTATTTTCATAATACCTATATACCTGTTTTGAATAAGGAAGATATTGTTTCCCTGAACTATTTTTACTAACTGGCCTGCCTTCTGTTTCAACTAGTTTATATACACATCCCATTACAGGTAAATCAGCTGAAACTCCATAATTTGAACCAACACCAAAAATATCAATCGGACAATTATTCTTGTTTATTAATTTATTTATCGAATACTCATCCATTGATCCGCTTACTATAATTTTAGTTTCATTTAGGCCTGCAATGTCCAACATTTCTCTTGCTTTGAAAGACAATGCTTTTATATCTCCGCTATCAAGTCTTATAGCTTTTACTTTACAATCGTAGTCTTTAGTTAATTTAATAACATTTTTAATACCTTCAATAGTGTCATAAGTGTCTACTAAAAAAACAAGATTATTTGGAAATTCAGTTAAAAATTCTTTATAAGAATTGAATTCATTTTCAAAACTTAAAATATATGAATGTCCCATAGTTCCGGCAAGGGGGATATTATAAATTTTTCCGGCTTCTACATTGCTTGTAGATGAAAAACCGGAAATATATGAATTTCTTGATGCTTTCAAAGAAGCTTCAGTTCCGTATGTTCTTCTTGCAGAAAAATCTATTAGATCAGCACCATTTGAAGAATTAACAATTCTAGAAGCTTTTGTTGCAAGCGAAGTCTGAAAATGTACCTCGTTAATTAGTAATGTTTCTAATAATTGCCCTTCTAAAATAGGAGCATTAATTTCTACTACAGGCTCATTTGGAAAGAAAATTGTACCTTCTTTCATTGCTCGTATGGAGCCTGTAAAATGAAAATTCGCTAAATATTCTAAAAAGTCATTATTAAAAATAGATAATGACTTTAAATATAAAATATCATCATTATTAAATTTAAATTTGATGATTTTATTGATGGCATCATCAATGCCAGAAAGTACATAGTAGGATCTTTTTATATTAGGTCTGAAAAATAAACTAAAAATTCCATTTTTGTTACCTTTCCTCCAATAAACCTGCCCCATACTTAGATGATATAAATCTATTAATTTAATATTATCTATATTTATACCTTATTTAATTTTATCTAACATTTCGGGTGGTAATGGAAATATCCATCCTCTGTTTTCTATTATTTCCTTTGCCAAACTTACTGGAATTGCAACAATAATTTCAGGTTCTATAGAAAAACTACCGTCAAAACCTCCAATAGCACTTCTTGCATGTACACCGGAAAATCCACCTTTATCTATTCCGTCATTGGCATACGCTCCCATTCCTCCGCCAAAAACAGAGTGCCATCTAAAAGAAAAACCATTCGCAACTCGTGGGGAATTCATAAATTCACCACCTCCAGGTGATACTACCATTGCCAAAGCTTTTATTGTGTAAAGAACATCATTTAAATCGCCTTCTTTACCGGCACTTAAAACCCAATGTAATCTTCTGATTATCACATCAGCTCCTTCTTGCCCTGAATCTTGACCTTTCTTTATTACATCATCATCATCTGACATCACTATATCTCCTGCAGTGTAACCAGACATATATACTAAACCGCTTTCATGTATTACCGCACCTGCGATACCAGCTCCTTTCAAAGATACTACGTCTTCATCAAAAGAACCTAAATCAATATTTAATTCGCTGATACGATTATAAACATCGAATTTACGTTTCATAGAACTTGGCATACCAAAATTATCATAATGTTTTCCCATTTTAATCCTCCAATAGCTTTTAGATTAATTATAATTATTAATTATCAAAATGATCCCATCCTTTTGGATCTGTTAAAGATCCATCCAACATAATTTCCCCATTTCCATTATTAACTTCCCCAATTATAGACAAATTTAATTCATTTTTTTCAGCAATTTTCTTAATATTTTCCTGATTGTTTGGGGAAGCGGTGAATAATAATTCATAATCTTCTCCACCACCTAAAGCATAATTTTTATATTCTTCAGGAAAAATAACTTTCAACTCAACAGAAATTGGAAGCATCGAAGAATTTATATTAATATTTACTATGCTTGAATCTGCAAGTCTACTAGAATCTAGTAATAAACCATCACTTATATCTATGCAAGAAGTAATCCCGATTTCATTCAAATCAATTCCCAATTCAATACGAGGCACAGGGGTTAAATGTGAATTTATAAGATATATTTCACTATCATTTAAATCAGTTTTTAATAAATTTAGAATCTCCAATCCTGCTTTTGAATTACCCAAATAACCACTCACATAAACCAAATCTCCCGGATTTACACTTTCTCTGGTTAAAAAAATATTTTTGTTTTTTATGTTTAACTTTTTATATCCAATACATGTCACGGATATATTTAAAATTTCAGATTTTACTATGTCCCCTCCTATAACTGGGCAATTATATTTTAATGCAAGTTTTGTTATTCCATCATAAAAATCATTAATCCATTTTTCTGTAATATCGTTAGTAACTCCCAAATTAATTAACATACCCATTGGGTTAGCTCCCATAGCAGCAATATCAGACAAATTAACTGCTACTGCCTTTTCACCTAATTTATCAGCTGAGAAATTCATTAATTTAAAATGAACATTTTCCACCAAAGAATCAGAAGTTACGCAATATCCAAAATCCTCACTTTTCCAATATGCCGCATCATCTCCTATCCCCTTAATTATTTCTAAACCCTGAGGCATTTTATATCTAGATAAATCTCCTGTCTTATCCACGATATTTTGAATTATTTTCTTTTCATTTATATTTTTCATTAATTAAGTATAAATTCGATTTAAAAATTCTTCTAATTTATTGAGTGAATTACTCATATTTGATTTATTTTGTTTAATAAAAAATTGGACAGATTTTTCAGACAATGATTTAGACCAATCAAAAATATGAGTAACTTTAGTTTTACCATCAATTTCTTCTAATTTATAAATCCATTTATTTTTGCCAAAATGTTGCCACCCTATCAATTTTATATTTTCAAACATAATAACAGTATTTGTAATCCAATATGGTATTCCTTTAATATGCATCAACATTTTAAATTTTGAATTTAATTTCAATGAATTTTCTGATCCCAGATAAGCAATAATAGTTCGTGATCCGTCAATTTTTTTATGTAATTTGGGGTTTGATAAAACATCAAATATTTGGACAGGTCTATAATTGCTTATTTTAGATACTAAAATTAATTTTTCATTCATCGTAACTCCATAAAGATTTAAGCTTATTTCTCGGAATCCATCCCAGTTTATTTTTTGCTTTTGAATTCATAAACTTTCTATGGGGTAAATCTTCACTTATAAAATATGTTTCAGCTCTTGAATCAAGTTTTTCCAATTCAATTTCTAATGCTAATTTAATTGCCATGGCAGCATCTTCCCATGTAACACTAAATGGATTTAATGATTCCCGTAATTTATCAAATTTGTTAATTTGATGACTTCCTCCTAAAATTAATTCCTCAGAATACAAATGATAAAAAAGTAAAGTTTGAACATAAATAAAATCATTATTGTCAGCAAAAATTTTACATATTTCATTACCTAAAGATTTAGTCAAAGCATATATATTCACTCCGGATTGGTTTGGAATATCAGAGTTAATATTGAAATCATAAGTCTCAAAACTGGGTCCTGCCAAAACAAAATGAGGTCCTGTATTTATTATCCTTGGAATCTTATGTTCTTCAGCTGCTTTCATCATATTATAAGTGCCCAAGGTATTTACATTAAAAGCCAGGTCTCTATTATTTCTATAAACTGACAAATTAATAATTGCATCAACATTTTGAGATATTTCCAGTACTTCATTTAAATTAGAAATATCAATTTTATAAAAATTAATATTAGAATCTATTTTTACAAGATCAGTCTCTATGATTTCATGATTTTTATTCAATAATTTAGAGACCCAGGGTCCCATCATTCCATTCGCTCCCAATATCAAAACTCTCATTATTTTTCCTCTCCGTATATTGGCTCTTCAAAAACTTCGTGAAGGTTCGCCTGTTCTGAATCTAAGGATAAAAATTTATTCATTTTATTTAAAGAAAATTTTAAATTACTTACATTTGAATGCGCATGAATAATTTCAAAATCTCGATAAATATTTTGTTCGATTGAATGACTAATTATTTTGTAATAATCATCAAATGAAATATAAATATCTTCTTTTTTATATTGTTTGCCTGATTCAAAAAATTTGGGAATACGTAAATTAATTACTTTAACAGGAAACAATCTCGCGTACTCTTTAACAATAAATTCAGATAAATGTGAAGATAAATCTAATATCTTTGTACTTGGTTTAGGATGCCAATTCTCATTAATAATATAATTGTCAGGATAATAATTAAAAATATCTAAATCACTAATAAATATAATTTTTTTTATCCCTTTTTGAATAGCAGAAAATAAAAGATTATATGTATTCCTAAGATATATATTTAATGAATTACTATCTGTAATAATTTTACTTTTAGCAAAATGAATCAATATATCTGATTTATCAATCAAAGGATTTATATTTTTACTATCATCTAAATTATTAAAAACTACATCTAAATCTTTGTTACATGATTCTTTAAATGTAGATAATTCAGTACATTTAATATTATATTTCTTATTCTTACTCAAAAATAATATTAATTTTTCAGAACTGATTTCAGATGCAGTTGTAATTAAAATATTCATAATGTTTACTATCATTATTATAATATCTTTAATAAAAATATATTTATAACGATGAGCGATAATAATTTAATATTTGTAGGGACATACAACAATTTCATCAAAGAAAAAACTTCACCTAGCGATGGGATATATACTTTGAGTTTTAATAACTCAACTGGAGAACTTAAAATAATTTCAAGTGTTATTAATAAAGAAAATCCTTCATTTTTAACTATATCCAAAAATAAAAAATATTTGTTTAGTGTAGGAGAATTAGACGATATTAGGAATAGTAAAATTTCATCTTATAAAATTAATAAAAGTAAAAAATGCCTTGAATTTATAAATTCAGCCTCATGTAATGGTTTAGGCCCTTGTCATATAACAATTGATAATTCAGGAAAATATATTTACACTGCGAATTATTCAGGAAAATCAGTATCATTTTTACCTGTTTCAGAATTTGGAAAATTATTTGATTCTCCTATTGTTATGCATCACGGAAAAGGATCAAATGTTAATAAAAGCAGGCAAATAGATTCTCATCCACATTCTGTAAATATCGATCCAACAAATAAATATCTTATAGTTCCTGATCTTGGTCAAGATAAAATTTATATGTATACAATTGATCAAATTTCAGGATATTTAAATAAAAAGAATATGAATTACGTAAACACTAGATCCGGCTCAGGCCCAAGACATGTAGTTTTTCATCCAAATCAAAAAATTTTGTATGTAATAAATGAATTGGATTCAACAATAGATAATTATAAAATTGATTACAGTAATCAAACATTGTCACTTATTTCTTCAATTAGTACATTGCCTGAAAATTCGAAAGTCAAAAGTACATGTGCGGACATACATATTTCCCCAAATGGCAAATATCTGTACGGTTCAAACAGAGGGCATGACAGTATTGCTTCTTATAAAATTGATAAAATAACTGGTAAATTAACAAATATAGGAATATTTAAAACCAACGGTAAAACACCAAGAAATTTCTGTCTAGATCCATCTGGAAAATATATTTTAGTAGGTAATCAAGATTCAGATACAATTAAAGTTTTTGAAATTAATATAAAATCAGGTAAAATTAATAGTGAAATTTTCAGTCTAGACATCCCAAAACCTGTATGTATTCTTTTCCTTTAGGATTAAATTACTTTTACCTCATCGCCAATATTTATAATACCTTTTAATTCTTGAGGAATTAATTTAATTGCAAATTCAGGTGGACGGGCGGCCTGAATTTGAAGCATAGATTTCAATAGATTATGATCCCTTTCACCAGTATCTGGATTACAGTTAATAGCTAAACATCTTGGTACTGCTTTTTCTACAACAAAATTATTCTGATTTATATTTATTTTTTTACCTATCCAATTTAATTCATTCCAAGGATCAGAATCTTCAATAATGATATTAGTTCTAAATCTAGTATGAACAAGATTAAATCCGGTTATTTTCTTTAAATTTTCTAATGATTCCTGGCTATGTAATGTAACTCCTCCGGTGGCAGTATCATGAAAATTATTTCCGTCATCTCCTCCAACAAGAATAAATGGGAATCTTTCTGGGAATTTTTTGATCAATTCAGAATCTGTGCTTAATACATATTCAGTAAATTTTTTTTCAATAATCTCTCTTTCTGTATCTACATTCTCATCAACTATAACCTCCCCTTCAGATACAATTTTAATTTTTCTCTCTGCTTCATTATAATTCGCTTTCAAGCTGGCTATTTGAGGCATATGCATCAAAGCAGCAAAATTTGTTTTACGTTGCCATGTCAAATCTGTCCTTTCTCCAGCATTATTGAATCTAAATCCAAATAATCTGTCTCCATCAATATATCCGTGAGAATTTAAGGATAAAGATTCAGTTTCAACAGGTGTTAAAGATTTAATAGGATATTTATATAATTTTGATATTTTCATTTAATTTCATTGTGTATTAATAATTACTGATAAAATAGATCGAAATATATTTTTAAATATTATAAACGAGAAAAATTATGAATAAAAACACTAAAAGTCATGAAATGTCAGATTTTAAGTTATCAAAAATTACTGAACACATAAAAAATAATTATATATCAAATAATAAATATATAGGAACTTCAACTTTAGTTTACAGAAAGGGAGAAATTGCATATTTTGATATTCAAGGCCAACAGGATAGAGAAAGGGCAATACCATTAAAAAGAGATACTATTTTCAGAATATACTCCATGACAAAACCTATTACATCAGTAGCAATGATGACTCTTTATGAAGAAGGAAAATTTCAATTAGATGATTTTGTTTATAAATACATACCTTCATGGAAAAACTTAAAGTATTATCAATCCGGGAAATATCCCAACTTCAAAACTAAAACACCTGATAATCATATGACAATTAAAGATCTTCTATCTCATCAATCAGGGTTAACTTATGGTTTTTCTCAAAAAACAGAAGTGGATAAAGCTTATAGAGAAATCGGTATAGGAAGAATGGAAAGCTTACATACCAATCAAAATTTAAAAGATATGATTAATTTAATCAGTGAAGTACCTTTGGAATTCAGCCCTGGGAGTTCATGGAATTATTCTGTTTCAACCGATGTGCTCGGTTATTTAATTGAATTAATATCAGATAAACCATTTGATACATTTCTCAAAGAAAAAATATTTGATCCATTAAATATGAATGACTCAGGATTTTATGTACCTGAAGGCAAGCTAAACAGATTTGCTGCAAACTATATTTTTAATGAAGGGAAAGAATCAGGTGAGTCAATGTCTCTTATAAATAAAGATACAAAAGAATCAGGACCGCCAATTTTAATTGAAGATCCAATGATCAGTCCTTATTCAAAAAATCCTACATTTTTTTCAGGAGGCGGAGGATTAGTATCAACAATAGACGATTATCTAAATTTCTGTATTATGCTATTAAATAAAGGTTCCTATAAAAATCGTCAAATTCTTTCTGGGAAAACTATCAATTTAATGACAACTAACCACATTACAGATAAAAAAGATTTACTTGAAACTGCGTCCGGAAGATGGTCTGAAACAAGTTATGCAGGAATTGGTTTTGGTCTTGGATTCCAAATTTTATTAGATCCTGTTAAAAGTCGGATCATAAGTTCAAAAGGTGAATATGGTTGGGGAGGAGCAGCAAGTACAGTCTTTTGGATAGACCCAAAAGAAGAATTGATAACTATCTTTTTAACACAATTAGTTCCTTCAAGTGCATATAATATAAGGAGAGAATTAAGAACATTGGTTTATTCATCAATAAATAACTAAAATGAAAATATATTTTTTGGGATTGTCATTGGTATTGTTAATATTGACTTGCACAAAACCCCAAGAAGAAGCAAATATAAATGATCAAACTAATGAACCAATTTGTTATACAGGTGAAACAGAGATTTTTCAAAAAGATTTTATCCATGAAAATACTGGAATATCCTTTAAATATCCTAGTTATTGGGAATTTTATTTCGACCAAGAAAATAACTCTCAAGTATTAACTGATAATTGCGCTGATATAATAATCTATCATTTTAATAAAAATATATTTGCTGATAATTTAGATGAATATATTAATTCAAATTATGATCTATCAAGCCCCAAAATATCAAAAACAGCTTTGATATTGAACGATCTTGAAGGATATCGAGCTCTTGGATATAAAATCGAAAACTTAGATAAATCTAATTATTATTCTAATGATATTCTTATTGCACAAAACAGCATAGGATTATTCAAAATAAAAATTCAAATTAAAAATGAAATTAAAAATGATTATATTCAAATCTTTGAACAAATAATTCAAAGTTTAATCATGCCTACTAAAACTTTTGCATTTATAAAAGAAGAACCAGAAGCACGTCAAATAATGCAAGATTTCATATTTGAAAATGTAAATGATTTATGTGAAAGATATATAAATTCAACTATGAAAATAAAAAATGATTTGACTATAAATTTACCTTTTAATTGTTATTCATTTGAAAATCAAAAGAACCTTACACACATTAAAAAAGAAGACTCGAAAAAAAACAGATCAATATCTAACAAAAATGATACATCAAACGATTATCAAATTCACATGATTTATGTTTTGCCCTATGACAGTGATGATGGGGAGTTCGATATAAATGGTAAAGGGCAACAATTCCTTGATGAATTAAAGAAAGAATTATATAAAAAATCAAACAACAATATACATTTTGATTATGGTGAAAATAATAATCACGATATTTCTTTTGCCAGAATACCATTAAATTATTCAGAAATAATAACAGAACCAAAAGAAAATGGATTAGATCCGATTGAAATAATTTCAACATATTTAAGTAGAATTGGATTTAATAATCCCAAAAAACTATATTTAGCTGTATTAGATAAATCAATGATATGTGGCAAGAAAACTTGCAAGATAAATAACCCTATCTTAAAAATAGGCAAAAATATTCTTATCAGTTCGAGATATGATTTCAAAAACAATCAAGAATATTTAATGAGTAATAAAGATCAGATTCAAATGATTATTAATGCGGTAGATTTATCTAAAAATAGGAATTTCGAATTTCCAATTAATCAAGAAATGACAGAACATTGCATTATTATGGGTAAATTAGACGGGAAAAAAATATTTAACACATTTTTCTTGGATACAAAATTACAAGAAACAATAAATAAAATTAAAAATAATGAATTTGCATATAAAGATGAAACTGAAAATTACTATTCAGAATCTAACGAATTAATTTATTTCCAAAAACTATATTTCGGTAACTTAATTATTTACGATAATGAAACTTGGTGTTTGAAAACTAAATAAATTTTTATGAATCTCTGCCTCTACGTACAGCTTTACCAGGTAAATTCCCTGTATGTTCACTATCTTTTATAACTAATTGCCCGTTAACAATGACCTGCTCAATCCCTTCAGCAAGTTGTCGTGGATTTGCTTTTGTTGCAGGCGCATGAACTTTTGGTAAATCAAAAACGATAACATCTGCATCATAACCATCAATGAGAGATCCTTTGGAATGCAATCCTAATCTTTGTGCCGGAAATGACGACATTTTTCTTATTGCATCTGGTAATGTAAGAAATTTGTCATCCCTAGAAAATTCAGAAATAACTTTTGTAAAATTACCATAAGTTCTAGGACTTGGATAATCTCCAAATAATATAGAATCAGAAGCGATCATACCTGCAGGATGTTTAACAAATTCAGGCAATGTATGAGGATTAGTTCCAAAACCTACATGGGAAATACCTAGATTTTCATCTATCAATAAATCAAAAATTGTATCAGACGGTTCTTGATTTTTAATTGCTGCAATTTCATTAACTGATAACCCTTCGTATTTTTTATTATGAGGTTTTTTGAAATTTGTTAACCAATGAGTTGGATATCCAGAAGGATTCATTTCTTTAGCCATACGATCTCTTGTATCTTTAGAAGAAAGATTTTTAATTAATGCTTCTGGTCCACCATCTTTACTCCAGTTAGGTAAAATTATGGTTAATGTCGTACCGGAATATGGATAAGTATAACAATCAAAAGTAACATCCATTCCATTTTCCCTTGCATTTTCTACCAATCCTAAATAGTCCTGATAAGTGCCCTTCCCAGGATTTTGCCGATAATGAGTTAAATGCACTGGTATCCCCGAACCTTTACCTATGTCTATAGCTTCCTCCCATGGTGCCAATACATTATTTTTTGTACTTAACAAAGCTCTTGTATGAGTGTGATAAAACCCTCCAAGTTTTGCAGCTTCTTTGCATAATTCAATAAGTTCATCAGTGCTGGCATATGCCCCTGGAGGATAATCTAGTCCTGTAGATAATCCCCATGCACCTTCTTCCATGCATTCTCTAAGTACAGATTTCATGTTTCCAATCTGTTTTTTGCTAGCAGGTTTATCATTCCATCCTACCCCCCATATTCTAAGAGGGCTGTTACCGATAATACATGCTATATTAACTGCAACTTTATTATCAACTTTATTAAGATATTCTATTGTTTTTAACCAGTCCGGGCTCTCAGGTGGATAATCATTTAACCCTGAATCAAGCCATATATATCTTTCAAGTTCTGATTTATTTTTGAAAGGTACTGGTGATATACCATCAATTCCTATTAATTCAGTTGTTACTCCCTGGAATACTTTGGGTTCATGTTTTGGTTCACCAAATATTGTAAGTCCAGTATGAGAATGTAAATCAATAAAACCTGGGGAAATAACTTTTCCTGTACAGTCTATTTCTATATCGGCCTGTATGGAATCTGAACTTTGTCTGATAATTGATATTTTATTATCTTTAATCAGCACTGATCCATAAAACCCGGGATTTCCTGTTCCATTTATTATTAATCCGTCTTTTAAAGCTATAGTTTTATCCATGTTAATTTGACCTTATTTCATGAAGAGCATCTGATAATTTATGAATATCTTCTTTTGTATTATAAGCCTGTATTGATATTCTGATTAAATTTTTATTATTCCATGATGTGACAGGAATTTCAATTTTATAATTTTTTGACAATTCTGCTTTTAATTTTCCCGGATCATCAGTATCTATTGGTATACTTGTCATTTGTCCGATGTATTCGTCGCTTGATATAGGTTGTGTGTCAAGTAAATTTGAAATTTCATTTCTTGCATACAATGCTAAATTATGGCAATTTTTTGCAACATTTACCCAATCATTGTCATTTAAAAATTGTATTAGCTTAGGAACTGTTAATACATTAGAAAAATCTCTTGTTCCTTGCCATTGATGGTAATTTAAATAATTTGATCCAGAATAGAGTTTACTTCCTTTTGGAGGTTTGCCAAATCCATGGCTGATTATTATTGGATCTATACTATCTTGGAGTATTCTTTTTGTGTATAAAAATGCAACTCCTTTAGGGGAACACATCCATTTATGGCATGCTCCTGCATAAAAATCAGGATTAATTTCTTTTATACTTAATGGGATTTGGGATGGAGCATGAGCTCCGTCGATAAATGAAAGTATATTGTGAGATTTGGCTAGTTCGCAGATTTCTTTGGCAGGGAATATTAAAGCAGTTGAACTTGTAATATGACTAATAAAAATCATTTTAGTTTTTGATGTAATGTTTTTTTCTATTTCATGTACAAATTGTTTTTTAGATTCATAAGGAATTGGGATTTCTGTACGAATAAATTTGGCTCCTGTTTTTTCACAAATGTAATCCCATGTTATATTCATTGCACCATATTCATGATCGGTAGATAAAATTTCATCTCCCGGATTTAAGTTCAGGCTTTTCACTATGGTATTCATAGCTGTGGTAGGGTTGTTAAAAAATACAATATCGTCTTTATCACAATCTATATATTTTGATAGAGAATATCTGGAATTTTCAAGATTATCGTATAATTCTTCCATATATTTACTTGGATTTTTTTCCAATGTCTTTTGCCATTCTAGCATTGCATTGAATATATCTTCTGGGCATCCGCCATATGCTCCATGATTAAAGTAAGTTACTTCAGGATCTAGCATAAATAATGATTTAAAATCATTTGCCATAAATTACCTCATCGCATTAATTGATTTAATTTATAAAACATACTTAATTTATTATACTTATTGAAACAATAAATAATATAGCTTAGACTTTTTAATATCAAATTATTGTATGGGACTTTATATAGATAATTTTTTGTACTACCTGAATTTATAAAATTGTGGATTTATATATGAAAAATAAGAAAAATAATATTTATACAAAAATTGAAGAATTAAAAGAAGATTTATTAAAATTAAGTCATGATATTCATAGTAATCCTGAAATAAAGTGGGAAGAATTTCTTGCAGTTGAGAATATTTCAAAATTATTGAATAAGTATGATATTAAAACAAATATTATTAAAGATTTACCAACAGCTTTTACTGCTACGATCAAAGGTAATTCTGATGGTCCTGTTATTGCTTTTCTAGCGGAGTATGATGCTTTACCGGATATTGGCCATGCTTGCGGGCATAACCTTATTGCTATAACCAATGTTGGTGCCTTCTTAGGATTCTTAGCTTTAAATGGTGATTTCCCCGGTGAAGTAAGATTGATTGGAACACCTGCAGAAGAAGCAGACGGAGGAAAGATTACTCTTCTTGAAAAGAAAATATTTGAAGATATTGATATATCATTGTCATCACATGGATCATCACATGAGACGATTTTCTGGGATAGTGTTCCGATGGGTGAAGGAATGAGCCTGGCAGAATTTCCAATTATTTATGAATTTTATGGAAAAGCTTCTCATGCTGCAGCTAGCCCTGAGAAAGGATTAAATGCTTTGAATGCTGTTTTACATTTATTTAGTGGTATAGATTCAATCAGGCAGCATGTAACAGATGATGTGAGAATACATGGAATAATAACAGAAGGAGGTAAAGCTCCTAATATAGTTCCCGATTTTTGTGCAGCCGATTTTCTTATAAGATCTAAAAGTACTTCATATCTTGAGGATTTAAGGAATAAAATTAATAATATTGCACAGGGTGCTGCTTTGATGACAGGAACTGAGTTAAAAATCATTACAACTGATATTGGTTATAAAGATGTAATTCCAAATACAACTATTGCAGGTATTGGAAAAAATATGATAGATGAAATGGATATAATACTTGACCCACAACCACCAAATAAATATGGCAGTGGTGGAGGAACAGATTTTGGGAATATTAGCCATGTTATGCCATCTTATGCTTTCAATTTTGCAGTATCTCAAACACCAGTCACTGGTCATTCTCCAGATATGGAAAAAGCTTCTATAAGTGATCTTGCTCATAAAAATTCTATTTGTGTATCAAAAGCAATGGCTTCTACTGCATTATTATTGATTGAGGATGAAAGTATTTATAATAAAGTTCAGACTGAATTTAAAAATAGAATGAAATTAGTTTGATATAGAAAGTTATGAAAAAAATTAATTGCAGAATTGGAATTGATCTTGGGGGAACCAAAATTGAAAGTATTGTAATTGATTATGATGGTAATGAGATATATAGGAAAAGAATTTCAAACCCTAAAAATGATTATAATAGTACATTAAACTCAATTAAAGATTTGGTTCATCAATCTGAATCAGAAACAGGATTATATGGGACAATAGGTGTGGGAATTCCCGGGATTATTTCAAAGCAAACCAAACTAGTGAAAAATGCGAATTCCACAGTTCTTATAGGTAAGTCGTTAGATAAGGATTTAGAATTAATTTTAGGTCGTCCTGTCAGATTAGCTAATGATGCAAATTGCCTTGCACTTTCAGAATATATTGATGGTTCAGGAGAACAATATAACAGTTTATTTGGTGTAATTTTAGGTACAGGGGTTGGTGGAGGTTTGGTAATTGATGGAAAAATATTTCCTGGTGCGAATTTGATATCAGGAGAATGGGGGCATAATCCTTTACCATGGCCTGATTTAAATGAATTGCCAGGGCCTGAATGTTATTGTGGATTAAGAGGATGTATTGAGACATTTTTGTCAGGATCAGGATTGGAAAATACCTTTTATAAAATTACAGGTGAAACTGTTTCAGCTAATGAAATATCTGGAAAATTACAGAATAATGATCATGATGCTATTAAGGCTATAGAATTGTACGAAAACAGATTGGCGAGAGGTTTAGCTATGGTAGTAAATATACTAGATCCTGAGATTATAGTTTTGGCAGGAGGAGTGTCAAATATTAGCAGGTTGTATTCTAATGTTAAAAATATTTGGAATAAATATATTATTTCCACAGACGAAGATGTGGTTACTCCTATTGTTCAAGCTAAGCATGGTGATTCAAGTGGAGTTCGGGGAGCTGCTTGGTTGTGGCCAGAACTTTAAATGAAATAAATGTAATTAAGTTTTCAAATTCTGTGATAATTTTGATTGTAACTTTATTATTAATAAAAATTGACATAACTTTTTAAACTCTTTATTACTTAATATTTAGATTAATGATTTTAATGGTTATAATTATATATTGAAATTTGAAGGAGCTAAAATATGCCAAAAACGGAAGGCACAGAAATAATCGAATTGGAAAAGGGAGTGTATGCAAGGCTACATGATGGATTAACAAATGCTGGTATTATTATTGGAGATGACTCAGTGATGGTGATTGATTCTCTCAGAGTTCCATCTTTTGCCCGAGATCTTATAAGCGATATAAAATATATTTCAGATAAACCAATTAAATTTGTTATAGATACTCACGCCCACTGGGATCATTCATGGGGAAATGAAGAATTCCCAGAGGCAACTATTATTGGTCATCAAAATTGTTACAAAGAAATGATAGACCTTGAATGGAATAAACAATGGCGTGAAAAAGTAGTTAATTCTGGGGATTCATGGTCTGAAGAAGCTAAATTAGTAAAAATAACACCCCCAAATCAAACTTTTGAAAAAACAATGAGATTATATTTTGGGGGGCGTGAAATTATATTAAGATATTTAGGTAAAGCGCATACCAGTGGAGATATATTTATTCATTTGCCTGATTCAAAAATTTTGTTTACAGGGGACGTTGCGCAAAATGAAGGTATGCCATTTTTCGGGGATAGTTATCCTGATGAATGGCCTAGTACAGATGATAAATTAATTGATTTTTCAGTGGATAAATTTATTGCAGGTCATGGCCCTATAGGTGATTATGATGATTTAGTTAATGCTCGTAATTTTTTACATAAATTTATAAAAGAAATTAAGAATTGTATTAATGAAAACCAAAACGAATATGATACAACTATAAAAATGATAAATTTATTAGAACCTGAATTTGGCCATTGGAGAGGTTTTGACAGATTGAAAACTGCAGTTCCAGATATATTTAAGAAATTAACATAGAGCTATAATTAAATTATGTATAGATTCCATATAATAATATTATTTCTTTTGCCTTATAAATTGAACATTATTTAATGATTGATTTCGAATTTTCACATAATAATTTATATAAACCTATTCAGAAAAAAGTTAATGAAGGTCATTATGAATATGAAAAATCTCATGGAATTTATGATGAATATAAAAAATTTTATATAACAGTTAAATTAGATGATATAGTTATAGGTGTTCTCTCAGCTTATACAGTATTTGCTGAAATATATGTTGATGACCTATGGATAGATAAAAACTACAGGAAAAAAGGATATGGAAGGAAATTGTTATTATATTTGGAAAATAAATATAAAAATTCTGGTTATAATAATATCAATCTGGTCACAAGTGCATTTCAGGCTCCTAAATTTTATGAAAATTGTGGTTATGAATTAGAATTTGTAAGAAAGAATATTTACAATCCAAAATTATCAAAATATTTTTATATAAAATATTTTGATAATGATTATCAACATAAAGGTATAATAAAAGACCCAAATTAATTTTTTATTAATTTCATTAATAATATTATTTAAATCATATATAATATTCAGGGTTGCCAATTCACAAAGTATTCGCATAACAAATGGATAATATAGTTACTAGATTCTTATCACGCCATCCATTATATTTAATTTTTTTGACCATAGTTTTAACTGCATTTTTTTCTTATATTTCCTCATCAGATAATTCAATTGATGAAGTTAGTTTTGATACAGGTGGCAAAATATTTGAATTAAATAAAAAGATAGGTGAAAATTTTCAATCCCCATATCATTTTACTACTGTAATTTTTGAATCCAAATCTGATGACATATTTACGCCTGAAGCTTTTTCAGAAATTTTAAATAATCAAAACAAACTCATAGCTTTAGATAACAATTTATTTTTATCTAAAGCTGCAGGAATAAATGAAGATAATTATTTATTCAATTTGACAGATTTTGAAACTGGTAGAAAATCTACAGGCGTTACAAGCATTGTTGATATAACTGATGAATTTATAAAAACCCAAATGAATATTCCTGATGGTGTTAAGGGGGTAAATAAGAATCAATTAAAATTTGCTTTAGATAAAATTTTAACATCAGAGGAAGGAAATGAGTTGTTGAGAACAATATCTAGAGATGATATTTATACTAAAGTAAAAAATGTTTCTAATGAATTAACTTGAG
>CATLOZ010000028.1 GCA_950054395.1 uncultured Chloroflexota bacterium
GAGTTTTTATAACTCCGTTTTTGACTGCCATAATATTAAAAGAAGTTCCCTCAGTGACATGTCCGTCAAGATCAGTAAGTGCAGTTAAAGCATTAGGATCTATGTCTTTTGTTTCTAATTGCGCAAGAACAAAATTCATTCTGCTGGAATGTTTTATCTTAGGGTCTATTGTTTGGAAGGAATGGCTTTTTGTTTTAGCAAAAACGACATGGGCCCCATCTCTATACCAATCAGTAAATGTGTCAAAAGGCACAGGTTTATATTGTGCAAAGATTGTTGGAGGGCCATCCATGGTAGTTCCCCTAGATATTTGTAGCCATATATTGAGATCGCCACATTCTTTTAAAAATTCTTTATTTCTATTAATACCCTCTACTAACATGCCATGCATTTCTTCAGGATTCATTCCACATTCCATACGGGTATATTTTAAGGATCGGTAAATTCTATCTATATGTTCTTGCCATATATATGGTTTCCCATTAAAAGTTCGTAAAGTTTCAAACACTGTATCACCTAGAACAAAACCAAGATCTAACGGGTCAATCCATACGTCAGACCATTTTTTCCATTCCCCATTATGATATGCTGTAAAATCTTGCATTTTTGGCATTGGATACACTCCTGATTTAATTTTTGATTATACATTAATATTATTTAATAATTTTTGCAAGTTTTTAATGTTGACAAATTTTTTCTAATCTTTAAAATCGAAACCCTAGGTATTTTTATAATATGTGCAGTATTAAATAAAAACTGTAATTTATTATTATAAGAATTCCAGAAATTAATTCTTTCATAAGGAGACATTATGAAAAATTTTAAATTGCTTACAAAATTATTTGTATTTACTTCGCTATTATCTTTTATGATAGCCTGTACAACAACTGAAACTGTAGAAGTTATTAAAGAAGTTCCAGTTGAAAAAATAGTTGAAAAAATTGTTGAAAAAGAAGTAATAAAAGAAGTAATAAAAGAAGTAGTAAAGGAAGTGATAATAGAAGTCGCTCCTGCACCAACATATGCTAAAAGTATAAATGTTAGAGATGTTTTCTTTTTTACTGAAGGTTTTACCCCACCAAGAGGCGGGTCATTCTTTGAACACAGAATTTCTCAACAAATTTATGAAGGTCTTTCTGCTTTAAATACTCCTATGGTAACAAGAGGAGACTCTGCAGTACCTGTTCCAAACTTGGCAGAGAGTTGGAAGATTTCAGGAGATGGAACTACTTATACTTTTAAAATTAGAGAAGGTGTTAAATTTACAACTGGTAATTCATTAACTGGTCAAGCAGTTGTTGATTCTTTAAAGAGATCTATATTTGTAATAGAATTAGATAAAGCAACAGCAAGATTTTCATGGGTCACTGATATAGTAAGTATTGATGCTACTGGTGACATGGAAGTTACTATGGTTCTGAAAAATTCTTTTGCTCCTTTGCTAGCTATATTAGCATCTAAGCAATTCTTGATTGTAGATGCTGCTGAATTGAAAAAGCATGAAGAAGAAGGCGATTGGGGAGCAGCCTGGGGTGCAACTAATTCTGTTGGTACAGCGGCTTTTAAAATTGACTCATGGGTTCCAGAACAAAGATTAACATTAAAAAGAAATAAAGATTATTGGGGCGGACACGATGGAGTTGGTCCTGGAGCTGATCAATTAGTATTTTCTAATATCCCTGAAAATGCAACTGCTGAATTGATGATCGCAAAAGGTGAAGTTGACGTAGCTTTACAGATGGATCCTATATCTTTAAAAACACTTGATCTTCAGCCAAAAGTATATACTTTTTCTTATCCTTCATTAATAACATGTAATTTCTTAATTGATAGAAGAAATGAACATGCAGCTAATGATGAGATTTTTAAAGCTATACATATGGCTATAGACTACGAAGGTTTGTTATCAGTAGTAGCTATGGGACTTGGTTCAGTTCATCAAAGTTTGATACTACCAGGTATGTTAGGTCATGATCCTGCAATTTCAAATCAATGGTCATATGAACCTGAAAAGGCAAAAGCAATTATAGCTGAACAAGGCTATCCAGATGGTTTTTCAATTAAATTGCAAAGTCGTGCTGGTGCTTGTGGATCAGTTGTTTATACTAAAGGTATTGAATTTTTACAGGCTAGCTTGAAAAAAGCTGGAATTAAAGCAGAAATTGTACAATCTACAGGAGCAAAATTTTGGGGACAAATTATTGATGGTACACTTAAAGATATGGGTATCTCTGGTTTAGGTGCAACATACTTTGACCCAGATAACCCTGCATCAGTAAGAGCTACATCTGAGTGTTTCTTGTTAGGTATAGAACAACACAACAAAACAGTAGCAGATAAATTGAAAGATTTAGTTGCTAAAGGTAGAGCTGAAACTGATAACGATAAGAGACATACCATATACAGAGAACTTAATGCACTTATGGTCGCTAATTGTGGTGAAATTACAGTATTGCAGGTAGCTGATACTGTTGCTCTTAGAACAAACATGAGTAATGGTATTGCTATGCCACATGCTTTTAGTTTGGACTTCAGATATTTAAGAAAAGCTGAATAATCTAAATTAAATAAATTTAGTATTTCATGGAAGGAGCAATTTCAATTGAAATTGCTCCTTCTCTCATATCTCTTATATAAATAATCAACTCTAAAAGTTATGAACATCGGTAAATTTATATTACGTAGATTGTCTTTACAAATATTTGTATTGATTGGATTGACGATGTTTACTTTTATATTAATGTTTGGATTACCAGGAGATCCTGCAGCATTATTATTTAGTGCTGGAGGCATCGCAGCCGGAATGGATGAATATCATGCTTTTCGGGCAAAATGGGGATTGGATTTACCAATGTGGAAACAATATCTTAATTTTGTTGGTAATTTAATAAGAGGAGATATGGGAACTTCCTTAGTTACAAGAGCTCCTATAATTGATAATCTGAGAGCTTATTTCCCCGCTACAATTGAATTAGCTTTTGTTTCATTTATTTTTGCAACTGTGATGGGAATCCCATTAGGAGTTATTTCTGCCTTGAAGAGAAATAGTTGGATTGATCATGCAATTAGAGCAGTTTCCTTATTTGGTGTTTCAATGCCTATTTTTTGGCTTGCTATTATTATGCTTATTATTTTTTATTATTATTTAGGAATAGTACCTTCTTCTCAAAGAATTGATTTGGACATGGAAATCCCAAAACATATAACAGGTTTTTATTTAATAGATACTATTATCACAGGTTATTGGGATGGATTTTTCAATGCTGTCCATCATTTAATGTTACCCTCATTTATATTAGGTTTTTCTGTTGTTGGATTATTAGCACGTGTTACCAGGGCAAGTATTTTAGAAGTTATCAGCCAGGATTATGTAAGAACAGCCAGATCTAAGGGATTACAAGAAAAAACAGTAATAGGCCGGCATGTTATGCGAAATGCCTTAATACCAACTATTACTATATTAGGTTTACTAGTAGGAGGTTTGCTTTCTGGGGCTGTTTTAACTGAGACGATTTTTGCTTGGCCAGGTGTTGGAAGATTTGCGGTTCAATCTATTATGCTTTTGGATAGATTAGCTGTAGTAGATGTTACCATTTTAATTGGAGTAGCATTTTCAACTGCTAATATGATTGTTGATATTGTGGTGGCTTTTTTAGATCCAAGGATTAGGTATTAAATGGTTGATCAGGAAATAACATTAAGACCACAAAAAAATACTTTTATTGAGTTAATTAATGCTGTGAAAATTAATCCCCCTGCTGTATTCTCTTTGGTTATACTATTTATATATGTGTTTATAGGCTTGTTTGGTTCAATGTTAGCCCCTTATGAATTCGATGAAATGGGAGTAGGGATCCCTCTTCAAAAACCTAGCTGGGAATATTTGTTTGGCACAGATGAATTTGGAAGAGATGTTTTTAGTAGAGTGTTAGCTGGGGGTATTATAAGTTTACGTATAGGTGTATTAGTGGTAGGTATAGCTGGTACTTTTGGTTCATTAGTTGGATTGGTAAGTGGATATATTGGCGGATGGATAGATGAATCTATAATGAGGATTACAGATATTTTTTTATCAGTACCTGATTTAGTTATGGCTTTAGTTATAGCAACTTCATTAGGAGCAAGTATAGATGCTGCAATAATTGGAATAACTTTAGTTAGATGGACAGGGTATGCCCGATTAATAAGAAGTGGTGTTATTGCAGAAAAAGGAAAGGATTATATTACGGCATCACGTGCTTTAGGATTACATCCTTCGAGGATTATATTTAAGCATATCTTTCCTAATAGCTACACTGCTACTCTTGTTCAGGCAACTTTTGATTTTGGATTAGCAATTCTTTTTGCATCAGGATTAAGTTTTGTTGGTGCAGGTGCTCAACCTCCAGAGCCAGAATGGGGAGCTCTGGTTGCATCAGGAAGGCAATATGTCCGAGCTGCGTGGTGGATACCGATATTTCCTGGGTTTGCTATTTTTGGAGTTGTGCTAGCTTTTAATATACTTGGTGATACTTTAAGAGATTTTTTAGACCCTAAATTAAGGCATTCAATGGATCAAAAGCATTGATATTTAAATTATAGGTCTTTTATTTTGCCAAGGTTTTTCTAATTCAAATACTCTCGAAGCCTGTAATACACCTACTTCATTTTCTTTTGCTCCAATAATTTGTAGACCTACCGGCATATTATATTTTGTAAAACCACTGGGAATACTTGCTCCCGGATTACCACTCCAGTTAAATAAAGCTGTGAATTGTTTACACGCAAAATTCCATGATGAATAATCGAGATCATTTTCAATGAATTTATCTTCTCTGGTTATTTTAACAATCTTTAGTTTTCCGTTTTCAACAATATGTTTTTCATCGCATCTGTTTGCTGTGAACGCGCTAGTAGGAGTTGCAATAAAATCATAATTAATAAATAAAGATGATATGTAATCCCTTAACTCATATAATTTTGTCAGAGCCTGAATATATTGCTCAGAAGTTATTAATTTTCCTCTTTCAATAGTATTTCTAACATGTGGCATTAATTTAGAGGGATCTTGCTCATAATATGATTTGTAATTTGCATAAGTTAATGTGATGGTTAAAATAGAGTCAAGTTCTTCATATTCATTAAGGTCAATGTTAAACTCAAGATCTTCTACAATAGCACCATGTTTTTCAAATATATTCATTGCTTGTTTATTTACTTTAATCACTTCTGGGTCAACGCTACGGCAATTTAAATTTGATGACCAGGCAATTTTTTTGCCTTTTATACCGTTGTCTATATTTTTTAAAAAATCTGGGGCAGGAGTAGCGATTGTACCTGGTTCAGCCTCAGGGTGCGGACCTGACATTGCTTGTAATAAAAGAGCACTGTCTTTAACATACCAACTCATTGGTCCCATGCACGAGTAATTTACAGGATGCCAACTTATTCTGCTGGCGTGTCTTCTTGGAACCCTTCCCTGAGTTCCTTTTATACCATAAATTCCAGAAAATGAGGAAGGGATCCTAATTGATCCTCCGCCATCTGATCCTTGGCCAAAAGGATGTACTCCTGACGCTACAGCAGCTGCTGTTCCCCCACTTGAACCTCCCGGGGTATGCTCTAGATTCCAAGGATTTCTGCAATCATCTCCCAACTTGTTTTCTGTTCCGCCGCTTGCACCAAATTCAGGGACATTGGTTTTCCCAAGAATTACTCCATCTTCATTTTTTATTCTTTCAACACCTAATTGATCTATTTCAGAAACACTATTTTCTAAAAACAAGGAACCTTTAGTAGTTCGGTATCCTTTAACAGGTTCTAAATCTTTGATTGAAGTTGGAACACCCCCTAACAAACCAACAGGATCTCCTTTAGCTATTTTTTCATCAACTAGTTTAGCACTATTGATAGCTAAGTCATGAGTAATAGTTAAAAATGCATTTGTTTTGTGATTAGTTTCTTCAATTTTTTTAAGAGCAAGTTTTGTAAGTTCAATTGAGGAAATTTCTTTATTTTGGATAAGGTTTTTTAATTCAACAGCGGATTTATTCAGTAAATTTGAGTCTGACATTATTCAACCTCTCAATAAATATTTGATTTAATTATACACTGCCTTCAAAATTATGCTGCCTCCACGATTCATATACAATAATTGAAACAGCATTTGATAAATTTAGACTCCTGTTATTTGGTTTCATTGGAATACTAAATACATTTTCTTTTGGGATTTTTCTAATAATATCTTCACTTAATCCATTTGATTCAGACCCAAATAGAATAGCGTCACTTTTTTTAAATTTAATTGTTGTATAACTTTTATTAACCTTTGAAGTAGCTGCTAGTATTCTGGTAGGATTAACAGTTTTAATAAAATGATCCAAACTATCGTGAATTTTAACTTTTGCTGTATCATGATAATCTAATCCGGCCCTTTTGAGCTGCGTGTCATTCAAGTTAAATCCAATTGGCTTAATAAGATGTAAAGAATAACCAGTATTTGAGCAAAGCCTGATTATATTTCCAGTATTAGGAGGAATTTCAGGGTTAACTAGTACTATATTAATCATTTAAATAATTATAATAACTATTATTAATAAAAAAGAATAAATAGTTAACGGGGTAATACACCCTAATCTTTTAAACAATTTTTATTCCTCCTGTTACAAAAAAATTTTGAAGTTAAGTTTATGAATAAAAAATACCTTTTAAAAAATGCTACGATATATGATGGCTCGGGGTCAAATCCATTTAAAGGAAATCTTTTAATTAATAATGGAAAAATAGAAGAAATTGGGAATATTGATAATGTAGATGCAGAAGTTATTGATATAAAAAACAAAGCTCTTTCACCAGGATTTATTGATATGCATGCACATGATGACATCGCAATGTTTGTATATCCTGATATGGATTTTAAATTGATGCAGGGAGTTACAACAAATGTTAATGGTAATTGTGGTTCTGGAGTAATTCCCCACAGTTCCGCTGATATTATTAATTGGCATCCGAATTTTGATGGAATACCTGAATGGAGCTCTTATGGTGAATATTTGGAATTAGTAGATAAATCCAAAACAAGTATTCATTCAGCTTTTCTTGTAGGGCATGGGCCAATCCGCAAAGCTACTACCGGGAACGAAAAGCGTATGCCTACCCAATCAGAATTTGATGTTATGAAAGCTTGGATTAAAGAAGGTATGGAAGAAGGAGCTGTAGGTTTCTCAACTGGGTTAATATATGAACCGGGTAGATATTCTAACACTGAAGAGTTAATTGAACTGTCTAAAGTTATATCATCCTATAATGGCGTGTATTTTAGCCATATGCGAAATGAGGCGGGGCATCTTATCAGATCCATTGAAGAAACTATACGAATTGGTGAAGAAGCCGGATGTTCTATTGAAATATCGCATCATAAAGTTTCCGGTCAGGAAAATTGGGGTAAATCTGTAGAATCTTTAAATTCAATAGAAGAAGCAAGAAGTAGAGGATTAAATGTTCATTCAGATCAATATCCCTATAATGCAGGTAGCACTTCCTTATTTGCTGTTGTTCAAAATAATGCATTTAATGAAAAATCTGTAGATGGAGGTATGGGCTCACAGACTGGAGATAAAATATTAATTGCAGGTTCTGCTAAAGATCCATCATTGGTAGGTAAAACTTTAGGTGATCTTTGTGATGAATATGATTTACCTGAACAAGAAGCTGCAGAAAAATTATTAAAAATAGATTCGGGAATCTTTGTTGTTACAGAAGGTATGGTCGAGGATGATGTTGCCAGAATCTTAGCTCATCCAACTACAATGATAGGATCTGACGGAGTTCCTCTTCCGGGTAATCCACATCCAAGATTATATGGTTGCTTTCCAAGAGTATTAGGTAAATATTCAAGAGAAGAAGGTGTGATAAGCATGCAAGAAGCTATACATAAAATGACAGGACAATCAGCAGAAAAAGTAAATTTAAATGATAGAGGATTTATTAGACCAGGATTAAATGCAGATATAGTAATATTTGATGAAGATACTATTATTGACAAAGCTACATATGAAAAACCACGTGCATATCCTGAAGGTATAATTCATGTTTTTGTTAATGGTGAATTAGCAGTTGAAGATGGAAAACAAACAGATCTTAGAGCAGGCAAGGTAGCGAGAAGATCATAATTATTTTGTAATAATTATTTCTTTTGCTTTGAATCCTGTATCTTCTCTTTGCCCACTAACTGAAATAGTTGTATTTATAGATAAATCAGATTTATCAACTGTACTCGTTGATTTAATTAAAGTTGAATCATTTATAAAAATTTGAATTGTTCCCATTTCTGTTTCAATTTCTAAATGATCATTTTTAATTTTGGTTATTTTGCCTGATAAAGAGCGGGATGGTCTAAAGTTCTCTGTTTCTATATCTGGTTTTGATCTCTGGAGATTTGGTAAAGGATTTAAATTTGACCTGTTTTGAGCAAACCCTGCTCGTAGTTTATTTCTGAGATCTTCTGGAACTTCGTCTAAGGTTATTTCGCCTGCTTTTAATTTTGCTAATATTTCCTGTTCTTTTTCAGTATAATTATTTTCATTGCTTTTTAACTCGGATTCTGTTTTCCCAGGAGGGTTTGATTTTAAATATTGCTCGCCTCCATTTTTAGCAAGATTGATATTTTTGTTTGCATTATTATTTCCATTATAAAAACCTATTGAATATGTCCCGCCTATTAAAATTGCAATTGATATTATTAAAATTAAATTACGCATATGTCAAAGTCTCCTTATTATATTTATTATTGGTACCTTAGTGCCTCAACTGGTTGCAATTTGGATGCTCTTAATGCAGGGAAAATTCCAAAAAATAATCCTGTAGCAGCTGACACACCAAAAGCTAAAAATGCTATGTCAAAAGTAAATTCAGTATTGAATGTAAATCCATTTTCTCCTGATGGCGGGATCTGAGCAATTGAATATAATGCAAGCCATCCAAGAAATATCCCTACTAACCCTCCTATTGAGCTAAGTACAACTGATTCAGATACGAATTGTAATAATATATCTTTTCTTTTAGCTCCAAGACTTTTTCTTATACCAATTTCTCTTGTTCTTTCAGTAACAGATACTAACATAATATTCATCACCCCAATCCCCCCTACTACTAATGAAATTCCAGCTATAGCTGCTAAAAATAATGTTATACCTTGAGTTACAGTTTGAAATGTTTCTAATATGTCTTGTTGGTTTAGAATTTGAAAATCATCTTCATCTCCTGAGCCAATTTTATGATTGAATCTAAGTACACTTGTTGCTTCTAGTAGCGCTTTATCTATACTGTCAGAATTTATTGCTTCTACAACTATTGTATTTAAATTCACTGTTCCAGCTTTTGGTTGGTTATTAGATAGTCTATAATGAGCTGTTGTTACAGGTATTAATGCTCTGTCATCAATACTTGTACCTCCAAACCCTCCTCCTTTTTCATCTAAAACACCTATGACTAGCATATTTCTCCCATTTATTCTGATGTTTTGACCAACCGGATTTCTGTTACCCAATAATTCTTCTGCAGCATTCACTCCTAATACTGCTACTTCTGAGAGGTTTTCAACATGTAAATCTGATATAAATGAACCATATTTCATATCCAGACTTCTTACTGTTTTATAATTTTGAGTAACACCATATACTTGAGTGTATTTCCAATTATTCCCAAAATTTATTTTGCTCATTTGAACTAATTCAGGTGTAACTGATTTGACTGACGTGTTTTGTCTGTGTTCAGAAAGTATTTCAGCATCTTTTAAGGATATTACTGATGCGGTTCCTGTTTTAGAATCTCTTGAAGGAGTTATATAAATCAAATTGGTTCCTAAAGATTCAATTGTATCTGTGACAGATTTTTCAAACCCTTTACCCATTCCCATTAAAGATATAACTGATAATATTCCTATGACAATACCAAGCAATGTTAAACTTGATCTCAGTTTGTTTGTACCCAAAGAATTGAGAGAAGTTTTAAATATATCTATTAAATTCATGCTCGATTTTGTTTGTCATTAATAATTTCACCATCTCTAAAAGATATAATCCTATTTGTTTGATCAGCTATGTGATTTTCGTGAGTTACAATAAGTACAGTCATGTTGGATTCTTTATTTAAATTTTTCAAAATTTCTATTATTTCAGTCCCGGTTTTGGTATCAAGTGCCCCGGTAGGTTCATCAGCTAATACTAACAACGGGTTTTTAACCAGTGCTCGTGCAATTGATACTCTTTGTTGCTCTCCACCTGACATTTCAGCGGGTTTATGGTGCATTCTTTCTTCTAGCCCAACTTTTGTTAAAGCTTCTATTGCTTTATCTTTACTTTTAGGATTGCTTGTGTAAGCTAATCCCATCATTACATTATTAAATGCACTTATTCTGGGTAATAAATTATATGTTTGAAAAACAAACCCAACTTTTTCACCTCTTATTTGTGCCAGTTGATTATCATCTAATTTACCAACTTCTATATTATCTAAATAATAATCTCCTTTTGACGGGATATCGAGACAACCTAAAATATTCATCAAAGTTGATTTTCCGGATCCTGATGGACCCATGATCGATGCGAATTCTCCTTGATTAATATCTAAGTTTACAGATTTCACAGCATTTACATTAATACCAGACAATGTGTAAGTTTTGGACACATTTTTGAGTTTAATCAATTGGCCCTACTTCTTGGTTCAGCGGAAGGAGGTCCACCTCTGATATCGCTAGTTGGAATATTTGGTACCTCCATTACAATCATATCATTAGAATTAATCCCACTTAGTACTTCAACCCAAATAGCATCTGAATCACCTATGGTGATTATTTGTTCTATAATTTCTCCATTATTTATTATCTTTACTGTTGGATTGTCAAATGTCCCGTATAAACTTTGTATAGGGATAAGATTTATACCATATTTTGCTTTGATAATTACTCGGGCTGTTGCACTTAGACCATCTTTTAATTTTATATTTTCAGGTACTATGACTGAAATTTTCACCTGAAAAGATCTTACTCCCTGCGATACAGTTGATGCAGATGCTACATTAAATAATTCACCATCAAGTTCAATATCTTTCAGAGCATCAGTTATTATGATTGCTTTAAGATTTTGTTTAAGGTAGAGTACGTCAACCTCATCAACATCTCCGGTAAATTCAACATTATTCGGGTTGGCAATATTAATGATTACATTATTTGTGGTAATAGTGTCACCTTCTTCAAATTTGATATCAGTTATAATTCCATCAAAAGGAGCTTTCAAAATAGCTCCTGACAGAATATTTTGTGAATTTCTAAGCAGAGCCTGAGTATTTTTCAATTGAGCTTCTTTTAAGTTTATTGATTCTGTTTTCCCTCCCATCTTCATTTCATCTAGCATTTCTTGTTTATCTTTGGTATCTGCTTCAAGTTGTTTTACATAATACTCTTTTTTACTAATATCTAATTTTGATGGATTTTTTAACTTTAACAAATCTTCTTCAAGGTTTTTCAAAGTTTCTTTATTAATAGTTAATTGATGTTTTAATTGTTCTTCTTTCTCTGTTTGTGATCTCGATAAAATTTCTTTATATGTCTGTTCAGCTGTTCTAAACAAAGCTGATTTATTTTGAAATGCACTTTGGGCAGTGTCAATTGCCTTATCTTTTTCGATATTTTTTTCATTCAAGGTTGATATTGCTGTATTGTAAGTATCCCAGGAATCTTTCAACTCTTTTTTGATACATGTTTTAACAATAGTTACAGTACCTATTGTGTTTACAGGTAGGACTGGTGTGTTATCACAAGTAATCCATATATCTTTGCTAGATGATTCATTCCCAATTGTAGCAGGATTTAAATGAAGCCATCCGTAAATGATTAATTCATTCCATTCAGTTTTAATATTGTCTATAGGATTAAGATAGATATCTCTGGTGATTGCTCCCTCGGTAAATATTTGAGTCAAACTAGTATTCCATGAATTGAGAATTTCATCGGTGCTTATTAAATATTTGGAATCTGTTTTGATTCCAAACCATTTATTCAGGTTATCAAAGTATTCGTTTTTAAAATTTGTTATATCTTCTGTATAGGGTTCGAGGGTTTTTGCCCATTGAGATTTTGTAAGGTTTAAAGTTCTAACTGAATTATCTTTAGCTATTTTTGCTATATCATAATTTGACTTTGCATTATCCATGTCAACTTTTTTGCCGTTTTGCATATAGTAATTTAAATCAAATTCGGATTTTAGAAGTGTTATTTTCACATCAGATATAGCTTTTCCTTTTAAAGCAATCAGGTTAGGATCACCGGTTTTGGTATTGTTCAAATCGTCTTTTGCATCAAGTAATGATGATATGGTTACACTTAATTGATATTCTGCTGTTGCAATCTGGGTATTGGTATAGGGTTTTATGGTATCTTCTAGAGCTTCTTTTGCAGTCTGTACATTTGCTAATGCCTGAGCTACATCTTTTTCTAATTCAGTAATTTTAATATCTTCAAGAGTAGCAATAATATCACCTTTTGAAACTGTAGAATTTTCATCTACATGAATCTTAGATATTTTTCCTGGACTCGTGAATAACAAGTCTTCATTAGTAGAAAATTTTAATTGTCCACTAATTGAGACTTCTGAGATCAGATCACCTTTTTGCATCAAAATTATTTGCTGGTTTTTTTCAACAATTGTGTTATCAGATCCTACATAACTTTTAAATACGAAAACGGAAATTAAAGTTGCTACTATGAATAATGCAGATAATGCTGAAATTTTCCCCATTTTCATAATATTAAAATTTTTAATATTATGAAAAAATGATAATGTAACTTTTTGAATAATTTGAATAAAACGCATACTTTTGAATCCCCAGTTTATTTTTTTATAATTAGTATTATCCTGCTTTCTTGAGTTTCTTTAAATTAATAATAGGTCTTTTATTTTTATTCCCTTTTGTCTTTCTGCAGAATAATCAACTCATCCACATATGATACAAGTTGGTTCTAATAAATCATATGAAAGAAATGAACTACATTTTGGGCATTTTGAAACTTTTACAGTTTTTCTATTTTTCCTTTTATTCATTAAAATCTTTCTTAATAATATAATTTACAAACAATTTGACCATATACTTATATTGTTAAGAAAATTATAAGATTAATTTATAATTAATTTATGAATCCTATTAAAAGAGAATTATTAGATTTACATAGAATTAATCACATTGATGCTGAGATATTTATTGATAGATTTATAAATAAATATTGGGGCAAAAATATTTCTGCGAGAATTATTACTGGTAATTCTGAGGCAATGAAAGAAATTTCTATTTCAAAATTGAATTTTTATGATATCAAATTTACTATTGGAAACAAATGGGAATCAACAAGTAAATCATTTATAGATTTTATTATTTAAATGATTTATTAAGAAATTCTATTGACCTAACAAATGATTTTTCAGCCGCATTTTTATTATATACTTCTTTTCTTTCATCATTAAAAAAGGCATGTTCGGTATTTTGATAAATATAAAATTTGGAATCATTTCTGTATTTTTCTATTTCTTTTTTTATTCCTGGTAAAGCTTCAGTGGCACCATCATGTTCTGCGTAATGTCCTAATATTGGGCAATTCACTTTACTCCAATCAGGTTTTACGTTAACTAAGACCCCATAATAAGGGATAGCTGCATCTATATGTCCTGTTGTTGCCATATATAAAGACAAACCCCCTCCCATGCAAAAGCCTATGCAACCAACTTTGTCTATTGATAAGTTTTTTAAGTTTCTAAGATATTTAACTGCAGATTCAATATTATCTCCTGCTTCATCAATTTGTAGTTCCATCATTAGTTTTTGTGCTTCATTTGGTTCAGTAGCTTTTTCTCCGTTATATAAATCAGGGGCAAGTACAACAAAACCATTTTTAGCATATCTGTCAGCGACTAATTTTATATGGCCTACCAATCCCCACCATTCTTGTAAAATAATTAATCCCGGGCCTTGTTTATTTTTTGGTAAGGATAGATACCCTTGGTTTTTTTGATCTCCATATGTTATTATTTTTCCGTTCATTTAACCTCCCTATTAATCAATTATACTAATTACCACAGTACCGGCAATTAAGTCATGAATGCATCTTCTGTCATTTCTGAAAATAAACAATATATTTACTATATATATAATCAATCCAATGGGAGGAAATATTCCAGATGAGCTCAAAACCCATTCTCTTAGTACAACATTTACAAAAAAACCAGCTTGTTCACCATTTTTAGTAATAATTTTTATTTTAAGATATTTTTTTCCGATTGTTTGCGCAGTTGTTGCAAGTAGATACCATTGGTATATAGCAAAACTAAATGCTCCAACAGTAAAACCTAACATGAATGATCCGGGATCAAAACTCCCATCAGATAAAAAAGTTAGAACAAAACCGGGTATTAGAGCTGAAACAAGTCCGAAAATTCCATCTAATAATCTGGCGAATAATCTTTTTAGTCGGCTGGCAAGTATAAATTTTTCAGTACTCTCAACAAATAATTTATTAACTTCATCAGGAATTATATCTTCATTTACATTTTGTGAATTTTCATCAGGAATAGAATCAATTGAATCAGAGTTGATCTCCTCCCCGCAAAACTTACAAAATTTATCTGATTTTGCCCCTGGTTTTCCACATTGTTTGCAAAATATATTTTCTTGCATAAGATTTTTTTAATTAATTTATAGGTATTTTAACAATTATTAGTTTCATAATATAATATATAGTTCATTATGAAAATTGACGAAATACATATATATCATGTTGCAATGCCATTAATTGATCCATGGATTACAGCTTATGGTGCGGATTATGATACTCATTCTATTTTGATTAAACTAATAAGTGGGAATAATTTTGCATGGGCAGAAACTTGTTCATTGGAATTACCTACTTATTCATCTGAAAGTGCTAATTCTGTTTTTTATAATCTTAGCGAAGTATTTGCACCCAAAATTTTAAGGAAAAATTATGAAACTTCAGATCAGTTGAATGAAGATTTAAAAATTTATAAAGGTAATCCCTTTGCAAAAGCCGGATTAGATATTGGTTGGTGGTGTTTGTTAAGCCAAATAAATAATCTTCCCTTACATGATCTAATTGGAGGTAAAAGAAAAGAAGTTGTAGCAGGTGCTGATTTTGGAATTGAAGATAGTATTGATATATTGATAGAAAAAATTCAAGTTGCTGTAGATAATAGTGCTCCAAGAGTGAAATTAAAAGTTAGGAAAGGTTGGGATCTGGAAGTATTAAAAGCAGTGAAATCAACATTCCCTGATACTTTATTTCATATAGATTGTAATTCAGGATATACCTTGGATGACATTGATTTTTTCAAAGCTATTGATGATTTTGGATTAGCATTTATAGAACAACCTTTGAGTAATGATGATATTTTTGATCATTCAAAGTTAGCCAGATCTATTGAGACTCCAATCTGTTTGGATGAATCTATAAGTAGTGTAGATAGAGCACGACAAGCCATAGAAATTGGAGCTTGTAAATACATAAATATTAAACCCGGTAGAGTAGGTGGTATAACAAATTCATTAAAAATTAACGAGATATCCGAAGATGCAGGAATACCCGTATGGATAGGAGGAATGCTTGAAAGTGCTCTTGGGGTTGCTATTTGCATTGAATTGGCAACTTTAGATAATTTTACTTATCCAGGTGATTTGTTTCCTTCTAGCCGATTTTACAGTAATGATTTGTTTGAACCCTATAATGAGTTCAAATCTCCATATTTGTTTGACCCGATCAGTAACTTACCTAAACCTAACGAAAAACTTCTAAAAAAGTTTACTGTAAAAGAAAGTCACATAACTTAGGTTACAATCGGTAGAATAATATGCGAATCATAAGATTTGTTGTGAAATACATTTTGATTAGCAATTTTAAGTTCTGTATCGATTCCAAATTCATTACCTGTATTAGGGTTTCTATCAAACTGAGGAAAATTACTACTAGTTATTTCAATACGAATTTTATGATTTTTGAAAAAATAATTGCTACTTGACCACATATCAACAGTAAATTTGTAAATTTTACCTGAGTCTAGTAATTCAGGATTTTCCCATGAATCTCTATACCGTGCTCTTTGTATACCTTGTGCAATATTTATGGATTTCCCATCAGGAAAAACATCTATTAATTTACATGTGAAATCAGTGTCCTTACAATCAGTGGAAGCATAAAGGATCATTTCTATAGGCCCTGTAACTTCAATGTCATTTTCCAGAGATTCAGTGGTGTAAATAAGGATGTCGTTTCTATGTTCGATTTTCTTTTGTTTTCTGGGGCCCATAGGAACAGGAGTAACATCTTCGCTACAGCAAGTACTACCGCCTGTTGTTGGAACTGGGTCAGAAGGATCATAAATAAATTGATCATTTTCTTCATCTCTTAAGGGTGGATTAATATTTAAAATACCATCACCTTTACAACCGTTAGCGCTTCCACCACTGTGAATATAAAATTTTGTATATTTAGTTTCAGGAATTGGCCAGTCAGGTGCAGTTCGCCATTGATTTTTTCCCATGACAAAAACTTTTACAGAGTCTTCTTTGTTTATCCCGTTATCAATTCCTTTTAGCCAGTAGTCAAACCATTTTAATCTTTCATTAAATAGATCTATTTTTACATTTTCGCCGAAATCAATATCTCCTGTTATTGTTTCTTCTCCGTCATTTGCTAGAAAATGAATCCATGGACCGATAATAACTTTTTGATTTTCTTTACCTGGAGACAAACCGAGTTTTTTTACACCCATGTAATTATTTAAAGTACCTTGAAGAAATACATCGTACCATCCTCCCATTCCATAAGTTGGGACATTTACTTCATCATAATTTGATTCTATTGGATTTAATTTTTTCCAATAATCATCGTAACTTGGATGACTTACCCAATCTTTCCAGATTTTCGAATCTCGCCCAGTTTTTTCATCCATATTAATTAAGGGTAAGTGCCATTGAATATTAGATTGGTGATTTGATTTAGGCATCCACAAATATTGTA
>CATLOZ010000029.1 GCA_950054395.1 uncultured Chloroflexota bacterium
ATCTTTTTGATTTTATCAAAAGTGTTCTAGTTATTAGCATACAGTCTTCAATTGAAAAATTATTTTCATTTAAAATATTAATTGTTTTTTTAAAATTTGCAGCAAGATAACTATCTATTAATTCCGATACATTATAATTTTCAGCAAGATTAGTTAATTTCATAATTTGATCTATATTTATATTTTTTTTATTTTTAACGAAACTATCTATTTTATCTAACTCATTTCTTAAATTTTGTCGATTACCTCTACATCTATCAATTAATAAGTTAATTTTTTCCTGCGAAACTATTATTTTTTTTTCTCTAAAAAAATTATTAATTATTTTATGTCAGTTGTTAACTTTTATAGGTGTTGGGATATTTGCTTTTATGTATCAGACAAATTTTATGGAATATTGGCATGTTTATATTTTCGCTGCTATTGGCGGGGCGGTGGGTGCTTTTGAGCTACCTGCGAGAATGTCATATTATCCTTTATTGATTACTAAAGACGCAATGCCAAGTGCTGTAGCAATGAATTCCTTAACATGGCAAGGTACTAGAGTTATAGCTCCAGCAATAGCAGGGATCTTAATAGCATTTTTTGGAGCTACTCCCACTTTACTTGTATGTTGTTTTGGTTTTTTACTAATGATAGTTTTTTTAAATATGATTAAAGTTGATATCCCTTTTAAAAATAAAGAGGGAAATCCATTTCAGGATATTATTAACGGATTAAAATTTATTTACAAAAATAAATTATTTTTAACCCTGATAGGGTTTTCGTTTTTTCTTGGTTTTTTTGGTTGGATATATATGTTTATGATGCCTTATATGGCAGTACAAGTATTAAATGTAAGTTCTTCTGGTACAGGAGTACTTTTAACTGCAGCTGGTTGTGGAGCTGTAATTCCGACTGTTGTGTTTGCAAAATCTGGAATAAAAAATAGAAGAATGGGGATATCCATAGGTTCATTTTTTGCTGGATTTGCAATAATAGGCTTTGCATTTAGTTCTTATCAGTTTCAAAGCTTCAGTTTAGCTATGTTTTTTGTTTTTATTATAGGTTTGTCAAGTTCTATATATATGTTGTCTGCTATTAGCTCAATTCAATTAAATGTTCCTAATGAATTCAGAGGAAGAATTATGGGGATTTATACTCTAACTTACAGTATAGTTTCTTTGGGTGGATTGTATTCAGGTTTAATGGGAGGATTTATTGACAGATTATTAGGAATAGAACATATAGGAGTCCCCATCTCGATAGGTTTGGGTGGATTTGTAGTAGTTCTTGGATCGATATTTCTTTATTTATATAACAAATCCTTAAAAGTCGAAGCTTAATTAATTTATTCTATTTGAAACTTTTAATTCTTTATTTATTTTTTCAAACCAGTCAAGAACTTCATCATGAATAGGTATTCCATTTGCTATTCTTTCAATTTGAGTTTTATGCTCAGATAATCCGGGATAAATAACTTTATCTTTCCCTGGAATAGGTTTACTATTTTCAAGCATATTCAGCCATTCATCCATAGTTTTTGTATATTCGTTATAATCTGTGAAAGAATCTATATTATAGGCTGTTACCATATGTCCAAAATTAGGTCTTCCAGGGTTTGCTCCATAACCTCCCCCAGTTAAAATTCCTCCCAGAATATCTACCATTCCTGCAAGTCCATAACCTTTATGAGAGCCTAATTCCCTAGTACTTCCTAGAGGCAAAAGATAATTTTCTCCATTTACTTTATATTCTTCAGGATTAAATTCTTCCATTATTGGAGTGCCATCATTATCTGATATCCATCCAGGCAATAAATTATTTCCAAGTCTTTTTGATATAGATATTTTATTTGCAGCAATAGTGCTCATTGCAGCGTCAAATACATAAGGAGGTTTTTTACCTGCAGGTGCTGCAATTGCTATAGGATTAGTTCCTAATAAAGGTTCTGCACTAAATGTTGGTAATACTTGCGGAGGACATGAAGTCACACACATACCAATCATTTTATGTTTTATGGCTTTTATTGCATGATATGAGGCCATACCCAAATGTCGTGAGTTTTTAATTGTAACCATTGAAATCCCATATTTTTTAGCTTTTTCTATAGCTATATCCATTGCCTTGGGAGTGGTTATAATACCTAACCCGCGATCGCCGTCTACAGAACATGTTGCAAGATTGTCTTTAATTGGTGATAATTTGGCTTGAGGTTTTATTTCTTCATTCCTATATCCTTGTATATATATTCGGAGCATATTAGAAATACCATGACTTTCAACGCCTCTTAAATCAGCTAATATAAGAGCATCGGCGGCTATTTTAGAATCAGTTTGATTTTCCCCCATTATTTGAAATATTTCTTCTACATTTTGTCGTAAATTTTCAGAATTAATTTTTTGAGAATTATTATCATTGCTTACAAAATTTTCTAACATTAGCACCTCATTAAGCAAAAGATTGAATTTGAAACAGTATAACATTTAACTTATTTCTTGTAAGTTTTGATTTTTAACATAAAGAACGTTCCAATCTTAAAGTGAATAATATCACTAATATATTTATTTTTTTATAAAATTTTATAAAAGAGAATAAAAATATATTCAATTTTTATAGATTAATAATTTAAGTTAATATATATTAAGTTGCGATATTAATTCGCCAAAATACTTGGATCAAAAGTGAAAATATTATGTCAAATTTATAAATCTATGTTTTTTGCAACTGTATTATTTGTTTTATTAATTTCTTGTTCTTTAGAGACAGAAGCTACAGGAGTAATTAATGAAGTTCCTGTGGAAGTAGTTAAAGAAACAGAAAAATCCAAAGGTAATTTAGTTATTTATTCTGGAAGAAAAGAAAGTTTAATTGGTCCTGTTATTGATCAATTTAAATCAATAAGCGGTATAAATATAGAAGTAAAATATGGTACTAGTACGGAAATCGCCGCACAATTAATATTGGAAGGCTCAAAAAGTCCGGCAGATGTTTTTTATGCCCAGGATCCTGGATCTTTAGGAAGCGTTATTGATATGTTGCAACAACTTTCACCTGATTTATTGGAAAAAATCCCAGCATGGGCTAAATCCGATAAAGGTAAATGGATAGGAATATCTGGTCGTGCAAGAACTTTGGTATATAACACTGATAATGTAAAAGCTTCAGATTTACCAAAAACTTTAAATGATCTTTGTGATGCAAAATGGAAAGGACGAATGGGTTGGGCTCCAACAAATTCCTCCTTTCAAACAATGATAACTGCTATGAGAAAAATATGGGGAGAAGATAAAACTAAAGCTTGGGTTAAGTGTATGATGGCTAATGATGTAAAAGTTTATCCAAAAAATACTCCTCAGGTAGAAGCTGCAGGAAAAGCTGAGATTGATATTGGGTTAGTGAATCATTATTACTTGTATAAATTTATATTGGATGCTGGTGAAGGAGACAAGTTTAAAGCAAGAAACCTTCATTTAGAATCTGGTGGCCCAGGGTCTTTAGTTACGGTATCTTCGATAGGTATTTTAAGTACCGCAAAAAATAAGGATAATGCCCATCAGTTTATTGATTTTATGATTTCGAAACTTGTTCAGAATTATTTTGTTAACGCAACAAGAGAATATCCTCTAATAGAAGATGTTGATATACATCCTTTATTAACACCTCTGCATGAAATAACAAAAGCAAATATAAGTTTATCTGATCTTGCAGATATACAAGGATCAGCAAAATTATTACAAGAAGTTGGAGCACTTCCAAAATAACACAATTAGAATACAAAATAATAATTAAATTATTTGAATATAGGAAATAAGCATGATTGTTATAAAATTTATTATTTATTTAATAATTTTTTTATTCTGTATACCTTTTATATATTTATTTCAATTTGGAATATCTAACTTATTTTCCTCAATAAATAATTTATTCACTTTTTATTATTTTCAATTAATATTTAATACTATTGCCTTGGTATTATCTGTAACTTTTACTACTATTGTTATTTCATTGTTTTTATCTTGGGCAACAGAAATATGTAAACTTAAATTTGCTAAATTATGGCGGATTTTGTTAATTTTTCCATTGGTTATTCCAAGTTATTTGGCAGGATATCTATTTATTTTGTTTTATGGCACTAAAGGAGAAATCTATCAATTATTAAATAATTTTGGAATTAGTGTAGATATGCCTGACGTATATGGTTTTTGGGGAGCCTGGTTATGTTTATCTTTAATTTGTTTTCCATATGTATATATAAATTTATCTACTGGTTTAAAATTGGTTGACAGGAAATTAGAGGATGCTTCTAGAGTCTTAGGGCATAATCATTTTCAAACTTTTTTTAGAATAATATTTCCTAATATAAAGAACTCTTTATTTGCCGGAAGCATTTTAGTTGCTTTATATACTTTAAGCGATTTTGGGGCAGTTTCAGCTTTGCAATTTAACACTTTTACTTTAGCAATATATACAAAATACAGATCTTTTGATTTTCCCGGGGCTGCTTCTTCTGCACTTATATTAATACTAATATCAATGCCGATAATTTTTTATTTTATTAAGATGTCTGTTTTTAATTCTTATAAAATTTCCCAAAAAACTTCTAATTTTTCAAATTTAAAATTATTTGATTTAAAGCAATATGAAATTTTAGTTCAATTGGTTATTTTCTTTATCGTGTTAACTAGTATTTTTATACCATTTTTAATGATATTTAATTTAATACTTAGGACAGATATAAGCTTTGTAAAAACTTTAGATTTAATAAAATGGTCAGCAGTATTTAATACTTTTAGTGGAGCAACAATAAATTCTATTCTTTGTGTTTTTATTAGTTTGTTATTGGTATTAAATATTTCAAAAAAGAATAATAAATTACGATTGGTTTTTGAGAATTTAATGTATTTTGGCTACACCTTACCTGGCCTGGTAATTGCTTTAGCATTTGTATATTTTTCAATAAATTATTTTTTCTCAATATATCAGACATGGATAATTTTAATTTCAGGATACACAGTATTGTTTTTATCAGCAGGATATGCCCCCGTAAGGACTAATGTTGATTTGATAGGTGATAAATATACTGTGGTCTCTAAATCCCTAGGGAAAAGTTTTTATAGTACTTTTACCAATATTTTGTTCCCTCTTTATTTACCAGGTATTTTGAAAGGATTTTTAAATGTATTCATATTAACTGCAAAAGAATTACCTGTTACATTGATTTTAGCTCCTTTAAATTTTTATACTTTATCTACTGTAATTTGGGATAATTTAGAGGAGGCCAATTTTTCTGCAGCAGGTATTGGGAGTTTTTTATTAATTCTTATAATATCTATTCCTACTTATTTGTCTGTACATGTTGAGGATATAAAGATAAAATTTAGCAAAACCAATAAATAATTTGTTTTTAGTATGAAAAACGAAATAAAAGATTTAATAGTAAGTAATTTATCTTTGAATTTTGATCAAAATATAATTATTGATAATATTTCTTTTGAATTAGAAAAATCTGAGATATTAGCTTTGGTTGGACCTAGTGGGTCAGGTAAAACATCATTGATTCGATGCCTTACAGGATTGGAAAATCCTGATGAAGGGGAAGTTGTTATTTCTGATTCAATAGTGTTTTCAGATAGCGTTAATATACCAATAGAGAAAAGAGATATAGGGATAGTTTTTCAAGATTTTGCTTTATTTCCTCATATGACAGTTACAGAAAATATATCTTACGGTAAAAAAAATGATAAAGATTCTAAGACTTTGTCTCAGATTTCATCTTTGACAGATTTAATGCTTATGTGTGGGATTTATCATTTACGTGACAGATATCCTGATGAACTTTCGGGAGGAGAACAACAAAGAGTAGCTTTGGCAAGATCCTTGGCTCCCAAGCCAAAAATCTTATTAATGGATGAACCTTTTTCAAACCTTGATCCGGGATTTAGAATGCAGTTAAGAATGGAAGTCAGGAGAATTTTAAAATATCTAAATATAACATGTATTTTTGTAACACATGATCAACAGGAAGCATTATATATGGGAGATAGGATTTTAGTATTGAATGAAGGTAAAATACAACAAATTGATAGAAATACGGATGTATTCCAAAATCCAAAGAATGAATTTGTTGCAGAATTTATAGGATTGGCAGATTTTATCGAAGCAAAAGTTATAAACAATCATGCGGAAACTGAAATTGGTAAAGTAGAAATTAAAACTAAAGCTAAAAGTGGAGAATCAGTTAATATAATGATTCGTCCTGATGATGTACACATTAATAAAACAAAAAATGGCAATGGATTTGTTGTATCTAGAGAATATAGGGGTATGTATTACATATATTACATAAAATTGGATTCTGGTAAAGTAGTTAAAAGCCTTTCATCTCATATCAATGATTATAATATTGGTACAAAAGTTAATGTGGAATTAAAACCCGGACATCCTTTAATTTGTTTTCAAAACAAAGTTATTATTTAGATTTATTATCAATAGGTTGTATAAAATACATTCCTGGTATACTTATGCTTGAGATTAACGCCAATATTAAGAATGGTTGCCTGTAATTTCCTAGCACATCATATCCCCAACCTACAGCAACCGGGGATATTACTCCAAAGATTGAACCTACAGTCATAATTAGCGACAAAATAGTTCCATAATTAGTTCTACCGAAATAATCCCCAATCATTGCTAACCTGGTTGGCACTGACAGGCCAAAACCCAAACCAAAAAAAAACATAAAAAACATTAATTGGAACATATTTGTACTATATGAAAAAATTATCAATCCTATACATTGGCAAAAAAATGCGAATGTTAAGATGTGTTTTTTATTCAATCGATCTCCAAATAATCCGGATAAAATTCTACCACTGAAATTTGTTATATTTACTCCAATTCCTATAATGTATCCTGATGCTTGTCTTGTAAAACCAAAACTAGTTAATGCTGGAATTAAATGAACATTTGCTGACATCATTAATTGTGATATCCCAAGTACTATTGCAAACGTCCAAAAAGTTTGAGATTTTAAAGCTTCTTTTGTACCATAGTTTTTTTCTTTATGAATTTTAAGATTTTTGCTTGATTTAGGATCTACGTTATCTGGGAACATACCATAATCTTCTGGCTTACTTCTCATAACCAGAGCACAAGGGATACCTATAATTAAGAATCCTATCCCTATTATTTCTAGTGAATTTCTCCATCCTTGTACTGAAATAAGCCATATTAGTACAGGGACTAAAAAGCCACCAAAACCTGAACCTGTTGAAGCGGCAGATAATGCTAAAGCTCTTTTCTGGATAAACCAGTTAGCTACTGAAGTACTTACTACTAAGAAAGTGCCAAAAGTTAACCCAAGAGTTAATATACTTGTAGATATGAAAAACCATAATAATGAATTTGTATGACTTAAAGTAATGAATCCTATCCCACATAAAATTATGCCAAATAGCATTACATTTCTTGGTCCAAATTTATTAATAGCTACACCAACAAACGGGCCAAAAGCAGCTCCTTCTGATCTTTGTAATGCAGGTGCAATTGAAGTTAATGCACGGCTCCATTTGAATTCATTTACTATTGGGTCAAAAAAAGCTCCAAATCCATGCCAATAAGTTCCTGTTGCTACAGCATTAACTATAGTCCCTGCTATTACTATCCACCATCCATAGAAAATTTTTTTTGATTTTCTAAGTTGGGATTCCATCATTTATTTTTATAGAAATTTTAGTAGTATTTTTGTAAATTCTATAGGGTTATCACCAGGTACAAGATGTCCAGCTTCTTCAACAGTTACTGATTGGGCATTTGGTATAACATCTGACATTTTTTTAAGAGTTGATTTCGCAAGTATATCGCTTTTTCCACCCTTCACAATAAGGGTAGATGTTTTGATTTTTTCTAAAATTTTCCATTGATCTTCATTTTTTTGATGAGCATTTCTGTTATTAAATTCAGATCTTAAGAATGAATCATATTTCCAAGTCCATTTACCATTTTCTAATTGTTTAATATTATTTAAAATATTTCCTTTTATGTGTTCCTCAGTTCTGTGCGGATTATATTTTTTAATTCTTTCAACGAATTCTTCTATAGAATCTAATTCATCATTCATTTGTACAAAATTTCTTATATTTGAGGAACCTTTTTTGATAGTTTCAGGACCTGTGTCAACAATGACTAATTTGTTTATCATGTTTTGATTTTCTGATGCATAATAATAACTATTTCTCCCACCCATGGACAGCCCAATTAAATTAAAATTATTTAGATTGTTTATTTTTACTAAATTATTAATATCTTTTACAAAATATTCAGTTGAGTATCTTTTATCTTTATCCCAATCACTATCCCCGTGTCCTCTTTGATCAAGAACTATAACTCTGTATTTGTGAGATAAAGACAATGATATGAAATCCCATGAATGAGCAGTTTGGGCAAATCCATGCAATAGAATACATACTGGATCATTTTTATTTCCCCAATCTAAGTAGTGCAATTTCAAGCCATCTGATTTAAACCACACATCTTTTGGAGGTTTGTTGTTAGAAAAATTTATGCCGGTTTTAGTAGCATTTGCCAACATATTATTATGAGCATTGTTGTTCAATTTATCACCGTTTTTACCAGGGCCTAGGCATAGGGCCAACTGGTACTTCTATAAATGATGGTCGATTAATTTTGAAAGATTTTTTAATACTTTCATTTAATTGGTCCGCTGATTTTGCTTGATAAAAATTTAACCCATAAGCATCTGCAAGTTTTTGAAAATCAGGATTTTCTAATTTTGCGGCATATTCTCTGCCATCAAAATTTAACTTTTGATCTCTCATTACGTTTCCGTAAGCATTGTCATTAAAAACAACTACAGTAGCATTTATGTTGAATTGCTTAGCAGTTGCCATTTCTTGTGAATTAAATAAAAATCCCCCATCACCAGAGACGGCTAATACAGGTAAATCAGGCCTGCCTACTTTAGCTCCTAGTGCAGTAGGATAAGCATAACCAAGATTTCCGTAATAAGATGAAGTGATATAAGTTCTGGATTCATTTACTGGGTATCCTGTTCTGCTGTAGTATCCAATTTGGGTCATTCCTGATACAAATACACTTTTTTCGGGCATAGCCTCTCTGATAGCCTCTGTAAAAGAAGCTTGAGGCTCTAATTTTAATTTGGTCAATGCATTTTTTCTAAATTGTAATAATTCCTTTAGATGTGGATTTAACTTTCTTGGATTTGACTGTATTTTAAGATTTTTGATTAACACTTGTAAGGAAGTTTTAGCATCTCCAATTAACGGAATAGAATTTGCATGATTTATTCCGACTTCTTTTTCATCAATATCTATATGTAGTACTTTGTGGTTTATACTGGACGTAGCTGCGACTCCCATTCTTGTTCCAATTGCAATGCTTAAATCATGTTCTTTTAATTTTTCTATATAAGGTTCATTTCTGTGTAACGTACCTAGGCATAATTCATGATCTTCTGGGAATGCCCCTTTTCCTTGGTTTGAAAGAATAACTGGACATTGAAGAAATTCTGCCAATTCAATTAATTCTTTATTAGCATTAGAGGATATTACTCCTCCTCCTACCCATAAAAGTGGATTTTTACTTTTTAAAACCTCTGTTGTTAGCATCTTTAAATCGCTTTCGTTTATTCCATTGGGAGAAATGATTTCAGGCTCTACAAGTTCTGCAGATGTGTGCTCAGCTAAAGTTTCAGGGGGTATTTCTATTTCTACAGGCCTTGGTCTTCCGGTGTTTAATTGAACGAAGGCTTCATTTACAGCATCAGGGATATCTGAGGCATTTAAAATTCTTTTCCTCCATTTTGTTACTGGTGCAATACTCTCCATTTGATCATTCACTTCATGTAATTTTCCTTCATTAAGGCCTATGGAATCTTTTTCTATTTGGCCAGAGATCACTAATATTGGCGAAGATGCAGAATATGCAGTTCCTATGCCTGCGCTAGCATTTTGAAGGCCTGGGCCAGGAACCACCATAGCAACTCCAATTTTACCAGATGATCTACTGTATCCATCAGCCATGTAAGTGGTTGCTTGTTCATGACGGGTGGTAATGAATTTTATTTGTTTTTCTTTTGCGAGGCCATCAAGGGCATGATAAAGTTGTACTCCAGGTAATCCAAATATAACTTCAACTTTATTTAAAATTAAAGATTTCGCTAATGCTTCCCCACCAGTCATTTTGCTCATTGTGCACCTCTTTTTAAATTCAATTTTTTAATTCTATGGTTTTAAATAATATTTATCTAGTGCATAAATCTCATCAAATGAAATATTGACTCATCTTATTTTAATCTAGATAATTATAAAAAAGGAGTACATATGAAATATAGGTTAGAAAAAGATTCTTTAGGTGAAATGAAAGTTCCTGTAAATGCTTATTATGGTGCTCAAACTCAAAGAGCTGTAGAAAATTTTCAAATTAGTAATTTGAGATTTTCTTATCAGTTTATTCAGTCTTTAGCATTAATTAAAAAATTCAGCGCGAAAGTAAATGCTCAACTAGGTCTGCTAGATAAAGATATAGCAGAAATAATTATTTCTGTGGCAGAAGATATCATTAATGGCGATTATTTATCCGAATTTGTGATAGATATATTTCAGACCGGATCAGGTACATCTACTAATATGAATATGAATGAGGTGATTTCAAATATTGCAATTGAAAAAATTGGAGGAAAAAAAGGGTATAAGAATTCTGTTCATCCTAATGATCATGTTAATTTAGGACAATCAAGCAATGATGTTATCCCTACTGCAATTCACATTGCTTTAACTAAATCAATAACTTTTGATTTGATTCCATCATTAGAAATATTAGCGAATGCATTGCAAAAGAAATCAGTTGAATTTGACAAGGTTATAAAAACAGGACGAACTCATTTACAAGATGCTACTCCAATTACTTTAGGCCAAGAATTTTCAGGTTATTATGGACAGATTCAAAATGGAGTTGAAAAATTAAATGATACATTAAAATGGTTATCTAAAGTGGCATTAGGTGGTACTGCTGTGGGTACTGGAATTAATACTCATAAGGATTTTGCTAGGTTAGTTTGTAAAGAGATTGCTAAATCGACAAATTTGGAAATAATAGAAACTGACAACCATTTTCAAGCTCAGAGTACGATAGATGCTATTTCAGGTACAGCAGGTGTAATAAAATCTTTATCCTTATCTATAATGAAAATTTGTAATGATATCAGATGGATGGGATCTGGTCCAAGAAGTGGATTAGGTGAGGTTAATTTGCCTGCTGTAGCTCCGGGAAGTTCTATTATGCCTGGAAAAGTAAATCCGGTAATTGCGGAATCATTTTTACAAGTTTGTGCACAAATTTATGGTAATTGTTGCGCAGTAGAACTTTCAGCTCAAACCGGAAATTTTGAATTGAATGTCATGCTTCCTGTAGTTGCTCATAATATATTAGAGAGTGTTGAAATCATGGCAAAATCAGCTGTTAATTTTTCTAAAAAATGTATTGTGGGATTAGAAGCTACTGAACTGGGGCCTAAATCTGTTCATAAGAGCTTATCAATGGTAACTGCTTTGGTTCCAGAAATTGGTTATGATCTTTCTGCTAAAATTGCTCAAGAAGCAGAAAGGACAGGTAAAACTGTAGAAGAAATAGCCATAGAAAAAACTAATTTAAGCCCATCAAAGATAAAGGAAATATTAGATCCATTTAAAATGATTAATCCTGGATTGTAATTATTATTTTATGAATTCAAAAGTTTTGTTACAAATTTTTTTTGTTGCCCCTTTCTAGTATTTGGATTGTCAATAACATATATTTCCAGTGCTTTTTTGATTTCGCCTAATAAAGGACCTTCTGTTATTCCTATCGAAAAAAGATCATTACTGTTTAATTTAGGTTTTATATGTCTAATTTTATTCCAATAATTAAATATTTTGTTACTTTCAGATTCTTTATACCACTGAGTCAGTCCTAAACATATACTTTCAGTACTTTTATTTAATATTGCATTAAGTTTACTGTTTTTACCATTTGTAAAATCAAATTTATCTAAATCTTTTTTAATTCTAACTATATTTACCCAATAATTAGTTATTGATTTTTCAAATCCTAATTCTTTTGATGTTTTATGTATGTACTCATTACTTGAATTACATAAAAAAGTTGATAAAAATAATAATATTTTATCTCTTAATAATTGTTGTTTTTTAAATATTGAATTTCTATCATTGATTTTAGTTTCCATCCAGTAAGGAAGATATGGAGGCAATATTAAATGCATGTTTAAATGTTTCAATAATTTAAATTTTTCACATTCAAGCAGAATATCAATTATTTTATCTTCTTCTAAAATTTTGATAATTTCATTTTTTACTCTTATACCAGACAGATTTGTGATATTGTCTTTAAAGATTGCAATTTCATTAAGTGTTGAACTAAATATTTGAAAATTTAGTCTATGAGAATATCTTATTGCTCTAAATATTCTTGTTGGATCGTCTGAAAATGAGTTTGAATGGATGTTTTTTATTTGCTTTTCTTTTATATCATTGACCCCATTAAATGGATCAATAAATATATTTTGTGAAAAATCATCAGTTTTAATGGCAATTGAATTTATGCTGAAATCCCTTCTTTGCTGATCTTCAAGTAAATTTCCTTCACTTATGTCAGGTAATATTGCAGGATTTTTATATTTTTCTTTTCTGCACATGGCAAAATCTATATTAAAAGAATTATATGAGAATTTGTATGTATTAAATTGTGATGAGTTAATTTTTTTTGGTTTGAAAACTTCTTTAATAAATTGTTGTACAGATGCTTGTTGCTCTATAAAATTAAAATCCAAATCAGTGGGATGATTTCCCATTAACAAATCTCTAACAGCACCTCCAATTAGATAAAATTCAAGGTTGTATTTTTCTTTATTGATATTTATTAATTCAATTATATTTTTTAAATTCAATTTATTGATTGATTTTACTAATTAATGATGAAACTCCGATTTTAATAAATTGTGAAGTGTCAACAAGTAAGAGATCTACCCCTATTTTTAAATGATGATCAATGTTTTCAGGATTACTTAAAGTACCCGCTTTTTTACCCGCTTTTTTAATTTTTTGGATTGAATTAGATATTGTTGTATTAAGTTCATCGTTATGCTTTTTGTTTGGAATTCCCATTGATTGGGCCAAATCATTTGGAGCTATAAAAAATACATCTATATTGTCAACTGTTAATATTGAATCTAAATTATTTAAACCTTCAACATCTTCTATTATTACTATTAACAATGAATTTTTATTTGCAAAATTCATATATTCACTTTTAGGTATATTTAATCCTCTTCTAGAAGTAAACATGCCTCTTTTTCCTATAGGATAATATTTTGCAGATTTAACTATATTTAAAGCTTGGGTTTTGGTACTAACATGCGGGATAACTAATCCTTGTGCTCCTAAGTCTAAATATCTGTAAATCAACCCGTATTCGTGTGATGTAATTCTAAATATTGATGAAACTTCATATAAATCACATGCTCTAGATAAATTCGGGATATCACTGAAATCTATTGGACCATGCTCTCCTTCAAGCCATATTCCATCAACATTCAATGAGCTTATATATTCAACTATATTTGGAGAATCGAAATATCCGCTGACAACTAATGCAGGCTTGTTAGAATTTAATTTTCCTTTAATTTTATTAGATATTTCCATCATTTATTCCTTAATTATTCTCAGTTTATTTTATTTGTATATTGAAAGCAGTTGAGTATGCGAATATGATAATAATAATAACTATATATATAAACTATCTGGAAGGCTATGTAATGGAAAATTTTGAAAGCGCAATTGTAAATTATATTCAATCCACAAAATTTGAAGAATTATCTCTGGAAGTTATAAATTCTACGCAAGATAGGATTTTGGATAGTATAGGTGTGGCTATAGCTGCATTTAATGACGACGCTCCGATTGCAGTAAGAAAATATGCACTTACTAAACAAAAATTAAATGGAAGTACTATTTGGGGAACTGATATTATGGCAGATTCTGAGACAGCTGCTTTTGCAAACGGAACTTCGGTTAGATATTTGGATTACAATGATACTTATTTATCTTTGGAGCCTTTACACCCAAGCGATATGATACCTGGATTAGTTGCATTGGCTGAAGAGAATAGTATGTCTGGAAAGGAGTTGATTCAAGCTATAGCTACAGGATATGAATTGGCTGTTAATTTATGTGATGTTGCAAGTTTAAGAAGTTATGGATGGGATCATGTTAGTTATACTGGATTAGGAGCTGCGGCAGGTGCAAGTAAATTATTTAATTTTTCTGATGAACAAATACGCTCCACTTTAGCAATTTATGCTGTTCCGCATGCTTCTATGAGGCAGACCAGGGTAGGTGAGTTATCAATGTGGAAAGGAGCAGCAGCCGCAAATGCAGTAAGAAATGCTATATTTGCTGCGAATGTTGTAAAATCTGGTTTCAGTGGGCCCTATGATTTTTTTAATGGGGAAATGGGATTTGTTAATCAATTATTAGGTGGGAAATTGATTAATCCTGATATTTTGCTAAATATGAAATCAGATGATACAAAAAGAATTTTAGATACATATATTAAAAAATGGCCAGTAGAATATCATGCACAAAGTGCTATTGACGCCTGTATTGAATTAAGAAAGAATTTTGAAGACCCTAATCTTATAAAAAGTGTTGTAATAGAAACATTTAAAGTAGCATATGAAATAATAGCTAAAGATCCAGAAAAATGGGATCCTAAAACTAGAGAAACTGCAGATCATTCTTTGCCATATACTGTTGCAGCAGCATTGGTAGATAATAATATTACACAATATTCTTTTGATCAGGAAAAAATTCAAGACAAGCTTATAAGAAAGGTTCTTGGTTTGACTTCTCTTAATGAAAATGATGAACTTAGTAAAGGTTATCCAGATGGTATCCCAAATAGAATTACAGTAACTTTAGAGAATGGTAATGAATATGTATCAGAAGTAAAATACCCAAGAGGTCATGCTAATAATCAGATGTCTAGGGCAGAAATAAAAGCAAAATTTTCTGAAAATGTTAAAAAGGTATATTCAAGTAAAAAAATAGAAATGATATCGGATAATATTTTTGATATTGATAATAGCAATGACATAAAATCAATTTTTAGTGATATTAAAATATGAACAATCAATTTAATAATTCCGGTAAATTTTTAAAAAATCTTATAGATAATAATCAATTTCTTATAACTCCAGGTGTTTTTTCACCTTTGGTGGCAATGTTGGCAGAAAAAAAAGGTTTTAAAGCGATGTACTTTTCTGGAGCTGCTTTTTCAGCTATGAAAGGAATTCCTGATATAGGAATATTTACATTTCAAGAATTATTTGATGCTGTAATTGAAATTACTAAAATGTCAAATTTGCCACTTATCGTTGATGTTGATACTGGATTTGGAGAAGTTATAAATGTTACTAGAACTGTATCTGATTTGGAAAGTATTGGAGTCGCTGCTATACAGATTGAAGATCAAGTATTTCCTAAAAGATGTGGGCATTTGG
>CATLOZ010000030.1 GCA_950054395.1 uncultured Chloroflexota bacterium
TAAAAGGGCCATTTAATTGGAGATCTGTAAATAATTCATTTTCTTTATATTTTTTATTTAGTATTTCCCATTTATTTTTAATACCTAATACATTTATTTGTATAGTGAAAGCTTCATTTTTAGATATTTTTTTTCAGGGTTACAAGTAACCTTGATAAACCCAGGAGTTAAAAGGTTTATATTTTTTGGATCAGAGTAAAAGTCAAAAACTTTATTTAAAGGTTGATTGATTTCAGTCTTATATTTAAATGAAAAATTTTTCATTTAAATATATTTTTTAAAGCTTTTTGTAATTTTTCGTATTTAAATTTATAACCAGATTCTAACAAAAGTTGAGGGTGTATTTTTCTGCTATCAGATATTTCACTTGTAAATTCACCTAATATTGGTTTTAATAAAATAGAAGGAGTGATCAGAAAATATGGTCTTTTCATTATTTTCCCCAAAGTTCTTGAAAAATCTTTTTGTTTTTCAGGGTTTGGCGATGTGATATTTATGGATCCTTCGATATTTTTATTTATGATATGAATTATACTATTAACTACATCTTCTATATGTATCCATGACCACCATTGATTCCCTTTATCTATTTTTCCTCCAATATAAAAATTGTAGATTAACTTTAAATAAGATAGAGATCCTCCTTTTTTACTCAGAATGATTCCAAAACGTAAATTAATTATTTTTGTGGATTTTGATGCATTTATTTTAAGGTTTTGTTCTAATTTACTAGACATATCAGATATAAATGAATTGCCTATATCTGAAGATTTTTCTGTTGTTAAATTGGTCGGATGTTTTTTATATATTCCAATTCCACTTGCTGATAAAATTTTAGAATTAATTAAATTGTATTTTTTGATTAATTCTATTGATTTGTTCACACCGTATTTTCTTGATTCTAGAACTCTATTTTTTTTGCCTTTTGTCCACAATCCTATGAGTGATTCACCGGACAAATTTATAAATATGAATTTATTTTTTTTATTCTTAAATTCTTTTGAACTTAAATTTTCCAAAGAATAAACTTCATTTAAAAATGGAAGATTTTTTTTGTTTTTATTACATTTCTGCTTACACCAATGATATGTGAATTGGATTCATGTAATTTAGTAGCCAGGTTTGTTCCTATCAGTCCACTGATTCCATAAATTATATAAATAGTGTTCATTACATGATGTAAAATTTTAGTGGTTCAATGCTAACTATCACTCTAATTTCTTTATCTGAAATAGGATATTTGTCTTGATTAAGATATTTTTTTGCTAAAGAATGAATATGGTCATCAGCATTAGATTCAGATATATTTTTAACTATTCCTTTAAATGTTATTTGGTAATATGGATTTTTTGCATCTGTTACTGATATAGAAACTCTAGGATCTCTTTCCATATTATTTGTTTTAATTCTATTCTTTGCTGTATTTATTAATATATGATTATCTTTGTAATCAATCCATACCACTGATACTTGTGGTGATCCATCTCTGTTTATTGTAGCTAAACTAGCAAAATTTTTACCTTCCAGTATTTTGATAGTTTCTTTTGTGATATTCATATTAATTTCATATAATTATTTTGTCTAAGGAATAATAATTTAAATTTAAGGATTTAGAAACAGGCTTTGATGTTAATTTTCCTTTGTAAGTATTTACAGCATTCAAGATTTCTATGTTATTAATTAAACATGATTCAAATCCATTATTTGCAATCAGTTCGATATATTTATGAGTAGTTCCATTAAGGGCTTGGCTTGCAGTTTTAGGTACAATGCTTGGAATATTAGGTACAGCATAACCGTAAAAATTGTTTAATTTTACAATAGGTTTATCATGTGAAGTTGAATTTAAATTTGCTACACCACCGCCCTGATCAATTGCAACATCTATAATTAAGGTATCTTTTTTAATTAATTTTTGTATACTTTCATCAATAACTTTTGGTGTTTTTGAACCCGGGATATATACCCCGTTAATTATAATATGTGATGATGGAAGATATTTTGCTAAATTTCCTTTTGATGAAAATTGAGTTTTGATTTTTTTATCATAATTTTTTATATTTAATAGCTTATTGTTGTCTATATCAAATACTGTGACATTAGCACCCATACCATTAGATATGATTGCTGCATTATATCCCACTATTCCAGCACCAATTATAGAGATATTTAATGGTTTTATATTGCTGGTCCCTCCTATTAATAAGCCTGGGCCACCATATTGTTTTTGTAAGAAATTAGCAGCTATTTGAGGAGCTAGTTTACCTGCAATTTCTGACATAGGTTTTAATAGTGGAAAAGTTTTGCCGTTTTTTGTAACAGCTTCATAAGCAATAGAAGTCATCTCTGATTTTAGTAAATTCATTAACAGATTTTTGTTGGCAGCCAGATGTAGAAATGTGAATAGTATGGATTTTTTATTTAAATATTTATATTCTGATTTGAGGGGTTCTTTTACTTTAGTTATTAATTCTGCATTTTTATAGATTTCTTCTACATTTGAAATTATTGTACATCCAGAATTTACATAATCTTTATCTGAATATCCTGATCCTGTACCTGCATTTGATTCAATTAAAATATTATGATTTTGTTCAGATAACATAGCTGCTTTTTCGGGAATTATAGCAACTCTATTTTCATTATTTTTAATTTCTTTTGGGACACCAATAATCATTAGTTAACATATTTTTTTGGTTTATTCATATATATATTATATGATTTTCTGATTATTTGAAATTATTTAGAAATAAATATATACTATTAGAAATTTATTAACCTTTAAGTTGATACAGAGATATCAATAAGGAGATATAATTTGATTAAATTTCACTTGGGAAATTTCCCCTTAGTCATTATTGGATTTGTCTTTTAATTATGGCTAAATTGATAGTAGATTCTAATGATTTTTCTAGGATGCTAAAAAGAATTTCCCATGAAATATTAGAGAAAAATTCCGGGCCAGACAAATTAATTTTAATTGGTATGCATACTAGGGGAGTACCTTTAGCTAAAAGGATATCAGCATTTATTGAGAATATTGAGGGTATTAAAATACCTACAGCTCAATTAGATGTTTCTTTTTACAGAGATGATACCGATTTAAAAATTAAAACAGATATAAACCCAACAATTATTGATTTAAATATTAATAATTCCAATGTTATTTTAATTGATGATGTTCTTTTTACTGGTAGAAGTGTCAGGGCAGCGATGGATGCATTAATGGATTATGGCAGACCTTCAAGTATTCAACTTTCTGTCTTGGTTGACAGAGGTCACAGAGAATTACCTATATCGCCTGATTATGTTGGTAAAAATATTCCTACCTCTAGAAATGAAAAAGTAAATGTTTTGATTTCTGAGATTGATGGAAAAGATGGAGTGGAAATTTCATGATATTAGATAACAAATTAAACAATTTACTTGATATTGATCAATTAACTAAAAATGATATTTTATATATTTTTGAATTTGCAGAAAAATTATCTTTAATTTTAAATGGTCCAGTTAAAAAAGTCCCAGTATTACGGGGAAAAACCATTATTAATTATTTTTCAGAACCAAGCACTAGAACAAGAGTATCTTTTGAAAATGCAGGTAAAATTTTATCTGCTGATGTTATTAATGTTTCTTCAAGTGGTAGCAGCGATGAGAAAGGTGAATCATTTATAAATGCTGTTCAAACTTTAGAATCAATTGGGGCTGATATTTTGATCATCAGGCATTCTGATTCAGGTGCTCCATATTTTGTATCTAGAAATATTCAGATACCGGTTATAAATGCTGGCGATGGATCTCACGCCCATCCTACTCAAACTCTAATTGATCTTTATACAGTATATAAATCAATTGGAGAAATCGAAGGATTAAACCTAACTATTTTAGGTGATAATATTCATAGCAGAGTATCAAGATCTGCTGTTTTAGGGTTTAGTACTTTGGGTGCGAAAGTAACTTTTTGTTCTCCTACAACAATGAATGCCAATTTTTTATCTGATAATATTTCCAAAGAAGATATTGATAATTACCCTGCGGTTATATATACAAGTAATTTAAAAGACGCATTATCTGAAAGTGATTTAATTATGACTTTAAGAACACAATTTGAAAGAAAAGCGAGTTTAGTTTTTCCTAATATCAATGAATATACAAGATTGTTTAAATTATCAAATGAAAGCCTTAAATATGCTCCTGATAAAGCTAAAATTTTACATCCTGGTCCTATGAATTTAGGAGTTGAAATCGATGGATATTTAAGTGAATCTGAGAGATCTTTAATTAATCAACAAGTTATGAATAGTGTGGCAATTAGAATGGCTTTATTAATCATTTTAATAGGCGAACATACTTTGGATTCTATTTGATATGGAGTGTGGATGAAAAAAATAATTAAGAATGGAAAAGTTTTTGACGGTATATCTAATAAGATAAAACAACAAGATATTTTGATTATAGATGGCGTAATTCAAAATATAGGAAATATAGAAATTACAGGTGTTGATATAGAAATAATAGATGCTAGTAATTATATAGTTAGTCCTGGATTTATAGATATACATTCTCATTTAAGGGAGCCAGGTTATGAGTACAAAGAAACTATAGCTACAGGTACTAGAGCTGCTTCAAAAGGAGGATTTACTACTATTTGTGCTATGCCTACTACTATTCCAGCTTTAGATTCAAAAGATTCTATAGATTATTTCAAGGATTTATGCCAGCAACGCTCTATTATAAAAGTTTATCCAATTGGTGCCGTTACAATGGGTAGAGAAGGTAAGGAAATAGTAGAAATGCAGTCTTTAGTAGATTCTGGTGTTATAGGTTTTAGTGATGATGGAGAACCTATTCATGATCCTAATATTATGAGGATGTCATTAGAATATTCTAGAATGGTATCTCGTCCTATAATGAATCATTGTGATGATAGAGGAATTAATTATCGTGGAGAAGGAGTCATGAATGATGGTTTTTTAGCTCAGAGATTGGGTTGTAATGGTATACCTAATGCAGCTGAAGCATCTATGCTTTCAAGAGATATTTTTTTAACTGAATTAACTGGTGGGTTATATCATGCTTGCCATGTAAGTGCTTCTCAATCAGTTGATGTTTTGAAAATTGCAAAAGAAAGAGGAATTAATTATTCTGCTGAAGTTACCCCTCATCATTTGACAATAACAGAAGATTTTATTCTTGGCCCTACAGATCAGAACAGAAAACAGATTTCTGAAAATGCTTATGATACTTTTGCAAAAGTATTTCCTCCATTAAGAACTAAATCTGATATTCAGGCTTTAATAGAAGGGATTAATAGTGATTTAATTTCAATTATTGCTACAGATCATGCTCCTCAGGGATATGAAGATAAAATGACTACTTTGAATCAAGCGGCTTTTGGTATAAGTAATTTTGAGACTACTTTAGGTTCAGTTTTGCAATTATTTCATTCAAAAGATATAAAGTTAGAAAAATTATTGCAATGTTTAACTTCAAATCCTGCTGAATTCCTAGGAAAGAAACTAGGTAAATTATCTAAAGGTTATCCGGCAGATATAGTAATTCTTGATTTGAACGAAGAATGGGAAGTTGATATATCTGATTTTGTGTCTTTAGGCAAAAACAGCCCTTTGCAGGGGGTTAAATTTAAAGGAAAAGTTTTGCAAACTCTTGTAGATGGAGAAATTGTTTACTCTGATAAGAAAGGACACGATGGATAAAGGGTATTTAATTTTATCAGACAAAACGTATTATCCCGGATATATTTTTGGGCACGGGAATATGGTTTTTGGTGAAGTGGTATTTAATACTTCAATGACTGGATACCAAGAAATATTAACTGACCCATCTTATAAAGGACAAATAGTTATTCAAACTTATCCTTTAATTGGCAATTATGGAATTAATGATGAAACTAATGAATCTGATGAAATTCAAGTTTCTGGATATGTTGTTAGAAAGAATGCAGAATTCCCTAGCCATATAAGTTCTAAAAAAACTTTAGATCAATTTTTAAAGCAATATGAAATCATGGGGATTTCTGAAATTGATACTAGAGCTGTTGTTAGAAAGATTAGGTCTAAAGGTGTTATGAATGGGTTGATTGTGAGGAATGATGATCCTTCTAAAGGGATTAAATATTTAAAATCAATTCCTGATTACGATTCTCTTGATTTAGCTAAAGGAATTAATAATAGAAAAGATTTAAATAAAAAATATGGTGAAAATTTAACTATTGATCAAAAATATAAAGTTGCTGTTATAGATTGTGGAGTTAAAGAGAATATTCTAAAATTGTTGTATGCACGTAGATGCCAAATCAAAGTGTTTGCACCAGATTTTCCTATGAATGATTTAGAATCTTTTTCTCCTGATGGAATTCTGATATCACCAGGTCCTGGTGACCCAAAACATATGGAATTTTTAGTTGAAAAAATAAAATTAATTTTAAATGATTACCCTATATTTGGTATTTGTTTAGGGCATCAAATAATAGCTAGGGCTTTTGATTCTAATACTTATAAATTGAAATTTGGACACCGAGGAGGAAATCAGCCTGTGATGGATATAAAACAGGACAAAGTATATATTACTGCTCAAAATCATGGTTATGCTGTGTCTTCAGAAATTGTTAATCCGGAGATTGAAATTACACATATTAATTTAAATGATAATACTGTTTCTGGCTTAAAACATAAAAAATTACCTATTATGGGAATTCAATATCATTCTGAAGCTTCTCCCGGACCGAAAGATAATGAGTATCTTTTTGATGAATTTATAAAAATGATAAACATAAACAGGAATAATATTTGAAAGTTTTAATTTTAGGTTCAGGTCCAATTGTAATAGGTCAGGGGGCTGAATTTGATTATGCAGGTACTCAAGCATGTAGATCTCTAAAAGAAGAGGGTGTGAAAACTATATTGTTGAATTCTAATCCAGCAACAATTATGACTGATATGGATGTTGCAGATGTGGTTTACATAGAACCAATGACAGTTTATACAATAGAAAAAATAATACAAATACAGAAACCTGATGCGATCCTTCCTACTTTGGGTGGTCAAACTGGTTTAAATTTAGCAATGGATTTACATCATGCAGGGATATTTGAAAAATATGATATTAAATTATTAGGTTCTCCAATTGAAACAATAAAAAAATCAGAAAATAGGGAAGATTTCAAGGAATTAATGAAAGAAATTAGTGAGCCTGTCCCAGAAAGTGCAATAGCTAATTCTGTTCAAGAATCAAAAGAAATTGCAATTTCAATTGGATTGCCAGTAGTAGTAAGGCCTGCTTTTACACTTGGCGGAACAGGTGGTGGTATTGCAAATACATTAGAAGAATTGGAAAAGATTGCAGAATCAGGAATCAAATATAGCCCAATCAATCAAATTCTGATTGAAAAATCTTTAGTTGGATGGAAAGAGATTGAATTTGAAGTTATGCGTGATTCAAAAGACAATTGTATTACTGTATGTAATATGGAAAATATAGATCCTATGGGCGTGCATACAGGAGATAGTATAGTAGTTGCCCCTAGTCAAACATTAACAGATAAGGAGTATCAATTATTAAGAACATCAAGTTTGAAAATAATAAGATATTTAGGAGTTGAAGGAGGATGTAATGTCCAATTTGCACTTAAGCCTAATGATGTAAAAGAATCTAATGTTATTGATGATTATTATGTTATAGAAGTTAATCCTAGAGTGAGTAGAAGTTCGGCTTTGGCAAGTAAAGCTACCGGTTATCCAATTGCAAGAGTAGCTGCAAAAATAGCTATAGGAAGAACTTTAGATCAAATTGATAATGCTATTACCGGAAAAACAAAAGCTGTTTTTGAACCTGCTTTAGATTATTGTGTAGTTAAAATTCCAAGATGGCCTTTTGATAAATTTTTATATGGAGACAGAACTTTAGGCACCCAGATGAAAGCCACAGGAGAGGTTATGGCTATTGATAGAACTTTTGAATCTGCTTTTTTAAAAGCTGTTAGAGGATTGGAAATTACAGGAAAATCAATACTTTGGGAAAACCCAAAATGGAATATTTCAGATTTAGATAAAAAAGATTTTTATGAACCACATGATGAAAGACTTTGGGCTTTATTTTTTGCCTTGAGAAATGGGAAAAGTATTGAAAGCATCAACAAATTGACTGGAATTGATTTTTGGTTTTTAAATGCATTTTTAAATATAGTTCAAAATGAAAATTTGATAAAAACCTCAGGTGATTTTGAAGACAAGATTTATGATTTAAAAAGATTGGGATTTAGTGATAAAGTTATTGGAGAGTTGTCAGGGCATAATGAAAATTATATTAGGAATTATAGAAAATCAAAAAATATTTTGCCAGTTTATAAAATGGTTGATACTTGTGCAGCTGAATTTGAAGCTTTAACACCATATTTTTATAGTACTTATGAAACTGAAAATGAAGCTATTCCTTTACAAGGAAAAAAAGCCGCTGTTTTTGGAAGTGGTCCAATTAGAATTGGACAAGGAATAGAATTTGATTATTGTTCAGTACATGCAGCATGGGCTTTGAATGAAATAAATTATAAAAGTATAATGATTAACTCCAATCCGGAAACAGTTTCTACGGATTTTGATATAAGTAATCGTTTGTACTTTGAACCTTTAGATTTTGAATCAGTTGCAAATATTATTGATAATGAAAATAATTTGGGAGAAACATATACAATAGTTCAATTTGGGGGACAAACAGCTATAAATCTTTCATCGCAAATAGATGAAAATAATTATAAAATCCTGGGATCCCCAGTAAATGCAATCAATACAGCTTCTGACCGAGGATTGTTTGAACAATTTTTAAATAAAATAAATATTCCTAATCCACCAGGTTCGATAGCATCAAATATCAATGAAGCAATTACAATTGCAAAAAAAATAGGTTACCCGATTTTAGTAAGGCCAAGTTATGTATTGGGTGGTAGGGCTATGGATATTGCTTATAAAGAAGATGAATTGGAAATTTTATTAGATAATGCTTTTTCTGCTGGAGAGGGAAGGCCAGTATTAATTGATAAATATATATTAGGTAAAGAAATAGAAGTAGATGCTGTATGTGATGGGGAAACTGTATTTATTCCGGGTATTATGGAACATATTGAAAGAGCTGGAGTGCATAGTGGTGATTCAATGGCTGTATTCCCCACTATTAGTTTAAGTAAGGATCAAATAGAACTTATAGTAGATTACACCACTAGAATAGCTATACATCTTGGAGTCAAAGGATTACTTAATATTCAATATGTTCTTAATCAAAATCCTTCAAATTCCATGAGCGAAGTATTAGTACTGGAAGTTAATCCAAGGGCAAGCAGAACGGTTCCGTTTATATCTAAAGTTACAAATGTACCTTTAGTGAATATGGCTGTAAAAGTTATGGCAGGTAAAAAATTAAAAGAATTGGGTTATAACAGTGGGTTAGGAAATCACAAAGATTTGTTTGCTGTTAAAGCTCCAGTTTTTTCAATGTCGAAATTAGTTGGAGTGGATACCATATTAGGCCCTGAAATGAAATCTACAGGTGAAGTAATGGGAATTGACACTGATTTTAATTCTGCGTTATATAAAGCTTTGATTTCATCCGGAATGGCTATGCCTAAAGAAGGTACGGTTTTAATAAGCGTAGCTGATAGAGATAAAGATGATGTAAAAGAAATTGTTAAAGAATTAAACAAAAAAGGTTTTAATATTCTAGCTACTGAAGGAACGGCAAACCTTATTAAAGAATTAGGATTTGAAGTTAGTTCAGTTCCTAAAGTTTTTACAGGAGTACATCCAAATGTAGTAGATGTTATTAATCATGGCCTGGTAGATGTTGTGATCAATACTGTAACAGGTGAAAGTAAAGTTGTAAAAGATGGGTTTGATATCAGAAGAGCTGCAACTGAAAAAAACATACCTTGCTTTACTTCTCTTGATGGAGCTCAAGCCTCTCTTGAAAGTGTAAATAAAAAAGATTTTAAGTATAATATAAGTCCTTTAAAAGATTATTTTGAGGAATAAAAATGGACAACATGTCTGATAATCAGATAAACCAAAAAATAGGTATTCTGTTAAGAAGAGAAATTGAAGCTCGATTGATCACTCAATTTAAAAAATATTTAAGTTCCGAATTAGGTGAAAAAAAATCCAAACATATAATCAGAGAAGTAATAAAAGGAGTAGCAATAGAGCAAGGACGCGAATTATCAAAATTAAATGGTAATTCTTTAAATTCATTTATTGATAGACAGGAGCCTTGGACTAGAGATGGGTCTTTAGTGACAGATGTGATAAAAAAAAATAACAAGAGTTATCATTATAATGTTACAAAATGTAAGTATGCTGAAATGTATAAAGAAATGGGGATACAAGATTTGGGTTTTGATCTTTCATGTAACAGGGATTTTAATTTAGTAGAAGGTTTTAATAAAAATATAAAATTAAAAAGAACAAAAACATTGATGCAAGGGGATGATTATTGTGATTTTAGATATGATGTTAATGACTAAACGTTTATATATTTATGATTCCATCTAAATTAAGGTTAACAAACTTTATGTGCTATAGAGGCACAACTGAGGCTTTAGATTTCGATCAATTTGAAGTAGTGTGTATTACTGGTGAAAATGGGAATGGGAAATCAGCTTTACTTGAAGCAATCACATGGGTAGTTTGGGGAAAAACAAAAGTTTTATTTTCCAAAGATCTTATCACAAATGGTGAAAATGATATGTTGGTTGATTTTGAATTTTTTATTGATTATATTTCTGATGATTCTGAGTTAAATAATAAGTATAAAATAATAAGATCTATAAGAACAAAATCTGGTGGATCTATTTTAGATTTACAACAATTTGATGGCATCAATTATGTTTCTATTAGTGGTGATACTATATCTGAAACACAAAAACAGATTATTAATTTAGTTAACATGGATTATGAGACATTTGTTAATACTTCATATCTAATGCAGGGGAATGCGGATAGATTTACAACCTCAAAACCAGATGAGAGGAAAGATATTTTGTCAGCTATTTTGAATTTAGATCATTATCAAAATTTAGCAGATTTCACTAGAAATATTTTACGTAATACTGATTCTTATATAAATGCAAATAATATTTTAGTTGACAGAACTCGATTAGAAATTAGTGATTTAGATCCGGGGAATAATGGAACTGATTTTATTGAAAAAGAAATTATTAATTTAAATCAAAAGATAGAAAGTTTAAATAAACAAAAATTAAAACTTCAACAAAACCTACAACTTAATAATAAATACCTTAATGAAATATCTGATTTTCAATCTAAAAAACAACTACTTTCAAGTTCATATGAAAACAATATCGATATGATTAATAATTTAAATGATCTTTTACTTAAAGATAATGAATTATTAATACAATCAGATAATATATTGGATAGATATAATGATGCAATTACAAAACAAAAAGAATTGGATGATTTGTATATTACCTCAAGTAAATATCAGGATATAAATAATCAATTAAATACATTACAAAATGAATTAGATTTTAGAATGAATGAATTGGAAATAGAATTACGAAATTTAAGTAAAAACAGAAATGTTTTAGATAAAAAAATTAATCAGGATAAATTTTTACTAGAAGATAATCAGAAAAATTTATCTGATTATCGTTCTAAAATAACTGAATTAAATAAATTAAATGAAAATTATTTAAATTTAATTAATAAATTCAGTGATGAAATTACACAATTTAAAAATAAATTAGTAACTTTGCAAACTTCAAATAAAGATCATGAAAATAAGTTGGATTTATTGCAAAAAGAGCATAAAACTTGTCCGTTATGTAAATCAGGTTTGAATGACGAAACAAAGAAATCTATAGTTTTTGATTTAAATAATAAAATTCAATTAAACATAAAAGATATTAACAATAATAAAAGTAAATTAGATGAATCTGAAAAAGAATTTTTCTATATTCAAGATAAATATAAAAAAATTACTAAAAGTTTAACTGATTTAAATAGTACTATAAATTTAGTAAATAACGATTGTATAAGAATAAAAAAAGAAATAGATGAAAATATTAATCAGATTTTAAGTTATAAAAATTTAATGAATGATACAAAGTATCTTTATGAAAATGATATCAAAATAAAAGTCAACAAAAATAAAATCTGGGAATTAAATTTACTTTTAGATGATTTGAAATTTGATCAAGATAGATTTAATACATTAATAAATGAAGTCCCTGATTTTAAAACTGAATCTGAAAAAAATTTTTTGCTTTTAAATCAATCTGAAGAAAGAATAAAAGAAAATAAAGTTAAATTGAATACTTTGAATATTGATTCACTAATAATTAAAGATCAAATTAAAGCATTAGAAAAAAATATAAAAAATATAAATCAAATTATCAATTCATTAAATATTAAATCTGATTCATCAGAAAATATTGACTTTTCTTTAGATGATTTGAAAAAAACATTAATGTTAAAACAAAATAGTTTGAATTATTTAATTTCTAAAAAAAATTATTTGGATGAAATATTAATTAATAATAAGGAACTATATATTAAATCTGAAGATTTGAAATTTCTTGAACTAAGCTTTAGTCGTAATGGTATTCAGGCATTAATTATAGAAAATGTTTTACCTAGTTTGGAATTCGAAGCTAATAAATTATTGTCATATTTAACAGAAAATAAATTGTCAATAAATTTGCAAATAAGAAAAGGTAGAAGATTAAAAAATACTGAAGACTTTTCTCAAGAAATTGATATTATTATTGCTGATGAAAATGGTGCAGTACGTGAATATGAAACATATAGTGGAGGAGAATCATTTAGAATAGATTTTGCTATTAGAATCGCATTATCTAGATTGGTTTCTTTAAGATCAGGAGTGAGATCTCCAATATTATTTATTGACGAAGGTTTTGGCTCACAAGATCAAATAGGACAAGATAGATTAAGAGAAGCTATACAGAAAGTTAGTAATTCAGAAAATTATAAATTTAAAAAAATTATTGTTATTACTCATCTTGAGTCATTAAAAGAATCATTTGGAGTGGCATTGGAAGTTAGCAAAAATGAGAGTAGCTCTTATTTTTCATTAAATTAATTTATAATTGTATTTCTTTTAAATTTTTATCAATTATTAATTTTGGTTCAGTAATTTCTTGTACATCTTGAATTCCCCATCCAGGTAAAATTTCTTTTAATACCATACACTCATTAATTATTTCTATTACAGCAATATCTGTTACTATTGTGTTTACACACTTAGATCCCGTAATTGGTAATGAACACTTATTTACTAATTTAATATTTCCTTTTTTATCAATATGTTCCATTGCTATAATTAATTTTTTAGCACCTATTGCTAGATCCATAGCACCACCTATATTTCCAGACTTTCTGTTTGTTAATTTCCAATTTGCCAAATTACCTTGTGTAGATATTTGATACGCTCCAAGTACAGCCACATCAATATGTCCACCTCTTATCATCGCAAAAGATTCTGCCGAATCAAAAACACTCATACCTGGGTTATCCCAGCTTAAATATTGCCCGCCTGCATTTATTAAATTTGTATCTTCTCTTCTTTCTGATGCCATTTCCCCATAATTTAGCACACCACTTTCACTGTGATACATAATAAATTTGTCAGGGTCAATAAATTGAGGGCATAATGTAGGTATTCCGATACCAAGATTTACAACATTTCCATTATGGAGTTCTTTAGTGACTCTCATTGCTATTGCTTCTCTTGATAATTTATTTTTATTATTCATAACTTTTAACTATTCTATTAATATATATAGCCGGGGTATGAATATGATGAGGGTCTATTTCTCCAGTTTCTAATATTATCTCAGATTCAACTATAGTGATATTTGCTGCAGAAGCCATAACTGCATTAAAATTTCTAGAAGTCCCTTTATATATTAAATTTCCAATCTTGTCAGATTTATGGGATTTTAATAATGCGTAATCTGCTTTTAAAGCGTATTCAAGAATATATTCTTTATTATTGATAATTCTTGATTCTTTATTATTTGCAAGTTCAGTTTTAACTCCGGTAGGTGTATAAAAAGCAGGGATACCTGCTCCCCCTGCACGAATTCTTTCAGCTAAAGTGCCTTGGGGAACTAATTCTAGTTCAATTTCGTTTTTATTAAAAGCTTTTTCAAAAGAAGTTAGTATCGAAGGTGATGGTGCTACTGGATAAGATGCAATTATTTTTTTTACTTGGTTATTATCTATTAAAATACTGATATCAATATCTTTACTGCCCTCTTTGATTCCTATTCCTGTTGCCATAGTAATACCAGCTGTATTTCCAATTATTATTAGGTTTTTTGAGCCTATTTTTTTTAATCCTTTAATCAGATTTTGAGGAGTGCCTCCAGGGCCAGCACCAAATCCATCTATCATAATTGAAGAATTGTCTGGTATATCTTTTATAGCTTCATGAGTACTTTTATATATTTTGGAATAATTAGTCATCTGTTTATATTTAGAATAGATAAAAATGCTTCTTGTGGAATTTCAACTCTACCTAATTTTTTTAATCTTTTTTTACCTTCAGCCTGTTTTTCTAAAAGTTTTTTCTTTCTTGTAATATCTCCACCATAGCATTTTGCAGTTACATTTTTTCTAAGTGCTTTTACAGTTTCTCTAGCAATAATTTTACTACCTATCGCAGCTTGAATTGGGATTTCGAATAATTGTCGGGGGATTAATTCTTTTAATTTTGAAACTAATTCTTTACCATAGTAATATGATTTTTCTTTTGAAATGAAAGTACTTAATGAATCTATTTTCTCTTGATTTATTAATATGTCAACTTTAGCTAGGTTAGTTTGTTTAAATCCAATTATTTCATAATCCATAGATCCGTAACCTTGTGTAACAGATTTTAAATGATCATAAAATCCTATTAGAATTTCCCCTAAAGGTATTTCAAATGTAATTAATATTCTATTAAGTGCTGATGAATTTTCAGAAGTATTTAAGTATTCAATATTTGATGACGTTCCACGCCTAGAAGAAATCAGATCCATGATTTTTCCTATAAATTTATCTGGGCAAATGATAGTGGATTTAATCCAAGGTTCTTGAATACTATCAATTTTTGACAGATCTATTGCTGATGGATTATTTACGAGCTGCTCAGTTTTGTTTTTGAAAGTTATTTTTTTTCCAATGCTTTTATCAGAAGCAATAAGATATAACTCACTAAATTCAAAATTTAGTTT
>CATLOZ010000031.1 GCA_950054395.1 uncultured Chloroflexota bacterium
CGTTGAATACTCCGATGTTATTAGTAATAAGGGATTTGACAATGTATTTAAAAAAAGTAAAGTAGGGAATAATGTATATTATACTAGTGATAATTTAGAATTCCTAGATACTGACAAAATAGGAAACTATAGTGCTAAATTTAAAATGATATTGGATAATAATTCGAAACTCAAAATTGTTATTCAAAGTATTGGTTATACAGATTATGAATTAACAAAATATACCAATGATTTCTTGATTGAATTATCTCATAAGTACAGGCAAGTAAAAACTTTGGGATCAATTAACCCTGCTTGGAGTGAAGGTAAAAGTGTAGATGAATTAAAAAGAATTAAAAAACTAGGAATTTCAGGTATTGGTGAATTACATCCTGATATTCAAGGTTTTAATTTATTAGATTTTAATTTGATGAATCCAATAGTTGATTATATGGTTGAAAATAAAATGATATTTTCAGTACATTCATCTGAACCTGTGGGTCACATATATAATGGTAAAGGGAAAATGTATCCTTCTATTTTATATTCTTTTGCGTTGCAATACCCAGAATTAAAAATAATATTTGCACATTTAGGAGGGGGATTGCCGATTTATTTTTTGATGCCTGAAATAAGTAGAGAATTAAATAATGTATATTTTGACACAGCTGCAATAGATTTTTTATACGATTCTTCAATAGTTAAAATTTTTAAACAAATATTAGGTGATAATAAAATTTTATTTGGAAGCGACTATGGTTTAATAAATATATATAGAGCTGTAGATTATATTAAGAAATCTGATTTAGATACAAATAACTTAAATGATATTTTTTATAATAATGCAAAACAATTATTTGGTTGGTAATTATAAATATTTAGAATATAATATTGTTTAATTAATGATATAAATTTGAGTGGAGGATAGTAAAGTGGCTGAAACATCTCAGTTCCCCAATTGTATGAAATGTAATAAAGGGCAATTATTGCCGTTGTCAGATTTTGGTAATCATGGAGCAGCAATACATTATAAGGCGTGGGTCTGCAATGTTCCTGATTGTGGTTATAATCTTAAAATTAGGAATGGTGATGTCTACCTTGATGAGCCAATTGCCAGCGGAGAATCGCATTCACCAAGGGTTAGATAAAAAAATATTATATTGAAAATTATACATTCAATACTTAGATATCGTATATTTGAAATTATAGGTGTTCTTTGCTTGATTGTATCTTTGTCTCTAATAGGTTTAATTTTATTTAAAGACGAAGAATTAAAAGATTTAAATTTACAAATTGAGTTAAAAACTTCTGATTCAAATGCTCATAAAACTGTAAATGGCAGCAAGCATTCTGTCCCTGAATCTGATAATAAAATAAGTGTAAAACCTTCAAAAGAAATTTTAATTGATAATGATTTAATTGACGGCGAAGATGTTGATGATATAGATTTATATGAGAAATTACCTGATAATTTTAAATTTTATAAAAAACCTTTTATAAATTTACCTAAAATTGCAGTTCCAACCAAGATTATTATTTCTGAGATTGGTTTGAATTCTAAAGTTGCGGACTTGGAAATTATTGATTTGGGTTCCTCATCTTCTTATGAAACTCCAAAAAATATTGTTGGGCATATACCAGGAAGTGTGAATCCGGGCGGGATTGGAAAGTCATGGTATTTCGGGCATCTAGAAAGTTTTATAAAGAAAGAAGGGAATGTTTTTCATATGCTACCGAAAATACCAGAATTATTAAAACAGGACCCATCTTTATTTGTACATATATCAACTGATAAGAAAACTTATGTATATCAGATATATAAAACTGAAGTGATTCCTAAGGAAGAATTATATTTGGATTTGAAATCAGATACCCCGGAAGCTATTTTAGTAACTTGCGTTCCTAGTTTTTTATATCATTCCAGATTATTAGTGTATTCTAAATTGATTGGTACGTATTAAATTACATTATGTAAACGATTTATAATCGAACTATTTACATCTAGTTCGAAACTATCTACTTTATATACTTGTGCCGCAGTAATGCCATCTACTGCTCCTGCATCAACAAAATTTTTAATAAGTTTTTCGTCTTCTTCAATGGATGGCAATAAATTTTTTCCAGATAATTTTGATAAGCCTGCTACAAGACCATAACCTCCCCAATTAGATACACTTGTTGGGATCAAAATATCAGTTTCAGTAATACAGGGAGGATTAGACAATGAATCTGATTTTTTAATTATTTCTGTTAGATTTCCCATGCCAATTTCATTTCCTCCATCACCTATACCTATGCTGGGAATATTATGATCAAATAAATAATCAGTTTTAGCATTATATTCATGTATTTTTTTCCCAGCACTATTTAGATAGTCCCCGTTATTATTTATCCCACATCTTTCTATTGATATGATTAGATTTGGATTAATACGATCAAGTAAATTTTTTGCATATTTTTTACTTTCTTCTATACTTGTTAATGGAAATAATTCAACTTTATCATCAGAATTTAAAATAGGCTTAATTGGGTCTATTGAAAACTGATCTGTGATGTAGGTGACATCATAATTTAATTTTTTTAGTGCATTTCCTATTGCAATTGCACCTATTGGGCCATCAGTTTCTGTTGCGCCTGCTGATATGATATAAAACCCTGTGAGTATAGCTACTTTATTTTTATTATTTAATATTAATTTTGCTGCATCTTCGCATACAGTATCAGAAACATGCGGTAGAAGTAATGAAATTCCTCTTCCATCATGATCACTAATTATTTCTTTAATTGTTTCCATAATGATTCCAAATAAATTTATAAAACTGCTATCGACTCATCTCTTTCATTGGTGATAAACATATATCCGGGTGAATGAGTGATCATTATTGAAGGTTTTGATTTTAATGCAACTACTTGAGGCGTTACACCGCATGCCCAAAATACAGGGATTTCATTTCCTTTTATCTCTGCTCTTTCTCCAAAATCTGGTAAATTTATATTTTCTATACCAATTCCCTTTGGGTCTCCTATATGTATTGGAGCTCCATGTGTTGCTGGAAATCGACTAGTAATTTGTACTGCTCTAACTAGATTGTCTTTATGAATTGGTCTCATAGATACAACCATAGGACCACTGAAAATACCTGCTGGGGTAGTTTGTATATTAGTTATATACATTGGGACTATAGTATCTTGTTCCAGATGCCTTAAAGGAATGTTTGCATTGAGCATAGCTGTTTCAAAAGTAAAACTGCATCCTAAAAGGAAAGATACCAAATCATCAGACCAATATTCAGTAATATTTTTGGTTTCTTCTGTTAATTTACCGTTTTTGTATACTCTGTAATAAGGAATATCAGTTCTAATATCTGCTCCTTCAGCAAGTATTTTAGGTTCAGGTTGACCTGGTTCCATAACTTCTAATAAAGGACATGGTTTGGGATTTCTTTGACAAAATAATAAAAAATCAAATGCGTATTCTTTTGGTAAAACAGCTAAGTTAGTTTGTACGTAGCCCGGAGCTACTCCTGATGTTGATTTAAGATATTCGTTATTCCTGGAAGCTTTCCAAAATTCTTTTGGTGATTGAATTATTTTTGTGTTATTCATAAAATTTTACCTGTATTTCAAAGAATAAAGAGACTTACAGTATACCAAAAATAGTTGAAGTATAAATAATTGCGATTTATTTTTTTAAATATTTCTATTTGTAACATTAATAACTATATTTTATTGTTAGTTTGTTAACTTATTACTTAAGAAGAGTGAAGAAATAAAATTTCTATGATATTATCTCATACATTGATTATTAATTTGTTGAGCAAATTTTCACATAATTGTCTGCTTTGAAAAATATAAATAATGAGTATATTTTAGATATTCTTGAAAATCAGGACCATACTACTGTAACTATTTTGTCTTCATTGCTTAGCGTACAGGACGGGATTGGTTTTTTACCAAAAAATGCAATTAAAGTTGTTGCTGATTTTGTGAATGTTACAACTAATGATGTTTGGGGAGTTGCTTCTTATTATTTAAATTTCAGATTTGACCCTCCTGGAAAGCATACTATAGAAATTTGTTGGGGACCTAGTTGCCATGTAAATGGTGCATCAAAATTACAATCTTCAGTATTAGAAAAATTTAAACTGAAGAATCAAGGAGACACCAGTGATGGTAAATTTACATTAAAATTCAACACTTGTTTAGGAGCCTGCCCACAAGCTCCTATGATAAGCATTAATCATAAATTAAGTGGCAAAATGAATTCTTTAAAATTATTAAAAATGTTGGATAAATTAAAATGAGTTTTGAAGCATTAAAAAGAGATAGTGATAAACGTTGGCTTGACTTAACAACTGGTACTAAGCCTTGGATTAGGGTAAGTAGTGTAATGTGTTGTGGAACATCATTAGAATCTGAAGAAATTGTTTCAGTGATTGCTAATTACATTGAGAAAAATAAAATGCTTATAAACATTGATACTGTCGGGTGTCATGGAATTTGTTATGCCGGGCCAATCATTGATATTCTTTATAAAGGACAGCCTAGAATTTTTTGGGGAAATGTCACGAAAGATAATGTTGTGAAAATTTTAGATAGTTATATTAAAAAAGGTGAAGTATTAACTGATAATTTATTAGGATCATTAGGTGAAAGATCTATTGACGGAATAAAAAAAATAGATGATTTACCAGGAATTAATCTTCAAAATAGAATAGCTTTAAGGAATTCAGGTAATATAGCGTTTAACGATATATTTCAGTATATTGCTAATGGAGGATTTGAAGGATTACATAAAGCTGTTACTAAAATGTCTTCTGATGAAGTGATTTCCGAAGTTAAAAATTCTGGTTTAAGAGGTAGAGGTGGGGCTGCTTTTCCTACAGGTTTAAAGTGGAGTTTTATGTCAAATTCTAAGGGGGTTAAATATATATTATGTAACTGTGAAGAGGGTGATCCAGGTGCTTACAATGATAAAGGTATATTAGAAAGTGATCCTTATACTTTGATTGAAGGTATGGCAATTGCAGGATATGCAACTAAATCAACAAATGGCTATGTATTTATCAGGCATGGGCATGATGGTCCTATTGAAAGAACTAAAGAAGCTATAAATCAAGCGTATGAAAATGGTCTGTTAGGTAAAAATATTTTTGGATCTGATTTTTCATTTGATATTGAAGTTTCTTTAACTGGGGACTCATATGTTGCTGGTGAAGAAACAGCTTTGATGGAATCTATAGAAGGAAAGAGCGCTAGACCAAGATCCAGGCCTCCTTTTCCTGCAGCATATGGTGTCTGGGGTAAGCCTAGCACAATTAATAATGTGAAATCATTGGCATATGTCTCTGAAATTATTCGAAATGGTAGCGAATGGTTTAAATCAATAGGTACTGAAAGTAGCTCAGGAACTGCTATAGTATGCTTGTCAGGGGATATATTGAATCCAGGAATGTATGAAGTAGAAATGGGGATTTCAATTAAAGATGTAGTTGAGAAAATAGGAGGAGGAATTCCTAATGGGAGGAAACTAAAAATGTTACAAACAGGTGGTCCTTTAGGGGGTGTGCTTGGTCCTGATAGTTTGAAAGTAAAAATAGATTTTGATGAAATGGCGAAAGCTGGAGCGATTCTTGGATCTGGTGGAATAATAATAGTTGATGATCGTACCTGCGCTGTTGATTTGACAAAATCACTTGTTGCATTTTGTCAATATGAATCTTGTGGAAAATGCTTTCCTTGTAGATTGGGAATGACACATCTTTTGGAAATAGTGGAAAAAATTTCAAAAGGGAAGGGAAATTTAAATGATCTTGATTTAATGAATAAAATAGGAAAGAATATGCAAGCAGGATCCCTTTGTGGGCATGGGCAATTGGGTTACAATCCAATAAGTTCTGCTTTGAAACATTTTCAAAGTGATTTTGAAAGTTGTATGGATGGTAATTGTCCTACAGGTAGCTGCAATGAAAGACAAATAGTTTTTCCTGAAAATACTAGGCCAAGTTCTTGGCAAACTATAAAGGAGAATTAAATGACTAGAAAAGATAATAAAGATAATAAAATAAATATTGTCATTGATGGCAAGAAAGTGAAAGTAGATAAAGATACAAATATACTCCAAGCTGCTATGGATTCAGATATATATATACCTTATTTGTGTTATTACCCCGGAATGGAGTCCTATGGAGCATGTAGAATGTGTGTTGTTGAAGTAGAGGGTGGAAGAGGAACACCTGCTTCATGCACTACTCCTGTGGCGGAAGGTATGAAGGTTAATACGCAGACTGATGAAATAGTTGATTTAAGAAAAGGTATGATGGAATTATTGCTTACTGAACATCCTCATGGATGTTTAACATGTCATAGAATTGATCTGTGTGGTCCAAGCGACATTTGCTTAAGACATGTTTCTGTAAATGATAGATGTATAACATGTCCTAAAAATGAAAGATGTGAATTGAAGGATACTGTGAGAAGTTTAGACATGGAAATGGACAGTCCGTTAACTTACAATTATCGCGGCGAACATGTGCAGAATGATGACCCTTTATGGGATATGGATATGAATCTTTGTATTGTGTGTGCTAGATGTATCAGGGTATGTTCTGAAGTTAGGGTAGATAATGTTTTAACTTTAAAAGAGCGTGCAGGTAAAGTTATAATCGGTACATCTATGGGAGATAGCTTGATTGATGCAGGTTGTGAATTTTGTGGTGCGTGTATAGATGTTTGTCCAACTGGGGCAATAGTGGAAAAAGACTACAAATGGGAGAAAGCTGAAACAAAAACAACTTCAGTTTGTAATTATTGTCCTATTGGTTGTACTTTTGATTTAGAAACTAATGTTAGAAACAAACTGATTAGAATTGGTAGTAATCTTCAATCTCCGGCTAATAGAGGGCAAACATGTTTTAAAGGGAAATTTGGTTTTGATTATGTTAATTCAAAATCAAGAATTAAATCTCCAATGGTTAGAAGAGAAGATATATTAGTTGAAACAACTTTGTCAGAAAATATCGATTCAGTTACAGAAATTTTACAAGAAGTTAATCCCAATAATTATGCGATGATCATCGATAGTAATCTTACTAATGAAGATATATATGTTGCTAATAAATTTGCAAAAGAAGTTATTGGTACTAATAATGTGATAAGTAACGCTGACATTGATAGTTCTTTGAGATATAAATTGGTAGAAATGCTAGGTTATTCAGCTGCTACTAATCCAATACTAGGGTTAAAGAATGCAAAGTCGTTTTTAGTAGTGTCTGCTAACGCAACTGAAAATCATAATGTTTTAACCTTACCTATTAAACAAGCTATAGATTCTGGTTTATCTGAAATGGTAGTCATTGACCAAAGAGAGACAGAATTAACTAAACATGCAAAACTTTGGTTAAAACCTTACCCGGGAACTGAAGTAGATTTAATAGGTGGATTAATAAGATCTATTATCGATCAATCACTTGAAAATAAAAATTATATAGATAAATTTTGTAATAATTATTCAGAATTTAGACAATCAGTATGGAAATTTGATTTACAGAAGATATCAACTTTAACTGGTGTTAGCATTCAAGATATAAATGAAGCTGTAAGCATATTAACAAAAGGTCCTTTGGCAACAATATATTCAAATGAAACCATTGATAAAAATAATATTGATTTATTAGTTGAATCTTTGGTTAATTTAAGCCTTATAACAGGAAATGTTGGTAATGAATATGGGGGACTGTTTCCGCTGTATAGGGGATCTAATGCCCAAGGTGCGGTTGATCTAGGAATTACAACAGTATATAACTCTCAAAATAATATATATAAAAATGATAATAGAGATTTGTCTATTGATAAATTAATTGATTTGATAAGTAATAATCAAATTGAAGTATTACATTTGATTGGAGACTTTTATGAATCATATAATGATAAATTATTTGAAGCTATAGATTCAGTTTCAGATTCTATTAAAGTAATTTCTCATCAATCTTTAATATCTGAATTTCGAGAACAATTTAGTTCTTTTATTTTTCCTTCTACTTCGTTTTCAGAATCAGAAGGAACAAAAACAAATATAGAAAGAAGAATACAATTGGTAAGACCTGGTATGGTACCAAATAATGAGCAGATCCAACCATGGAAAATAATTCAAATGCTTGCAAAAAAAATGAATAAAAAACTCTTTAGGTACAATAATTCAGAAAATATATTTGACGATATAGTAAACAATATATCTATTTATGATAAATTTTCATATAAGTTATTGAAATCACAAAGTGATATCACATGGCCTTACAACCCAAATAATACTAATAATAAAAATGTTTTATATTGGAATAATATAGCAAATACAGAAAATAATAAATTTAATTTTTCTTCTGTTCATCGATCCGGAAATATTACTAAAAATGGATTTTATTTGGCAAAAGGCCGTGTATTAAATAAGTCCCAATTTGTAGTTAATTTCAATACTAACGGCACTAATTCCAATTCAGAAATTTTTGAATTATCTATTCACCCTGAAGATGCTATTGAACACAATATTAAACAGAATGATAAATTGAATTTATTATCAAATGGTCAAGAATTATTACAGTGTATTGTGAAGACAAATGGTCAAATAAAAAATGTTTTAAATATTACGACTTTGTTTGGAAATATGATTAAAAATCTTGACACAACTAAATCTGATTTAAAATATTACCGAGTACCTGAATTAGAAGTCATTCCTGTTGAAGTTGAAAAAATTTAATATTATTCCTTTTTATTATTTTCATATTCTTTATTGTGGTTAATCAAACAAATAAAAATTTAATAGAATCAAAAATCATTCAAAGATTAGATTTAAGTGATTGCATGCTTAAACTTTGGATTTTAAAACCTGAAAATTATTCATTTAAACCAGGCCAATATTGCACAATAGGTGTAGATGGAATTGAAAGAGCATACTCTATTGCTTCTTCTCCTGATGAAAATTTTTTAGAATTATTTGTTGAATTAGTAGAACATGGAGAATTATCTTCAATTATCCGGGAAATGAAAGCAGGAGATAAACTAACTTTAAGGCCAAAGGCCAAAGGTATTTTCCAGATCAAAGATACTAATTATAATAATTATTTACTTGTTTGTACTGTTACTGGAATTGTTCCATACGTGAGTTATGTTAGATATTTCTTAAACAATAATTCTTCAAATATGAAATTTCACATATTGCAGGGATCAAGTTATATGGATGAATTTGGATATTCGGAAGAATTAATTACAATATCCAAAGATTATCCTGATTTTGTTACTTATCAACCAACTATAAGTAGACCAAAAGATATTAGGAATGAAGAATGGAATGGTAAGACAGGAAGGGTAAATATCATTGCAGAAAATTATATAATTCAAAAACAATTGAATATAGATAATACGATTGTATATGCTTGTGGAAATCCAGATATGATAATTGATATAAAAGAAAAATTAGGTCAGAATAAGGGTTTTAAGGTTCTCGAAGAAAGATTCTGGAAGTAATCAAATTTTTATGGGTAAAAATTTAACACCTGCTTGGAAACAATATTTAAGTATAAAAGAAGATTATATTGATTCGATTTTATTATATAGAATGGGAGATTTTTACGAAGCTTTTGATACTGATGCGGAAATTTTATCTTCAGAATTACAAATCACTTTAACTAAGAAAGAATTTGGAAAAGGCCAAGTGCATTTACTTGCAGGGATACCTTTTCATTCACTGGATAAGCATTTACCAATTTTGGTTGAAAAAGGTTTTAGAATAGCGATTTGTGAACAAATTGGTTTAGAGCCTAATTCTCAAGGGATTATTGACAGAAAAGTTGTTAGGGTAGTAAGCCCAGGTACGATTTTTGAAGATTATTTATTAGATAATAATTCAAATAATTATTTAATGTCAGCTTTTACTGAAAAAAATAATACTGGGATATCTTATATTGATGTTTCTACAGGTGAAATAAAAGTTACACGAATTGATACTCAATCACTTGATTCTGAATTGGCGAGAATAAAGCCATCAGAATTATTGTCATTAAAATCGCAGAAAATTAATTCAGAATATTATGGTAAAAATGAATTTTTGGACAGTGCTGATTTTAATAATTGGGTTTTTGACCCTTCAGAATATAATAAGGTTTCAATAATTGAAAGAAACGAATGGTTTGATACTAATTTAGTTGAAACTAAAGCATTTATTGGTTTAACAAATTATCTGTATCGTAACATGCTTTTTAATACTATAAATTTCGAGAATGTTGAATATTACAAAACTTCTGAATATATGTTTCTCGATCCACAAACAAGAAAAAACCTGGGATTATTTCCAGATAAAAATATCTTAAACAGTTCTTTTTCATTGTTTAATACACTTAATATTACGAAAACTTCTATGGGTGCAAGATTATTAAAAAATTATTTAGGGCAACCATTAATAAATATTAAAAAAATAAAGCTTAGACAAGAAATCATTTCTTGGTTTTATGATAATGAAAATATATCTTCTAAACTTGCTGGTAAACTTGAGAAAATATTTGATATAGAAAGATTACTCAGTAAATTAGTTAATTATAGAGCAGGTCCCATAGAAGTTTTAACATTATCTCAAAGTTTAGATATGGCTTTAAATGTATTTGAGTATTTAAAATCTAATTTTTTACCAAACAAATTCAAAAAATTATTTATCAACGCTCATGAAATAAAATATATTTGCGACCTTGTAAATAACTCTTTTGAAAAACAATATGATGGTAAATTAGGTGACGGTCTATTAATTAAAAAAGGTTTATCTGAAGATTTGGATAAATACAGACAATCCTTAGCTACATCAAAAAATATATTGGCTCAGATGGAATTAACTGAAAGAAAAAAAACACAAATAAAAAATTTAAGAGTTAGATATAACAAAATCTTTGGTTATTATATTGAAATCACCAAATCTCAATTGGGACAAGTTCCGGATTATTATATTAGGAAACAAACTTTAGTTAATGCAGAAAGATTTTTTACTGAAGAATTAAAAAATTTAGAAACTGATATTATTTTATCTGTTGAAAGAATAGATGAGTTAGAAAGAAAAATATTTCAAGATATTTGTAATAATATTATTTCAAAAGTTAATGAAATTTCTTTATTAGCAAATGTTATATCTGAATTAGATGTTCATTCTTCATTGTCTTTAATCGCGAGAAGAAATGGGTATGTTAAGCCAAAAATTAATGAATCTTTAAATTTGAAAATTCAAAAATCAAGACATCCTATGGTTGAAGAATTAATAGAAACAGGTAAATTTGTACCAAATGATGTTTATTTAAATAACATAGATCATCAAATAATATTATTGACTGGCCCCAACATGTCTGGGAAATCTACTTTTATAAGACAGATTGGCATTATTGTTTTATTAGCTCAAATAGGATCTTATGTACCTGCTGAAAATGCTGAGATTGGTTTAGTTGACAGAATATTCACACGAGTAGGACTAGAAGATGATCTTTCAGCTGGCAGATCTACCTTTATGACTGAAATGACTGAAACTGCAACTATATTAAATGAAGCAACAAATAAATCTTTAATAATTTTAGACGAAATTGGCAGAGGTACAAGTACATATGATGGATTGGCAATAGCAATGTCAGTAGCAGAATATATACATGAGGAATCTTCAATTGGTGCAAGAACTTTATTTGCCACTCATTTTTTCGAAATGACAACATTAGAATCCCGACTTAACAGATTAAAAAATTATCATGTAAAAGTTTTAGAAGATCAAGAAAGTGTTGTATTTTTACACCATATCTCAAAAGGGATATCTGCCAGAAGTTATGGTATTTATGTTGCTTCTTTAGCTGGAATGCCAGATGAGGTAATCAGTAAATCTAAATTGTTATTATCTGCTTTAGAAGAAAAATCTAATCCATTAGGTTTGAATTATACTAATATATCAACTCAGCTCCCTCTTAATTTACATGAAAATAATTATGATGAAATAAGAAATATATTTAATGATATTGACATGGATAATATAACTCCTTTAGAAGCTTTGATTAAGCTTTCAGATTTAAAAGAAAAATTTAAAGAAAAAGGGTAATTTATTTGTACATTGCTTTAAGTAAAAATTAAAACTTAAACCTCAAATCTTATTGTATTTAGATGTTTATTGTTTTTGAATATAATTTATTAGATATAAATAAGATAATTTTGCTTAATATAAAGAAAAATTTAAATTTTTATTCATTAGATAAATATGAACTGGATTCTTCGGAGTATTTTTATGTTGATTACAATAATTTTAATTCATTGGAATCAGTAATTCATGTAAATAAGCAATTTGAGTATTATGATAATTTTAAAGAAGATTCATTAATTCATTTTTTAAATATTTATAATTTATCTTTTTATGAACAAATAAATGAATTTAAAAAAGAAATTTTCATTAAATCGATTTGTGAATTTATGGCATCAAACGGTGTTTTAATTAAATCAGATGTTAATTTTTTGTTTTTATTTAATGAATTGAGAATTATGTGGTCTGTTTTGATATTTTATGATTATTTGCATAGGCAATCAAAGCGATCTTTTGATTTAGTACAAAAAATATTAAAACAACTTTCAAAGACAAATGAATTGTTTTCTATTATTCCAAAAGGTAAATTTAAACAGGCATTTTTTATGGATTGTATATCTAATTTTGAAGATAAAAATTTATTACATAAAACCTTATCTTTTTATATACAAGATGTTTTAAACAATAATGAACATTCTTTACCATCTACTGATTTTGAATTTAAAATTGATTCTAACCATCTTGAATTTTCTAATAAAAATACTAGTTTACTTAATTTTTATTGGAGTTTAATCAGTAAATCTATGATAAGAGAATGTATTTATAAATTATGTGAAAGATGTAAAAATCTTTTTCTAACCGAAAATAAAAGAAAATTATTTTGTTCATATACTTGTAAAAATCGACAAAGTTCTAAGGATTCATATAAAAGAGCAAAGAATAGAAGATTTATGCGATTAAAAACTGTTCCTGGTTTAAATAAATCTAAACCTTATAAAATTATCACTTAATGATTTAAAGGTTAGTTTTGAGTACCAAACATGTCGTAATGGCATTTATTATAGTTATTTTATGGGGGTTAAATTTTGTTACTCTTAAAATCGCAGTATTATCTTTGCCTCCAATTTTTTTGGCAGGATTGAGATTTTTTTTAATATCATTTCCATGGATATTTTTTGTAAAAAAACCAAAAGTAAGCAATAAACAATTTTTTTCTTTACCTATTACATTAGGAGTATTACAATACAGCCTTTTATATTACGGCATGAGTACCGGATTGTCAGTTGGTTTAAGTGCTGTGATATTACAAACCCAATCATTTTTCACTGTAATTATGTCTGCATTTTTAATTAAAGAAAAACCCAGTTTAAATGAAATCGCTGGTTTGATTATAGGAATGTTAGGAGTAATTATTTTATTAACTTATAATGATGGTGATTTTAAGTTAGATGCAATATTTATTATACTCGCTGCTGCTATGTCGTGGGGTGTCGCTAATATTCAATTAAAAAATCTTGGCAATATAAATATGGTTTCATTTTTAATATGGATTTCTCCATTGGCAGCAATATTATTATTTATCATTTCATTTATATTAGAATATGATTCACTATTGAAAATAGATTTTTCCAATATAGAAATTAAGGTTTTCTTATCAATATTTTATACAGCTTATATATCTACTGTTATAGGTTTTACTATGTGGCAGTATTTGTTAAATAAATATAAATCTATTCAAATAACCCCTTATGGATTATTAGTTCCTGTAACAGGATCAATTTTTGGATATATCATTTTAAATGAGGTTTTAGAAATATATCAGATAATATCTGGGATTATTATTATTATCGGATTAATGATAATTTCAATAAAGAGTATATTTGTAAAGTGATTATTTATTAGAAGGTATGATCTTGTTTGGCCACCAATTGTACTGTCCCAATAGTTTGACTATTGCGGGAACAATAAGTGTTCTTGTTATAAATGTGTCAATTATAATTCCTATAGCAACAGCAAATCCAAGTTGAAATAAATCTGTTAATGGAAGTACCATTAATGCTGAGAATGTTCCTGCTAAAATTATACCTGCAGAAGTTATGACTCCACCTGTTTTGGCTACAGCAATTTGTGTAGCTTCAGTTATATTTCTTTTCTTTGCTTCTTCTCTAATTCTACTCATCAAGTAAATATTATAATCAACTCCCAATGCATTCAAAAATATAAATAAAAAGAATGGCAGCCCAGAAGTATAAAATGGTTGATCGAAAATAAATCTAAATACTAATAATGATATTCCCATTGTAGAAAAGTAAGTAAATATTATGGTTGCACAAAGATATATGGGTGCTACGAGAGATCTTAATAAAATTAATAATATTAAACCAATAGCTAGAAGTATTAGTGGGAGAACTATTAGCTGATCTCTATTTACAGCTTCTCTTGTATCATATTGGACAGCTGTTTCTCCTCCTACGTATATTGAAGATAGATCAATACCTGAATTTGCTCCTTGAGTTTTAATGTGATTTCTAATACCTGGAATTAGATTCATACCTTTTTCATCATAAGGATTTTCGTTTAATATTAATTCAAGTTTTGATACAGAATTATCAGGAGAAGTATAGCTATTTACTCTTGCTTTTATACCGAAAGAATCAGGATCATTCGAAAATAAGTATTCTAAAATTTTATCTGAACCACCTATAGGAGAATTCATACCAAAAGGTCTGGTTGAGCTTGTAATTCTAGTTATTCCAGGGGCTGTAGAAAGTATAGAAGTTAAGGAATCTATTTTATCAAGATTTTCTTTGTTAAATGTAGAATCTGGAGATTTAAAGTCTACATATACTTCAACAGGCGCTAATTCGCCCGGATTAAACCCCTCTCTTAATAATTCAAAACTTTTTACTGAATCAGCGTTATTAGGTAAACTCGCTAGTTGATCGTATGTTGGTTTCGCATTTATTAAACCTGTAAACATCGTTAATAATATACTACAAGTGATGATTAAGGTAGTAATTGGCTTGTTAATTACCCATTTTGCAATAATAGTATATGGGCCTTCATTGTTTTTATTCACGTTCTTTTTGTGCTTAGCGTAAATATAATGATAGAGTATTTGAAAGATTGCAATTACTGCATAGAAAGGGAATATAATTGAAGTTATTAATTTAGATTT
>CATLOZ010000032.1 GCA_950054395.1 uncultured Chloroflexota bacterium
GGTGAATTCAGATTGACATTCAGGGCAGAACATATTACTTCACATTATCACTTTTCTCAGATTCACCGGTACCTAAGTTTAAAAGATATGAGATAATCCCAAACGAATTTCGAGACCGCGAATGGATCTTGCAAAAGGGTCAGGAAGAGAGGTCAAACGGATGGAGGAAGAGAGAAATTGATAGTTGAGATAACAACTCCAGAAAGTTGGCCGTTTTTCAGAGATCAATGATTCAATGCCCACGGCAATGTTACCACTGATTTTGTTTAAACCTTTATATTTCAGTACACGACCGGTGTCGTTTCCAACAATTCTACCATCAATCGCCATAGGTCCTGCGCCCACAGCCACAGCCAAGAGGCCCTTGGAGAAGAAAAAGAAATCGTTTTTTATCCAGAGAAAACCACTTGTATCTTTTAAAACATTTTTATCCCATAATTTAAATGGTAATCTTGTTGAAAAATTTTGGTACATTTCATCAGATGAATTCCACAAATTACGTCTTCTACTTATTGGATGTATGAAATTTTTTTTTCTATTACGATTTTCATCATATTTATTCTTAATAAATATAGACGGATCAAATAATATTAATCCTTCAAATTTGTCGCTTAAATTATTCGTTGCATGGGTAATAGCATAACCACCCAAAGAATGCCCAATTCCAAAAATATTATTTAAATTCAAATCCACTATTAATGTTTCTAATTCAAAAGCAAATTTATTCCACTGATAATCATGATCTGGATTATCACTTAAACCATGTCCAGATAAATCAATACTAACACAATTAAAATCAGGTAATTTTTGTATTATTTGTTTCCAAATCATTCCATGAAATCCAGAAGCATGAACAAATAAAAGAGTATTCCTTGATTTATGTTCAATATTCCATTTTGAATATGAAATTTTATAATTGTTATGATTTATATAGTTAGTCAATGTTAATTTACTTTTTAAAATATTTTTTTACAACATTAACAAATTTATCTATATCATTGTCATTTATCCATAAATGTGGGGTAACCCTAACAGTATTTGTGCCTCTAACACTTACATGTACATTGTTATCAGTTAAATATTCAGTGAAATCTGAGGGGATAGGATCATTAAATCTAACTCCCAGATAATGTCCCGCTCTATATTTTTCATCAATTGTAGAAATGCCAATATTTGAAAGGCTTTCAATGATTTTATTATTAATATCTGAAGTATATTTATAAATTTCATCAACTCCCCAATCTAATAACTGTTCAAGCGCTTTAATTAATGGAGGTAGTAAGTGAAAATTCCCTTTATGTCCATAATCAAATCTTCTTGCTCCTGGTAAAAAATCACTTGGATAATTAATTAAACTTGCAGGATTTTCTGATCCTTCTTTATGACCCCACCAATATTCCAATGGATCTCCATTGTGATATTTAGGATTAATATAACATAATCCCAAATTATAAGGTCCTAAGAGCCATTTATATCCTGAAACAACTAAAAAGTCTGGGTTAATTTTTTCCACATCTATAGGCAAGGCCCCGACTGATTGTGTACCATCAATCAATAGAGCTATATTTGAACTTGAGATATTTTTTGCAATTTTTTCCAAATCAATATATCCACCATCAGTCCAATGATTATTAGGCAATGAAATAACTTTTACATTATCATCAATCGTATTTAATATATTGGTTGTCCAATCATCATCTTCAGGCCTAGGTACCACAGACAAGGTTGCATTATTTTTAATAGCTAGTTGTTCCCATATGTAATAATTAGAGGGGAATTGTTCTGACAAAACCATTATTGAATCATTGGAATTAAGATTTATATTTTTAGCCGCAGTTGCAAACCCATAACTGGCTGAAGGTATTAAAGCAATATTATTTTGGTCAGTATTAATTAATTTAGCAAATAATTGTCTAGCAATATCTGCGTCTGTAAAAAAATCTGCCATATGAATATTCCAAGGTTGAGCTTTTAAATTCGTACCATATGCAGCTGCATTAACTGATTCATTAAGAAGGCATCCAAAGTATGCAGTATTAAAATATGCTTGGTCTTTAGGTATATTAAATAAATGTCTTTGTGATTTCATAGTAATAATAATATATTTTTATAAATTTATTTAGGTAACTTATTCTATTACATGAATATTGCTGATGTAAATCATCTGCAATATAATTCGATAACATCCAATTAAATAACTTGATCAATAAAGGGTAAAATCATAATGGAAATTTTAGTTACTAATGATGACGGGATAAATTCACCTGCTATTAATAAATTAGCAGAAGTATTAAAACAATATGGAAATGTTACAGTTGTGGCTCCTGACAGAGACCAATCAGGTAAAGGCCCAAGTATAACTTTAAGAGATGTTCTTAGATACAATCAGGTAAATATTAATGTAGATAAGGTTAATGCATATGCAGTTGAAGGAACTCCTTCAGATTGTGTTATTTTAGCAAATAAAGAAATCAACCCAAAAGGTTTTGATTATATTTTTTCAGGAATTAATTATGGTGCGAATATGGGATCAGACATTTTAGTATCTGGTACTGCAGGCGCTGCTATTCATGGATATTTAAGCGGGACTCTATCAGTAGCTTTATCTATTGCTTCACTTGATGCTGTACAAACTGATATTACAACTTCAATTGAATATTCAGCAAAAATATGCAAATTTCTTGTTAATAATAATATAAAGGACCCTCAAATAATAAATGTCAATTTCCCCAATCTACCCAGAAATCAAATAAAAGGAATTAAAAGCACCTATATCGGGCCAAAAGTGGAAGATGAAATAATATTAAAAGAAACAAGAGGCAGGGGCAATTATTACTGGCTTAGATTAGATTTAAAAGAAAACGTTGAATTTCCAAAAGATACAGATATGAAGGCAATTCAAGATGGTTATGTCTCAATTTCCCCTGTTGATATAAATCTTAATCCTGGGGGGTCAGATAATAATCAATATATAGTTAATCAATTAACTGAATATCTTAATAAATAACCAATATTAAGAAAAATTATATAATTCATACCATTTTTTAAGTTTTTGAAATTGTATATTATTTAGGTTTGCGCCCCATCTATTGGATCTAACTATTTCCATACTTTCAAATAAATCTAAACCTGTAGTAATTAAATAAGCGATAATAATTAGAGAACTTCTTCCAACACCTTCTTTACAATGAATTAAAATATTATTATCAACTGATATATTAGAATTAATATATTCAATAGCATTATCAATTTGATCTAATTCCGGAGCAAAGTAATTAGCAACTGGGATATTAAAATAATTAATACCAATTGATTCAAACAAAGACTGGTCAAATAAGGTTTCACTTCTCATGTCAATTACACATTTCACTCCTAATTTCTGGATTGTAAAAATATCATTTTCAGTATATTCTCCAGAAATAATTATATTGTCTGTTATATTTGAATAATCAAAAGATGATTTTCCAAAATTTGTAATCCATTTATAAAAAACTATTGGAAATCTTCTGCTAGCCATAATTTATAATTCATCCATTTTCATAATATTAAATACCCGCCATCGCAAGGTAAATCAACTCCTGTAATAAAAGAAGCTTTATCTGAAGCTAAAAAGCAAATTGTCTCTGCTACTTCTTCAGGTGTACCAAATCTTTTCATTGGATGTTGATCTTTTAATTTGGTACCTATAAATTCATCATCTAATATATTTTTAGTAAGATCAGTATATATAAATGCTGGTGACACACAATTTACTCTTATATTTTTATTACCAACAAAAGATGCTAAATTTTTTGTATACTGGACTATTCCTCCTTTGGATATAGGATACGGACTTGTTAAAGAATTTAAATATTCAGGATATACCACCTGCCCCATAATAGAAGATAAATTAACTATCGATCCATGGTTTTGCTCTATCATCACTTTAACAACTTCTCTTGATACTAAATATGTACCATTTAAATTAACTTCTAAAACTTTTTTCCATAATTCATATTCACTTACTTCTTGATCAAATGCATTGCGGGCAGTAACACCTGCGCTATTAATCAAGATATTAATTAAATTAAACTTTTCTGAAATTATTCTAATCAAATTAGAAACCTGATTTTCATCAGTAACATCAATGTCGTAATAAAATAAAGTTTCTTTATTTACATTAATATCTATTGGTTTTAAATCTAATACTATAACTTTCGCTCCTTGTTTTAAAAGAAGTTGCACAGTTGCCTTTCCAATTCCTGAGGAACCTCCGGTAACTATAGCTATTTTACCATTGAAATCCATTTGTTACTTTCACTTGATTTAATTATCATATAATTCTATCTTAATCAATAATATTTTACTAATATAAATTATTTAAATATGAAAAAATGAATAGCAGCTTAAATGTCCTTATTATTATATTTATATCTGGGTTAATACATGTGTCATGGAATGCAAGATATAAATCTACTAGAAACCCTGAACAGCTGTTCATAGGTTCTAGAATTTTTAATTCTATATATTTATTACCGTTATTTTTAATTTTCTATAAACCAATCAATATTGAAGATTTAATATATTTATTGGGTACAACAATAACTCATTTTTTCTATTTTTATTTTTTAATTGCAATGTATAAAAATGAAGAATTTTCAAAAGTTTACCCTTTATCAAGGGGATTAGGAAATTTATTAACTCCCATTTTTGGAATTTCACTAATAAATGAACTGGTATCTAAATTATCAATAGTTGGAATATTAATTAATTTATCAGGATTAATACTATTGAATATAAATAATTTCTCAAATCTTAAACCAAATTTATTTATTAATAATAAAATTTTCACTAATCCCGGAGTTAATTATTCTATTTTGACAGGTTTGATGGTAACTTCTTATTCTCTGATTGATAAATTAGGAGTAACAAATATAAACCCAATTGTATATTTTTATATCTATAGTAATTTTGGAGTTTTCTTTATATTCAATTTAAAATTTCTTATTAATAAAGAAAATATTTATAAAGGTTTGTTAACTAAATCTAAAATTAAAGAATATGCCATAGTAGGTATCAGTGATTCTACTTCATATTTACTAATTTTATATTCCCTTACTTTTGTAGAAGTTAGTTATATAGCACCAATGAGAAATATAGGTATTGTTTTTAGTTTTATAATTGGATATCTCTTTCTAAATGAAAGATTGCGTATTAATAGAATAATCGGTTGTCTATTAATATTTTCAGGAATAATGATTACAGGAATAGGTATTAAATAATTGATAAACTAATTACAATAGTTTCAAATAATATAATTATTGCTACATCTTTAATTAGATAAAAAAATCATATTACAAATTAATTTAAACATATTATGATATTAAAATTTTACACAGCAACATGGTGAGGTTATTGCCATAATCTAAGAGGATTTTTAGATAAAAGTAATATATCTTACGAAGCTATTGATGTAGATGAAAAACCTGAAGCCATTGAAGATCTATATAAATTTCAAAACGGTGGTAGAACCATCCCAATGATTGTATACCCAGATCAAGATCATCAAGTCAATCCAAGCCCTAACGATGTATTGAAAAAAATAGAATCTTTAATTTAAAAGCTCAAATTAAGTTTTATAGGGCAATGATCTGAGCCCATGACATGACTGAGTATGCTTGAGCTTTTTACATTATTTACAAGATTTTCTGTTACAAAAAAATAATCTATTCTCCACCCTACATTTCTGTCCCTTGCTCTTGTTCGCATATTCCACCATGTATAATTATCTGGTTCTTCATTAAATAGTCTGAAAGTATCAATGAAATTATTGTCAATTAATTTGTCAATCCATTCTCTTTCGATTGGAAGAAATCCGGAAACATTAGAATTTTCTTTTGGTCTGGCCAGGTCTATTTCCTTGTGAGCAGTGTTAACATCACCGCATATTACTATTTTATGGCCATTATTTTTTAATATAATTAATTTATCTAAAATCGAATTATAAAAATCTAATTTGTACTTTAATCTTTCATCTGATCTTTGACCATTTGGAAAATAAACATTAAATAAAATAAACTCTTTAAAATTTACAATTATAGTTCTTCCTTCATTATCGAAAAATGTATCTCCAAATCCAGAAGAAAATTGTTCGGGTTTGTATTTTGAATAAACTGCAACACCACTATAACCTTTTTTTTCAGCAGAATGAAAATATGAAATATAGTCAGCAATATTCACAAGATCAGATGGTAATTGATCAATATTTGCTTTAGTTTCCTGAGCACAAAAAATATCCGGATTCTCTTCTAATAACCAATCTTTAAAACCTTTTTTATAAGATGCACGAATACCATTAACATTCCAGCTTATAAGGCTATAATTCATTTTTTCTCATTTAGAATAACAAAATGCTACACATTTTTATTTAAAATATAATTTCTCTGAGCATTAATCTGATTTGTAAAATTAAAATCCAAAACTTGTCATCCAAAATATTATAGCTTAAAATCAAATAATATAAGTTATCAGTAAATAAATTTATTGGAGAAAGAAATGAGTGACATAATTGATATCAAAGATGAGTATAAAAAGAATGCTTATATAAACACTGAAAAATATGAAGAAATGTACAAACAATCAATAGAAGACCCTGAAAATTTCTGGGCTGAGCAGGCTGATAAAGTTGATTGGACTAAAAAATGGGATAAGGTTATGGACTATAACTTTAATACAGCCGATATAAAATGGTATTTAGGCGGGAAATTAAATGTCACATATAATTGCATTGACAGACATCTTGAAAAAAGAGGGGATCAGACTGCAATAATTTGGGAATCTGACGATCCAAATCTTGATAAATCCTATACTTACAAAGAATTACACAAAGAAGTTTCCTTATTTTCAAATGTATTAAAAAAACATAATGTAAAAAAAGGGGACGTAGTTATTATATACATGCCAATGATACCCGAATTATCTATTGCAGTTCTTGCTTGTGCTAGAATCGGAGCAATTCATTCAGTTGTATTTGGTGGATTTAGTCCAGATTCACTTAAAAGTAGAATTTTAGATTGTAAACCTAAACTTCTTATATGTGCTGACAGAGGAGTGCGAGGAGGAAAATCTGTTCCTTCAAAATCTAATGCTGATACTGCTATGGAAGATACTAATGTTGAAAAATGTATTGTTGTCAGGCGAACAGGCGAAGATACAAATATGCTATCTGGAAGGGATTTTTGGTGGGATGATGAAACTAATGATAGTTCAATTTCTGATATATGTCCTGCTGAAGAAATGGATGCCGAAGATCCTCTATTCATTTTATATACCTCAGGATCCACAGGGCAACCCAAAGGTGTAATGCATACAACAGGTGGATATATTGTTTACACTACACTAACTTTTAAATATGTTTTCGATTACAAAGATGGAGATATCTTTTGGTGTACAGCAGACATAGGTTGGATAACTGGTCATTCATATATAATTTATGGCCCTTTATCTAATGGAGCTACTAGTGTTATGTTTGAAGGAGTACCTCAATATCCAGATTGGGGAAGATTTTGGGATGTGGTTGATAAGCATAAAGTTAATATATTCTATACTGCCCCTACTGCTATAAGAGCTATTGCAAGAATGGGAGATCATCATGTATCCAAAAGAAAATTAGATACATTGAAATTACTTGGTACTGTAGGGGAACCAATAAATCCTGAAGCATGGCTTTGGTATTACAATGTAATTGGTAAATCAAAATTACCTATTGTAGATACTTGGTGGCAAACTGAAACTGGCGGAATTCTTATATCTCCTTTACCTGGAGCTACAAAATTAAAACCTGGATCTGCTACTAAACCTTTATTTGGAATTCAACCTTTAATCGTTGATAATGAAGGTAATGAATTAAAAGGAGCAGCAAGTGGTAATTTATGTTTAAAATCATCATGGCCAGGGCAGATGAGAGGTGTTTACGGAGATCCAAAGAGATTTTACAACACATATTTCACAACATATAAAGGGTATTATTTTACGGGTGATGGTTGTAGAAGGGATGAAGATGGATATTACTGGATTACAGGTAGAGTCGATGATGTTATAAACGTTTCTGGTCATAGACTTGGCACAGCAGAAATTGAATCAGCTTTAGTTTTACATAAAGATGTAGCAGAATCAGCTGTAGTAGGTTTCCATCATGATATAAAAGGACAAGGTATATATGCATTCGTCACATTAAATCAAGATGTAGAACCTACAGATAGTTTGAAAAAAGAATTAGTACAACAAGTAAGAACACAAATCGGACCCATTGCTAACTTAGACAATGTTCAATGGGCACCTGCTTTGCCAAAAACAAGAAGTGGAAAAATAATGAGGAGAATATTACGAAAAATTGCTGAAAAAGATTTAGATAATATTGGGGATACTTCCACTTTGGCCGAACCAGAAGTAGTTGATGACTTAGTGAAAAATGCTGCCAAATAAATTAATTATCTATAACTTATATCTGAAGATAAATTTATATGCCCATTTTCAGTAACTAAAATATCATCTTCTATCCTTACTCCTGTTCCTGATAAAATTTGATTTTTATCTGAGTATCTAGACCTATTTGTAAAGTATAATCCTGGTTCAACAGTAAAGATCATTCCAGGTTCTAAAAGTATATCTTTTTGATTTAAAGTATATGGACAAGTATCATGTACATCTAATCCTAACCAATGGCTGGTGCCATGCATATAAAATTCTTTATATAAATTTCTTTCAATAATTTCATCTTTAGATCCTTTTAGAATTTTAATATCTTTTAAGCCTTGTACTAAAACTTCTAAAGCTATCTTATGTATTTTGGATAATGTTGTATTTGGTTTGACAGAATTAATAGCTTTTTGTTGTGCATCAAAAACAATATCATAAATCATCTTTTTTAATGAGTTAATATTATTACTGATCATATAAGTTCTAGTAATATCTGAAGCATAATTTTCATATTCAGCTCCAGCATCAATCAATATAAATTCATCATCATTTAAAAATGAATTGTTATTTATATAATGTAAAACACAAGCATTTTCCCCTGAAGCAATAATTGCAGGATAAGCATTATATCTAGATCCGTTTTTCCTGAATTGATATTCTAATTCAGTTTGTATTTCATACTCGTTAATACCAGGTTTCAAAATATTCAGAGTATGTTCAAATCCAGTTTTTGAAATATTAATAGCATTCTTTATTAATTCTATTTCATTATCACTTTTATATAGTCTCAACTGGGAAATAAACGGAATAGGATCAATAATATGGGTACTCTCAATCACATCTTTTTTTCTTAGATTATAATTTCCTCTGGTACCAATAACAGATCTTAAATTTGAATTAGAATATTTATTAATAATGGAATCTACATTGAAATTAGTACCATTTCGATAATATATATTACTAAATTCTGCAATGATTTCAGGAAGTATATTATTAATTTCATTTATAGGATAAGCTTTATCAGCCTTGAAATTATTAATTGCCCCTTCTATGCCAGTTCGTTCTCCTAACCAAATATGATAATTCACGTCATAAGGTTCAACAAATAATATGTATTCGATAGAAGGGTTAAAAGTTAAAACCATAATAGTATTCGGCTCATTAAAACCTGTTAAATACCAAAAATCAGAATTTTGCCTAAAATCAAATTCAACATCATGGTTCCTAATATAAGATATATTGCCAGGTAAAATCAAAACACCTTCCTTAATAAATTCTGAAAGCTTTTGTCTTCTTATTTTATATTCTGCCTGAGTAATCATATTCTTAATTGTTTATATCAGAATTATAATCTGATTCTTTTGAAGTAGAACGAAATGAGATTCCCCATTCGTTCATTAATTCTTTGGTTACATTATCATCTAGTAAATTTAATTCGGAAAAAAACCCTATCAAAGAGTGAACATATATTGAATCATTGTCAGCAACCCAATTTTTTTCAGTTTTTACAAAATACAAATTCCCATCTACATGTTTTGTGGATAATTCTAATAAATTCATATCTTTTGATATGTTTAAATCAAATTTTGTTTCCGACATATATCTCCTTTTTAATTAGATTAATATAATTATTAGCAAAACTATTGCATCAAATATTATAAAAAATTAAAATTTTATATGTAATACTTTCAACACGTTAATAATATTATGTCAAAATTGATTTTAATAAGACACGGTCAAAGTTTGTGGAATCTCGAAAACAAATTTGCGGGATGGAAAGATATAGATTTGTCTGATAATGGTATAAAAGAAGCCATTAATGCTGGTAAATTAATAAACAAAAGTAATATCGAATTTGATATTGCATACACTTCTGTATTAAAAAGAGCAATTAAAACTCTATGGTATATTTTAGATGAAATAAACCAACATTGGATTCCTGTATATAAAACTTTTGAATTAAACGAAAGGCATTATGGCGGATTAACAGGACTTAATAAAATTGAAACTGCTAAAATACATGGTGATGACAAAGTATTCCAATGGAGGAGAAGTTTTAATATAAGACCACCTGAATCTTCTGAAGAATTTCATAATTCTTTAATACAAGAAAGAAAATATGCTGATAACATTTTAATTCCAAAGACTGAATCATTAAAAGATACATCAATAAGAATCAACCCATTTTTAAATAATACTCTTATACCAAAATTAAATTTAAATAATAATATATTACTATCTGCACATGGTAATAGTATAAGAGCGATAATGAAAGTAATACAAAATATCAATGATGAAGAAATATCAAATTTAGATATACCTACAGGCAAACCAATATTGATAAAATATTCTTGTGAAACAAAAACGTTTGAAAATTTTAAATATTTAAATTAGTTATAAAATATTTTGCAATTCTAGTAAATTATCAATTTCATATTTTGGTTTTTCTGATATGGCGCGTGGAACTTGATATGTAAATCTTCCGGTTTTAATTCGTATTGAAAAAATATTTAAATTATTTGCAGGAATAATATCATTATCGATTCTATCTCCAATCATAATACATTCTTCATTTGATACTTCTAACATATTCATTACATACAGAAAAATTCTTTCATCAGGTTTTTTAAAGCCTATAGATTCGGAAACTTCAAAATTTCTAAAATATTTATTTATACCGGAATTTTTAAGTAACTTTAAGGCATCCAATGTTTGATTTGCCACAACACCTAATTTGTAATTAATACTTAAATATTGTAATACTTCAATTACATCTTTTGATATTTCAGGAGCATTTCTTATTAAATCTCTTTCTTTAGATCTGAAAAGAATGTTTTTATATACAGATATTTTGATGTTATCATTGTCATTCGAAAAATATTCACATAGAGATAAATAGATATTTTTATCAAAATTATTTATCAATCTTGCCATGCAATTTTCAATATCAGAATCATCAATAGTAATATTGTGTTTGGAAAATTCTTCTATAAAGTGGAATTTCAGTAATTTGTCATTAAGTATTTCTGAATCAATAGGTCCTCCAATATCAAAAAGTATAGCTTTGATATTAGCTTTTAAATTAATCACTTTCTTTATCTTTATTTGTATTAACTGATCTTTTTCTTATAAAATACAATATTGTTGATAAAATTATAATTACAGGAATTAAATCTATCAGGCCAACAAATAAAGGATTATCTATAATACCCATTTTTTATACTTTAAATAAATTTTGTTTTTATATTATAAATTAAAAGGAAATATCATATGCCAAAATTAGGGAAGATTTCAAAACCTACAATAGACAGATTTAATAATAAAAAAAGATTAATATATGTTCCAATATTTTTTATACCCCCACAATTAACAGAAATTAAAGGAAATAATCCATTTAATGAATATTGGAAAGAAATTGCAAATAATATTAATAAATTAGAATTATCTTTAGGTAAAATAGATATAATTTTCCATGAAATGAATACAAAACCAGCTAAGGAAGGATTAGATATTATTGAAAATTTAAATCAAAATGGTATTGATTTTATAAAAATACTGTATAATTCAGGTTCTAAGATTTCCGATTTTGAAAATGAAGAATTAGTTACAGAATTAATGGATTGGCAACGTGCATTATCTTCTGGAATCATGTCAGCAAAAGCAAAGAAAATAATATCAAAAGAGTACACTGAAACCAATTCTGAAAGAAATAAAAATCTTCTAAACAAAATATCTGAAGAATTAAATATAGGTTCAAATGGAATTTTATTTATGCGAGAAGATCATGGGCTTCAATTTGATAGTGACACTGAAATCTTTTATGTATCATCTAATACAATAAGCAAAGTACACGACTGGTTGGAAATTGAAATTGATAAACTGATGAATCCAGCAAAAAGTAAAAACTAAAGTCCTAACGGTATAGTTCTTTTTCTTTTTAACTCAGAAACATTCTCATTAAATGTTATATATTTAAAATGCTCCCACAATTCTAATGATTCTTTTAAATCCGGAATAGTACTAATTACCGGCCCAAAAATAGCTTTCTCATTCTTCCCGTCATTTAATAACAAAATAGGGACCCCGACATCATCACCACATATTTCAACAGCTTTGTTTGTAGATTTTTCAATATTTATATCCAAACTTTCATCATCCATTTTTTCAATAAATTTTTGATCGATATCACAATTTGAAAGAATATTTTTTAAATTAGAATCTATTGGTTGTTTATCTAAATGTACCTGAGATCCAAGCGCAGTATACAAATTATATACGTGATCATTTGTCAAATGATCTTTAACAGATTGGATAATTCTTAAAACTCTCAGTGATCTATAATGTTTTTCTTGCATTTCTGATGAACGTTTTGTAGATTTATTTTTAATAGAAAGTGAAAAAATTTCCCATGTTGTTGGAATATTTAATTCATTTGCTACTTTTGAATACCATCTTGATGTTACAAAGCACCATGGGCATGTTGGATCAAACCAAAAATTAACTTTCATATAAACCTCGCTTTTTTAAATAAATTGACCTGGTTTTGGTTCTTTTAATTTTAGTAATAATATAATTGGAGATATAGAAATTATAGTAGCTATATAACATATAATAGCTAAACTAGAATAATTTGCAATAATTGGACCAATTAATGTAAATAAAACAGAGAAAGCACCTGACAGCATATCATTCACACCTATAACTCTACCTCTAATATTAACAGGGTTAATATCAGCTATCATTGATGTGCTTGCTATATTTGCACATGACCAACCTAATCCAATTAAAAATAAACCTAAAGTGATTATATAAAAATTAGCTGTTAACGGTGTTATAAAACATCCAATAGCTAAAATTAACATACCAATAATAGATACATATTTTCTACCTATGATATCTGTCAATATTCCAATAAGACTTGAAAAAGCAAACATTCCTACAACGTGTATAGCTACAGTAAAAGATACTTGCAGGTAATCATATCCTCTTTCAAGCATAATTAAGGAGGTCAAAAACATGATCATTACCATCATACTCTGAGCAATGCTATAACCTGTAAAAGCTGATAAATTAACTTTATTTGATAATATTTTTTTGATATCAAACTTTGAAGAATCATTTATTTGTTTAACAATTAAATCAGTTTTATATTCATCTCCCCAATATTTATCAAGGTTTTTAGCAATTTGGATCGGATCAGGTTTTATTAAATAAACAAATAGAAAAACTGGTAGTAAAAATAAGGGTATCAATCCCCAAATTTTTGTTAATTCATCAAAAGCAAATATCTCTATTGTATTCGCTAAACTAATTAATAATGGTGATAAAAAGGCGCCAAAAACTGAGAATGTTAAAACAGTCCCAATTCCAGATGCTCTAAGTTTAGCTGGATACATATCCGCTGCTGCAACTCTTAATTGCGTATTAGCTCCAAAACCTAATCCTAAGACTATAAAACCTAAAAACATTACATATGTTAAATCAGAATACGTAGAGCTAGTTAATATTAAACAAGCAATTAATCCTAATATCAAACTCATATACATTCCGGTTTTACGTCCGTATCTATCAGTAATATAACCTGTTGGAAATGCGACAATAAAACGAGAACCACTAATTAACATACCTGGGACTCCGGCCAATGCTTTGGATCCGGTCAAATAAGCAACCATGGACGCTCCTGTGGTTACAGCCATTTGCATTGGGATTCCCTGAAAAGCCTGTGAAACAGCAAATAATAATGTATTCTTTATTACTAACCTAGGTATTGTTGGTTTGTTTGAAGATCTGAATAATTGCATTGAAGCAATCCTATATTTAATTTTTCAGAGGGTCAAGTGAACTTTGATAACTTTTTCTCTGTCAGAAATAACATGATCAAATGCTGCTTCAATATCATCAAAATTAAAATTACCTGTAATGATTCTGGATATATCTATTTCAGATTTTTTATATAAATCAATAGCAATATCAAAATCATGTTTCCCGTCAATATAGTTATAACATATTGGGAAAGTCAAAGATTGCCCTTTTATATATGGTTCTAAAAAGTTAAATTCAACAGGAACTCTAAATCCACCAACAACTCCAATTTGGCCGCCTTTTTTTGTAAGTTGAACTGCATCAGTTAATGTATTTATTTCTGCAGAATAAGCACCTACTGTTTCTATAGAAATATCTACCCCTAATCCATCTGTATCAGAATATATTTTTTTCTCAACATCATCTTTATAGTCAAAAATAAGGTCAGCACCAAAATATTCTGCAATCTTTTTTTGATGATCATATTTAGTAGTGATGTATATATTGTTAAAATTTAATAATTTTGCCACATATAAACACATTAACCCTATGGTTCCTGACCCGAGAATCAAAATATTTTCACCTATTTTAGAATCTAATCTTCTAAATGCATGTACTGCGACAGCTAAAGGTTCTATTAATGC
>CATLOZ010000033.1 GCA_950054395.1 uncultured Chloroflexota bacterium
TAGCTACTGAATTATTTGGCCTAACTTTTGCTGTGTGCAATACTGCTCCTCCACCAGTTAATACAGCACAACCTACAATGCTACTAACATCATCTGGATGACTTGAATCTATTTTAACTACAAAATTTTCGTCTACAATCGTATATTGACTCCATGTAAATGTAAATTCTGAAAATTTAACTCCTTTATACGAAGCTGTTGTTTGAGGAAGATCCAATTTTCCTTTATAAGAATTTTTTCCAACCCAAGTCACAATAACTTTATCTCCTTCCTTAAGATCTTTGACATTTTTACCAACTTTCTCTACATATCCAGCTCCCTCATGCCCCAATGATATAGGTCGGTTAGTTTCTGTACTATTCATTTGATGTAATTGAGAATGACACACCCCTGTAGATTTCAGTTTTACAATAACTTGTGTTTCCAATGGGTCTGGTATGTCTATTTCTTCAACTTGAACCTTGTTACCATATTCTAAATGTATTCCTGCCATTGATTTCATAATTACTCCTTTATTTATATAAATTTAAGACATAGTTAATCCACCATCAATTACAAGGGTAGTTCCTGTAATAAATTTAGATTCGTCTGATCCTAAGTATATAGCCGCTTGTGCAATCTCTTCTGGTTCTCCTAATCTGCCTAATGGTTGCCTTTGGCGCATTAATTCTCTTGCTTCATCAGGATTCTCATAATCTTGTGTAATACGTTCAACCCAAGGTGTATTAACTGTGCCTGGGCAAATAGCATTAGCTCTAATATTATCTTTGACAAAATCCAATGCTATAGATTTAGTTAAAGATATAACTCCTCCTTTGCTAGTACAATATGCAAATCTGTCTTTTACAGCTACAATACCCGCAACAGAAGCAATATTTACAATAGAGCCATTTTTTGAATTAATTAAATTTTCCAGACAATGTTTTGTAACTAAATATGTACCCGTTAAATTAACTTTAATTATTTCATCCCAATCATTATTATTAGTAGTTAAAATATTTCCTGATTTACCAATTCCAGCATTATTAACTAATATATTTAAGTTATTTAAATATGTTAATGATTGATTTATACATTTTATGATAGAATTTTCGTGTGTTATGTCGCATTGATAATATTTAGTATTGAATCCATTGGAATTCAATTCTTTTTCTAATTTTAAACCATCAATATTCTTATCTAATATTGCTACCTTACAACCTTCAGCAACAAAATTCCTAACAATTTGTTCACCAATGCCTGACGCACCACCGGTTACTATAGCAGTTTTATTATTTAATCTAAGATTATTACTCATGAAATTGTTCTTTGTATAATTATTAATATTACTGAAAATATTAATATTGTAAAAATTAATATTCTACTAATATTTTTCAATATTACCTCAAGGTTAAAAAATTCGATATTTTAAATATGCTTCATGCGGATCCATACCACTTAGAATAGACTCTCGCATAATATTTTCTTGGTTTAGCTTTGACATAGCATTATCAATTACTATATTTATTAACTTTTTAGGAATTATAACAATTCCATCTGAATCAGATATCAAATAATCTCCTGTAACAATTTTAACTCCATCAATTACAATTGGATTTCCATAATTAGTTACCTTCCAATTACCAACAATATCTTTAGGGGTGGCATAGGAACAATAAACAGGTAAGTTTATTTTTTCTAAAAATTCTACATCTCTTGTTCCTCCGTCAGTCACTACACCCAATACACCTTTGTTCTTTAAAACTTCAGCAGACAATTCTCCCATATGTGAAACAGAAGTATTATTTGCAGCACAAACCATAATATGCCCTGGTTCAGCTTTACTTAATAATTTTGACCAACCAGACAATGAATCATCTTTAGAAATCGCATGATCAGTTTCTCCTTCTGAAGTCCAAATAGGTCCTACAAGTTTTCTAACCGGAAATGAAGGTTTAATGTTATAAGGAAGTACACAATCTGTAATACCCATATCTCTTAAAGCATCGTAAATCACACCCGTATATAAATTATTTAAATCAGACAGCATTTAACTATTTAATGTATTTCATACAATATTAATAAATCTTATTTTAAAATTAAATCTATTTATTTAATTCTTGAAGTATATTTTGAGCCAATTCATGTGATACGCCTCGAACAAGAATTAAATCATTAATATTTGCATGTTTAATATTGTTAATAGTTCCATATTTTAACAATATATGTTTAGTTAATTGGATTCAGGGGGTGTGGCTCTGGTGCATGGCTTAGAGATTATGGTTGAGGGGTTGAGGGCTATACATATACATGACAGTCATTTTTTACACAAAAGAGCTAGAAGATAGATTGGTATTTACGATTACGTGAGCATCACTAATTAATTAGTAACACCTATTAACATTTGCAACAATCAATTAACTCCTAGCTCCGCCTTGTACTAATCCGCTATATCAGTAATGAGTTTACAATGCTTGTTGGTCTGTAAGTATGTATTGATAAGCTATACATACCTACAGATGGAGTATTATATCAGAATAATAATAAGATTCAGTAATTCATTGTCGGATTATGTACTAATATTTTATAATGAATTATGGATAATAAAAAAAGAATCATAGAGAATGTTAGAACCTCATACGGTGAATTAGCGAGGGATGTGGCAAGCTGTTGCGGTGAACGTGGCGGATTTGCATCTGATTCTAAAGTTTATGACCCCAAACATATTGGAAAATTACCTAAAGAGGCTCTTGCAGCATCCGCAGGCTGCGGTAACCCAAACGCAATCGGGGAGTTGGGACAAGGTGAAACGGTAGTGGATTTTGGTAGTGGTGGTGGTATTGATTGCTTTCTTGCTTCAAATATGGTGGGTGAAAATGGGCATGTAATTGGTGTTGATATGACTCCTGACATGATCGACCTCGCAAACAAAAACAAGAGTAAGATGGGAGCAAAGAATGTTGAATTTCGGTTGGCACTGATTGACGACACGGGAATTAAATCTAATTCAGTAGATGTAATTATTTCTAACTGTGTTATCGTACTTGCACCAGATAAAGATAATGTTTTTAAGGAGGCAGTACGAATTCTTAAAAGTGGTGGGCGAATGCATATTTCTGATCTAATGCTGACAAATGAACTCCCTGACACTGTGACTGCCGATATTGATAACTGGACTCATTGTATTGCTGGTGCAGAATTAACTGATGTGTACATAAATAGAATGAGAAATGCAGGATTTAGCAAAGTAGAAGTGGTATCAGATGTTCCTTATCGAAGTGGATCGGAAACAGATGAAGATTGGGTAGCTTCATTACGAAGCATGAACATACTAGCAATAAAGTAATTGATATTTGTAGGAGTTTGTTTCTTATAAATCAAGTTAAATGGTGTATAGGATATTTTTTATAAAAAAGAAATATCTAATCTAATATAGTAATCTTCAAACCATACACCCTGATTACAATTATTAATGATAATTAATCTATTGTCGTATGTTGTGCTATTATTGATCCAGATACTTTTGCGATAGTTATTTCCCTACGGGTGTTTGAGAACTCCATCTACTTTTGGTACAGATTATGCACGATTAAAACCCTAAAACGTACGTGTGGCGTATGCGTAAGGAAGCTCTGAAGTCAATGATATAGACTTAAAGGTTATAATTAATTATGACTAGTGGATACTGTATAGACACTAAAGATATTAAAATGATAACTAATGATTGATGAAATTTCGTCAACTAATTTTACAAGAAAAAAAAATTGTTTCTAGTTTAACTGGTGTAAGGCTTGAAGAAATCGTTTATAACGATATTGGATGGACAAGCCGCATTTACGTTATTAATCAAGGAGAAATTGTTTTTAAATTTCCCCGAACACAAGAAATCATTCGAGAATATATGAAAGAAATACAAATATATTATTTGTTGAATGATATAAATATTGGAGTGGATATACCTCAAGTTAGATGGCAAGATTCTGAATTGAGATATTTTGGATATGCAGGTATTCCTGGAGTAACTCTTGATATATGTTTACAAGAACTTACAACTGAAACAAAAGTGAAAATAGGGAAAATCCTTGGTTTCTTTTTGAGAAAATTACATACCCTGGATCTGAAAGATGCGAATACTTACAATCTTAAGGATGAGATAATTGAATTTCAAGAAATATTCAGAAAAGGTGAAAATGAAATTCAGACTGCTTTTACCAAAAAAAAATTCCTGAAGATCAAAAATTTCGTATTTCAAGAATTTCCAGAAAAAGTCCTTAAATTAGGATTATCAAAGGCACTATGCCACAGTGATTTGGGTTTTTGGAATATCATATACAGCCCAAGTGGCAACATTGGAATTATTGATTTTGGAGATGTAAGCTATTGTGATTTTTCAAGAGATTTTATTGGTTTGTCAGATCCTACTATTCTTGAATCAGCATTAATTACTTATGGAGAGGATTCAAAACTTAGAGAGAAGATTATTCTTAGAATGAAGTCAATACCAATTTTAGAGCTACCTTTTTTCTTAGAAAAAAAAGATAGAGTTGGTATTAATAAATCTCTAAAAAGAATTGAAGACAGTTTTTAAAAGCAAAAAGGTAGTTTATGGATTGTCATCTAACTCATGTATAATTAAAACACTAAAAATCTGCTACTGATCCATCATGTGAAATAGGTGTATCCAATATTTTGTCTTGAAAAGGATATTTTGATATAGCATCTTCATTAAGTGTTATACCGAGACCAGGGGCATCTGGTACTAATAAATATCCTTTTTCTAATTTTAATGAATTTAATAATAATTCACTTTTAGGAGGTTCAGATTCACCTGTATATTCTTGTAATGCAAAATTTGGTATACATGCATCCAATTGAACACAAGCAGCTGTGCTGATAGGGCTAAGAGGATTGTGAGGAATTACTTTTACATGGTAAGATTCGGCAATAGATGCAACTTTTTTCGAACCAGTAAGACCACCACATAAACATACATCTGGCCTAACATAAGCACAACTTCTATTTTCTAGAAGTTGTTGATATTCAAAAATTGTTGTGAATCTTTCACCAGTAGCAATTGGTATATTGCATAATTGTTTGATATCTGCCATAAGCGCCGGACTATCAGGTAACATTGGATCCTCATAAAAGTATGGATTTAAAGATTCTAATCTTCTACCCAAAGCAATTGATTCGGCCGGATTCATTTGCCTATGTATTTCCACGCAAATATCTATATCTGGACCTACTGCCTCTCTTACAGATGTTACTCGGTTTACTGCTTCATTTGCCCATTTAGAATAAGTTTTATGCAACCAATGTTTAGGGCCAAACGCACTAAATCTTACAGCTGTAAATCCTTTGCTCACTGCTTTTTTTGCATCTTCGGAAAGTATTTCTGGAGTATCTCCATTAATATGAATATAACATCTTACTTTATCTCTTACTTTCCCACCCATTAATTCATATACAGGGACTCCCAATCTTTTTCCCTTAATATCCCAAAGTGCTATATCTATAGCAGACAATGCTCCATTTATTATTGATCCCATAAAATGAGAATTACGATAAAGGAATTGATAATGATGTTCTATAAAATTCGGGTCTTTTCCTATTAAATAAGGTTCACACACTTTTAACATTGTTTCAGTTGGTTTTTGCCAACCATGAACACCTGCTTCTCCAATGCCTACTGTGCCATCTTCACAAAAGATTTTTAATATTAACCAACGGGACCATAAAATTGTCTCAATTTTTTCAATTTTAGTAGATTTCATTGAATAGCTCTCTAGTATATTTATTGTATAATAATTTTCTTTAAAAAATCAAAAATATAATTAAAATCTAATGCCTCTTTCATGCCAATTCTTATTAATTATAACTTGCGTTTCTTTTCTATGATGACATTTAAAGATATAAGATGTATTAAAATGATACAGTTGCCTATTTATGTCTATTTCCTTCTATTTCTGAATGATTAGTACTCTTATAAAAAAGAAATAATAAAATAAATTTCATGCGACATATACATATATAAAAAATCTACCAAAATTTGAAAAATTTCTAGATTTAACTATAGATGAGCAAATAAATATACTTCCCAAAAGAGGAATCAAATGAATACTATATATACCTTCACTGGAAGAAAGGTCATTAAAATCCCCCGCTTTTTTTATATGTAACATTTGTAATATTGTTATATAGTGTTGTAGTACAAGGCGGAGCTAGGAGTTAATTGATTGTTGCAAATGCTGATAGGTGTCACTAATTAATTAGTGATGCTCACGTAATCGTAAATGCCAATCTACCTTCTAGCTCTTTTCTTCTTTCTTCCTTCTTCTGTTGTACTTGTGCCGTGCAACTTGCTCTTGTTCATAATCAATCTTTGGTTTTTTCTTTGAAGGTTTGGTATTTCCCTTAGCCATATATGTCTCATGAAAATAGTTTAATTATCATTTTAAATTAAGATTATATATAAAGATATATAATGCATCAAAATGATATACTTTATCTGGGAGAGTAGTTATATACATAGCATATTAGCTGCCCTGCTAGTTTCTCCTGCTTGTAAGCCAATCAAAGTAATCACATTCAAGCACAGATATAGATATGTTTCTTTCTATTACTTCATAGTTTACAATTATCTAAAGGTAGCTGGAAACTGTATTCATTATAAAGAAAGTAGGCAAAAGCAACCCACAAAGTAATCTAACCCGTTCCAAAATTTGTATTGGTGCTCCTAATTGTTTGACTCAATAGTTATAATAAATTATGAAAACAAAATCATTTCATATTATTTTACTTAGTATTGTATTATTCATTTATAGTTGTGGAAGTGAATCTAATATAAATACGAAATCAATATCATCTAACTCAAATATATCGAAATCTGACAGTGAAAGAAAATCTGACCAGTCACAAACTAATAATAAAAATATAAAATCTGACCAGTCACAAACTAATAATAAAAATATAAAATCTGACCAGTCAGTCGCATTAGTGGATTTTAACCCTGAAGATTATGATAGAAAATGTATTATAGATACTATTGGTCCTCAAAAAACTTTTGAAATTTATCAATCTAATCAAATACAAAAAAACCAAATATCTGAAATTCCTCAATGCCTGATGTCTGATAGCGATAAAAAATCTGACCAATCACAAACTGATAATAAAGATAAAAAATCCATGGCACAGCAAACTGATGATAATGATAAAAAATCTGTGGGAAGACAAACTCAAACATTTATAGTATTCAATCCATCTCAATATAATAGGGAATGTATTGTTGAGAATCTTGACTCTCAAAAAACCTTCGAAATTTATGAATCTAATAAAATAGAACAAAGTCAAATAACACAAATTTCAGGATGCTTACTTTCTGATAATCCTGAACTTGCTGAAGCAAAATGTCCAGGACATATGAAGGATGAGGGAGGTTTGCCGATGGGGCCACAATGTAATGTTATTCCTACCCCGCTTCCACAAGGTGTTAATGGTGCGAATCTTATAAACGTGACATTACCAAATCCTAGTTATCAGAAACCAATTGAAAAATGTCAAATATTTAAAGGTGATCAGTGCGCTGAATTGAAGTGGGAACCTGTTGCTGATGTTATGGCTGGAGAATTTACTGCGATTGAAATATCTTTGACTAATCCTGATGTTTTGTATGCTGGTACTGACTCAAATGATATGACAATGTATCGTAGTAAAGATGCCGGAAAAACATGGCAACTTGTACATGTCACAGGTCATAATGCCGGAGTAGCTATCAGCCCGATTGATTCAAATATTGTTTTATATACAAATTTGGAAGCGGCTGTTCAACTCACTACTAATGGTGGTGAAAATTGGAAAGGAGTAGTGGGGAATAATCCTGAGACTCAAAATTACAATAAACCATTTACTGCCATAGCTTTTTCTACGGATCAGCCTAACATTGTTTATACGGCTGCTTTACGGGGTTCTACTAGAGGAGGTATATGGCCTGCTGAACCTTCAGATATCTTTAAAAGTACGGATTCAGGTAAAACATGGGAGCAAGTTGGGATTTGTGAGACATGTTCATCTGTACAAACAATTGTTGTTATGGAAGGAGATTCTAATTATGTGTGGGTTACAGCAGATGGTGGACTACAGTTTACTAAAGATGGAGGAAGTACATGGAGCGGTAATGTGATTTCCTATCTTGATGAAAGGGCACAAGAATCACAAAATATCAAGGAACATAAACCTCCTAAAGTTATTGGTCTTGCTATTCAGCCAGGTAATTCTCATATTATGTTGGCTGCATCAAGTGAATATGGAATGTTTCGTAGTACAGATGGTGGAGTGACATGGATGCAAAGTAATTCTGGTCTTAGTACCTCTAAATTACATCGTGTCAATTTCGCAAAGAGTAATCCTCAGGTTGTTTATTTAACAACACATGACGGAGTTTTTAGAAGTGATGATGCTGGTAAAACTTGGACTGAACGAAGTCAGGGTTTGATTCTTAAGTTTGTATCACCTGTAGCTATTCATCCTGCTAATGAGAATATCGTTTATGTGGGTACTTCAAATGAGATCTACACTATTCATCCAAACCATAAAAATAGAGGTCTTTTGCCTGGAGGAGGATTATATAAAACCGTTGACGGAGGAAAGAATTGGGTTCGTAGTGATAGTGGTGTGTATGAAGCAAAGATTGCTCAAATTGGTACACATCCAATTATTCCTTATAATATCTGGGTTGGAGGAGAATCAGGACGTGGAAACTTTTTCTCACCTGATGGAGGTTCTTCTTGGTTATTTTCAGCTTCAATAACTGCTCATTATCCTATGGTTTATGCATTTAATTACGATTTTCCCTCAATACTTTATACAACGGGATGGCTTAGAACCGGAGAATTAACAGCAAGTACTGATGGTGGAGCTAGCTTTTATACACTAACACATAAATTAGACGAAGGATTAAGCACTGAAACCAGAAAACTGGGGCTTCGGCTTGATGGTTCCACTGATTTTCATATTCATGGACTTGCTGTAGCTCCATCTGATTCAAATATTATATACGTTGGATCTGTTCATGATACTGTTTATCCAAATTTAACATTCAATTTAGATGGAGCTCATATATGGAAATCTTCAGATGGCGGGGAAACATTCCCTGAAATGTCTAATGGCTTCCCTATAGAAACAAAAACATCAATTAATGCTATACTTGTTCATCCAAAAGACCCAAACATAGCATATGCAATGACCACGCTTCATGAAACTGAAACAGCAATTGGGATTTATAAAACTACAGATGGTGCTCAGAATTGGTTTCCCGTAAACAATGGACTAGATGTTTTTACTAATGATTTACAAATGGATCCCATAAATCCAGAAATACTTTATGCAGCTACTGAAAGTGGGATTTACAAAAGTATTGATGGAGCAAAGAATTGGAAAAAATCTTCTACAGGAATACCTAAAGGACCTGTTATTGATATGGCAATTGACCCTCTTAATCCTCTGGTACTTTATTCAATAACTGCTGATAATATTTACCGAACACAAGATGGTGCAGATCACTGGTATGCCACCAGTTTCGGTATTCCTTTATTAGAATCCAGCTCAAAACCCATGTCTGCTCAAGAAAGATTATTAGGCCACTTACGTCTTGATCGTACGAAAACAGGCCATTCTGAATATGGAGGTACTTTTGCACAAGATCGAACACTAGAAATTGATGCTACCGGACGCGTAATTATAGTAGCAGTTAAAACAAAAAGAAATGATAGAAATACAAATGCAGAACGTATACTTTATCATGCAGTTTTGACTCCATTGATTACTACGACATATCAATATAAAATAAACAATTCAAATATAGATATAACCTCACAATCAAATATTTATGACATGGTATTTGATACTAATAATAATGAACTAAAATTTATAGCAGATGGACCTACAAACACTAAATCAAAGACAACTTTAATTATTCCTTCCAATTTAATGACAGGAGAACATCAGGTATTCATAAATGAGTTAAAAATTCCAAGCTTTAGTGAAAATAATCAAGTTACATTTGAACATATTCATATTGGGGATAATCAAGTAGTTATTAAAACTAATTAAAATATTAAGATTTCATTATCAATCATAAAAATTTTAAAAAGACATCAAGGGAATTGGAAAAATGATTGCATCACTATCCCAAATTATACAACGCTATATACCAGATTTATTTCACTTTTATATGGAACCATTTACCCCACCTGTTCCATTAATTTTATGTTTAATAGTCGCGGCAATAGTTGTTATCGCATCATATATCTTACTTGTTTTTTTTAAAAAAAAATCTGAAATCTATACTGATTATCCTGAATTCAATTTACAACAATGGAAAATAACAAATCATTTTATTGAATCTAAAATAATATTTTCAATACAAATAATAAGTGTTTTTTTATTTATAATTATAATATTGGCCGGATATATCGGTGATTCTAATCCAATATATAATATTTCACCTACATTTGTATGGGTAATATGGTGGGTGGGTATCGCATATACTTCTGCCTTCCTGGGGAATATTTGGTCGTTATTAAATCCCTGGAAAATTATTTTCACCTGGATAGAACTTCTTTTCTTAAAATTTAGTAATAGAAAAACACCTGCTCCTTTATTTCAATACCCTCATAAAATTGGTGTTTGGCCATCATTCTTTCTTTTTCTTATTTTTGCATGGATTGAAAACGTTTACCATGACGCAGTTATACCTTTACGTATAAGTCAATTAATAGTTATTTATTCTATGATCACATGGGGAGGAATGATTTTATTTGGAAAAAATACTTGGCTTCGTTACGGAGAAACTTTCACAATAGTTTTTGGTTTCTTCGCCAAATTTGCACCCATTCAATCAAGAGTATCAAAAAAATCTACGAAAAATACTATTACTAAAAGTAAGCAAATTAATTTAAAAGAAATATACCTTTGTATTTTTGGATCTGAATTACTTAATATAAAAAAAATATCAATTTCTGAAACACTACTAGTAATACTATTATTAGCCACTGTTACATTTGATGGATTTACAGGTACTTTAATATGGATAAATTTTCAAAATTACATTACACAATTTATCCCTAATATAATGTTAATTAACACAATTGGTCTTCTTTTGTCAGTATTAATTTTTATTGGTGTTTATTTCTACATTTGTGTATTAATGATGTTAGCAAGTGGAAATAATTTAAAGACCACACATATAGCAAAATCTTTTATTTATACATTAATACCTATAGCTTTAGCTTACCATATAGCTCATTTCTTACTCTTTCTACTTATTCAAGGTCAATTAATATTCGCTTTAATTTCTGATCCTTTCGGTTTCAATTGGAATCTTTTTGGAACTACAAATTATAAAATAAATTTTATGCTTGTCAGTTCTAATTTTTATTGGATTACATCTGTAATTTCTATACTTATTGGACATATAATCGCTGTTTTCTTATCTCATACTATAGCTCTTAGATTAATCAAATCTCATAAATATGCCATACGCAGTCAATATCCAATGCTTATATTGATGGTTGGATACACTATAGCTAGTTTATGGATTATCACTCAACCAATGTATAATTAAAATAGAACAAAATTCAATTATTTGCTTTACTGAATTATACAAAAAAAGGTTCATACATGGTTAAAGTAGTTCGTGGAATTAAGGAAGCTAAAGAAGCAATCTTAAATATCAGAAAAAGACAATTGGAATCATTGAATGAACAAACATTTTTCACAACAGTGACTAAAATTATAAATAATGTAAAAGATTTTGGTGATCAAGCTTTAATAAATTATACAAAAGATTTTGATAATGTAACTTTGGAAAATATTCTTATTCCTCAAAAAGTATTAAAAGATAATTGGGATAATCTTGATCAAAAATTGAAAAATTCTTTAATGTTAGCATCTAAGAGAATAAGAGAATATCATAAAATTTCAAAACCTAAGGAATGGTACGATAAGAAAAATCAATATGGTGTCAAAAATATACCAGTTGAAAAAGCGGGCATATATATTCCTGGAGGGAATGCTCCATTGCTATCCACTGTGTTAATGACTGTTATTCCTGCTAAAGTTGCTGGCGTTTCAGAAATTTCTGTTTGCACACCGCCAAGTTTTCATGGCCTGCCACATCCTTTCATATTAGCTGCATGCTATCTGGCAAAAGTAGATAAAGTTTATACTATAGGTGGTGCCCAAAGTATAGCTGCTATGGCGTATGGTACACAAACAGTAGAAAAAGTAGATATTATATGTGGCCCAGGAAATAAATGGGTAACTGAAGCTAAAAGACAGCTATTTGGGAAAGTGGGTATTGATGGATTGTATGGACCTACTGAGAGTTTTATTATAGGAGATGATACTGCTATACCTGAATTTTGTGCTGTGGATTTTGTTTCTCAAGCTGAACATGATATCTCTTCTGTTCCTTTGTTTTGTACTAATTCTGAGAAATTATTATATAAAGTTAAAAAATTAATACCTGATTATTTAAATATTAATAATAAAGATATTGCTGAAAGTGTTATTGAAAATAATGGATTATTAATACTAGTGGATGATATCAAAGATAGCATATTATTAGTTAATACTTTTGCACCAGAACATGTGAGTGTAATGACAAAAATCAATAATGAAATTTTAGATGAATTGAAAAATGTAGGAGTAATCTTTTTAGGGGCATATTCTCATCATGTACTTGGAGATTATATTGCTGGTCCAAGTCATGCTATGCCAACAGGAGGGACTGCAAATTTCAGTTCTGGGTTAGGGGTTGATACATTTATTAAATTCGTTCCATATGTAAATATCGGCAAACATGAAGCTATTGAATTATCACATTCAGCTAGTATTATAGGTAAAGCAGAGTTAATGGAAGGACATGCAAATTCTGCTCTAGAAAGAATAAATAAACAGATAGATTAACAATGAAACTAACAAAATATTTATAGCAGAGTTACTTTAAACTTATTCACATACAATAGTGAATAAGTTGCTAATTAATCGTCCCTTTTGTGGATGGTATTGAAGTTCTTCTTGGATCTATTTCCAAAGCTTTTTTCAATGATATACCTAATGATTTAAATATAGCTTCTGAAATATGGTGGTTATTTACACCTTCAATAATTGTTGTAAAAATATTGCATTTTGATTCTCTACTGAAAGTTTCAAGGAAATGAGAAATTAATGATCCACTAAGTTGTCCTAAGTCTGAGTCACCAATATAACCGGATAATTTAAAATATCCCCTTCCTCCAAAATCAATTACGTTTCTAACTAAAGTCTCATCAAGGGGAACATATGAATGACTAGTTCTTACAATTCCTTTCCCATCTCCAATACATTTAGAGAATGACTGCCCAATAATTATTGCTACATCTTCTACTATATGATGCCAACCAATACCTTTATCACCCTTAATTACGGCCACATTCAAATCTATTAAACCATGTTTAGATAATTGAGCTAGCAAATGATCAAACATTTCATTTCCAGTATTGATTTCCGAATCACCTTTTCCATCTAAGTTCAAATATACTTCAATAATTGTTTCTTTTGTGGCTCTGTTGTGTTTTGTATCTCTTTTTAACATTTTTATTTATATTAATTATTAAAATTTTTGTATTGAAGAATTGAAATATGAATTATCATTGCCTTACTTTATTCATACTCTAAAACATTTTCCTGAAAACATCAATTATCAAATTTTCATCTTTAAAATAAAAAAAAGAGTGTTGCAGAATTACCGATTGTTATTCTTTAAGCAAATTATTCAGATCAAGGGCTTTGTCAAACACTAATTTATTTTGAATAACAGTTATACCTTCAGCAAGGATTTCATTTAGCACTTCAATTGCATCATTTAAATCATCATTTGAAACCACGATTGTCACAGCATACCAGTTAAGTTCATCATTTGAATAAACTTTCGAAATTGTAGGGCCAATAATACCTTTTATAGTTTTATAGTTATTTAACCTACGGAATAGTTCGTTCTCATCTGGAGCTGCAATGTTAAAAATAATTGTGTTATAAATTTGTGAATTTATATAGCCAAGTATAAATTGAAGTAATTTTTTGGCAGAATTAAATTTATCCTTATAATTAGAAAGTGTAACAGGATTAGAGATTAAAGTTGCCTCAGAAAACAATATATAACCATCATCTAATATTTTAAGGTTATTTTCTCTAATAGTAGTTCCGGTAGAACTTATATCGACAATGATATCTGCAATACCTGTTTGAGGTGCACTTTCTACTGCACCCTTAGTTGAGATAATTTCATATAATTTCATATAATTTGCAGATAAATAATTTTGAGTTTGTATAGGGTACTTAGTAGCAATTTTTAATTTATTTGTATTAGAATATGCAACCAAATCTGACACATTATTAATATCATTCCAAGATTGTGGAACTGCAATTACTAAATCACAATTTCCATATCCCAGTTTTTCAATTAATATTTTTGTTTTATTGCTTTGAATATTTTCCTGATATCTGTCTAGTCCTAAAACCCCTATATCTGCAACTTTATTACCAATTGAATTTGGTATATCTGATTGCCTTTGAAATATTATTTTTATATTTCACCTATCAATTAAATAATAATTTCACACTAAAT
>CATLOZ010000034.1 GCA_950054395.1 uncultured Chloroflexota bacterium
TCCAGATTCTTCATCTTTCAATATACATATTGTTTATTGAAAGATGAAGAATCTGGAGGCTCTTATTCTACGTTTTAAATATTCTGCATAAGAGCCTCCGGATTCTTCATCTTTCAATAAACAATATGTATATTTTCCGTTAAGACAATGTCTGCAAACCCCACATGCTCTACCAGCAGAAACAACATCAACTGCTACTCTTTTACCAATATATTTATCGTAAATCGAATTATTGACTTCTACAATTTCACCAGATAATTCATGCCCAATCGGAAGATTGTCCGGTTCGTTTTTACCATGAATAATACGTAAATCACTACCACATATACCTGATGATTTAACTTTTATCAAAACTTCATCATCTAGAATTAAATTTGGTTTTGATATTTCGCTTAATTGTATCTTTTGTCCATTAAAAATTCCTGCTTTCATAACACTATCCCTTTAAATAAGGTTTTGATCCGTCCACAATTAAATCAGATAAAGTTACTGAACTTAAAAAGTCTTCAGACATTGATTTTCCTTTATTTCTAATAATTCCTGTAGCTTTTTTCATTAAATCTTGAACATCTTTATGTTCAGGTTGTCCTGGAAGGTTAATAGATTGCGCAAGATCATTTGGTCCAAATGTATATGCATCAATTCCATCAACGCTTAAAATATCTTCTAAATTATTTATTGCAAATTCTGTTTCAATTTGAGCTTCGATAAAAATACTATCAGATGCAATATCTACATATTTAGATTTTCCGCCAAATTTATCATTTAATATAGATAATGTATGGTAATAATTACCACGTCCCCCTCCCCAACTTCTTTGACCATATGGGTAAAATCTACAAGCGTCAACTAATTTTTTTGCATCCTGAGATGTTTCAATATGCGGACCCATAATCCCTGTTATACCTCTATCTAAATAATTATTAATAACATAAGGGTCAATGCTAGGAACTCTGGCCAACACATATAAACCAGCTCCTTCACCTACTCTGCACATATCATCTACAGATTGCGGATTAAAAGATCCATGTTCTCCATCCAATCTAATATAATCATATCCAGCTAAACCAAGCAATTCTACTACATCAGGAGATGGATAAACTAAAGTACATCCTTTTGCTATTTTGTTTGTCGATTTAAGATCTTTAATAAAATTTCTCATATAAAACTCCTGATTATTAAAATAAATACTCTGATAAATCTTTAAATAAATTGTTATGAATTGTATGACCCATAATATACTTTTTAATTTCTACATAATAATTGTATTTTTTATAATAATCAAAAATTAAATCAGCATTACTTGGATCAATAACATTGTCTTCTGTGCCATGACTAATAAATATTTTATTCATAGGGGGATATGATCCACTATAATCATACATAATTGGTGGTAATAAAGTAGATAGCAAAATCAAATTATTTAATTTAGTTAAATAATTAATAGCTAATATTTGAGCCATCATTCCTCCTTGAGAAAAACCAACAATAGAAATTTCAGGCACTTTGTTGAATTTATTTAATGAAATAAATTCATTTATTATAGAATTTAGCAATTCAGCACTTTTAATTATATTTTCATAATTACCTATGTCTCCCCAGGAGAAAGATTCAATTTGATAAGAATTATCAAGTTTATAAAATCCCTGAGGAAAAACACATAAAGAGTTGCTGAATGGATGGAATTCTGACATAAATACTAAATCAGATTGATTAGCACCATAACCGTGTAAAAAAAAAGTAATGCTTTTTGTTTTATTATTAAGTGTATCTAAATTAGAAATCAACAGCTGATTTCCTTGAATATTTATATATTTATTCACATTCACAAATTTATAATTAATATAATAAGAATAAAAATATATTAAATGAATTCAAAAATAATCAAAAGTAAATCAGCTCAAGAAACTTTAATGATTGGGAAAAAAATAGCTTCTAAACTTAAAGGTAATGAAATAATATTATTATTTGGTGAACTAGGTTCAGGCAAAACAACTTTATCTCAGGGCTTAATTAAAGGATTAGGGTATGAAGGTTGGCCAAGAAGTCCATCTTTTGTAATAGTTAAAGAATATAAAGTTAAATACAAAATTCAACATATGGATTTTTACAGGTTAGACGATTTAGCAAGTTTATTGGGTTTTGGAATTGAAGATTATTTAAATATGGATTCTATAAAAATTATTGAATGGCCTGAAATAGGTATGGAACTAATGAATAAAGAATATTTGAAAATAAATATTTCGAAAACTAAAAGCAATGATAATAGAATTATTGATATAACTTCTGTAGGAAATATAAATTTTAATATTAAATAATAATAATGGAAATTAATAAAAATACTTTTGAAATCATAATAGACACTTCTACTCCTAATTCTTTAATAGCATTATTAAAAGATAATCAAATACTTGCTAAATGTGAATGGGAATCTAATAATAATGAATCAAAAACATTATTACCAAATATAAATCATTTAATTAAAAAAAATAACCTGAATATTCAAAGTTGTAGTAAAATTTTTGCTGTCATTGGCCCTGGTGGTTTTAGTTCTCTAAGGATAGGGGTAAGTACTGCTAAGGGACTAAGTATCATTCTAGGCATTCCTTTAATACCAATCCCAACATTATTAAGTTCTGCAATGGAATTTATTACAGAAAATAACAAAGTTATGTCAATTACAGAATGTACTAAAGGTACATTTTATTCAAAGGTTTATAAGGGACTGCAAGATATAAATTATGAAACTCAAAAAGAATATATATCATTTGAAATAATTACAGCAAATGATATTTTAAATTTTTCAAAAAAAGAAAATATAGTCATTGCCAGCTCCAATCCAAATATAAAAACAAACGAATACATTCAAAACAACAAATTAGAAAATTTTATATCGCTGACTAGTAACAAAATTCAATCTATAATACGAATAGAACAAAAATATAAAGCATTTTTAAATAATTTAGAAACTATAAGTATTAATCCTGTTTATGCAAATTCAGCGCAAATATCATCAGCTCTGACAACTCTAAATAAAGGAGAATAAAATTGGAAAGAACATTAGTATTATTAAAACCTGATTCAGTACAAAGAAATTTATCAGGAGAACTAATAAATAGAATAGAAAAAATTGGATTTAAAATTATTGGTTTAAAACTAATGATTCTTGATCAAACAAAAGCAAATGAACATTACAAAGAACATAAATTAAAGCCGTTTTTTAATGATTTAGTATCTTTTATAACATCAGGCCCCATTATTGCTATTGCTTTCCAAGGGCCAGATTGTGTTAAAAAAATCAGAAATATTATGGGTAGCACTAACCCATCAGAAGCATCTCCGGGATCAATAAGAGGAGATTTTGGTATATCTTTGTCAATGAATTTAATTCATGGATCAGATTCTGTAGAATCTGCTAAAAGAGAATTGAAAATCTTCTTTGAAGAATCTGAATTAGTCGATTACAATAAAAATGTAGATAAGTGGATATTAGAATAAATATCGTTCTATAATTTTTTCAAATCTGATGCGTTCTCTTTACCTCTGTTTTCAGAAACTTCATAAGAAACAGCATCACCTTCTTCTAATTTATCTATTCCAGCATCATTAAGAGCAGAAATATGTACAAAAACATCTTTCCCTCCATCATCAGCTCCAATAAATCCATATCCTTTAGTTGGATTAAACCATTTAATTTTTCCTGTTGCCATTATTTTCCTTCCTTATATTTAATTTGTATTTACTTTCATAGTTAAATTAATTATTGAATTCTAACTATTTCCCTAGATTTTTCCCAGACAGTTTCAATAGAATATTTTTCTCTGTTTTTTTCATCGAAAATATGTACTATTATATCTCCATAATCGATAACAACCCATTCTAATGTATTGTCACCATCTACCCTTCTTTTATCTAATCCATTTTTTTTGAGCTCAATCATTATATCATCTAAAATAGATTTGATCTGTCTTTTTGTTTCTGCAGACATAATTATAAATAAATCTGCAAAATCACAATCCTGACTTACATCTAAAAGAATAAGATCTGAGGCCTGTTTGGAATCAGCAATTTCTATTATTTGATCTATTAAAAGATTATTAATTTTTAACACAACTATAATTAATATTACTTTTCAAAATAATTAATTGTTTAAAGATATAATTAAATTGATTTAAGTATTACTCTTACAATGATATGATCCATAGTTGAAATTGTAAACATTAATTATCAAATTTTATTAAAAATGAAAAAAAGAGTAATTGTTGCTATGAGTGGCGGAGTTGATTCATCTGTTGCAGCTTTATTATTAAAAGAACAAGGATACGATGTTGTCGGGGTAACAATGCGGTTATGGAGTTCCGAAGATGATTCCAAGCCGAAAAACAATAAAAGATGTTGTTCTGTAGAAGATGTGGAAGATGCTAGAAAAGTATGTGATATTTTAGGAATTAATCATTATCACTTAAATTTTGAAAAAGAATTTCAGAAATATGTTGTTGATTATTTTGTAAATTCATATATTGAAGGTAAAACTCCTCATCCATGCCTTGCTTGTAATGACAAGATCAAATTTGATTTTTTATATAAAAGAGCTCAAAATTTAGGTTCTGACTTAATAGCAACCGGACATTATGCAAGAATTAAAAAAGAATATAATGAATACAAACTATATAAAGGTTTAGATCATAATAAAGATCAATCATATGTTTTATTCACATTAAAACAAAAAGAATTGAAAAATCTATTACTACCAGTTGGTGAATATAAAAAAGAAAAAATAAGAAATTTAGCTCACCAATACAATCTTCCAATTGCAGATAAACCTGATAGCCAAGAAATTTGTTTTATACCTGATGGCAATTATCGGCAATTTATTATCGAACGAACAAACCCCAAGCCTGGTAAAATTTTGGATATACATGGTAATTTCCTAGGAGAACATGAAGGAATACAATCATTCACAATAGGTCAGAGAAGAAAATTAGGAATTGATAATAATTCTGCAAAACCTTATTTTGTATTAAAAATATCTAAAAGTGATAACAATGTTTATGTAGGACCACATGAATATCTGTTTCAAACAAATTTTAATGCAGTCAATATAAACATACAAAGTAATCAATTAAATTTATCAGATTTTGATGCATATGTAAAAATCAGATATAAAGCAAAATTATTCAAAGCCAAAATCAAACTTCACAAAGACAATACAGCAGATATTGAATTTGAAGATCCTCAAAGAGCAATAACCCCTGGACAAGCTGTAGTATTCTATTCAGTTGAATCAAACGGCGAAGAAGTAATTGGAGGAGGAATAATTGACTTGGTCAATTCAAACTTTCACGCAATTAATATTTAATTGGTTATGCATGACAAACCAACCTTCAAATTTGAAAAAACAATAATAAGTTCTGATAAAAGATATATAGCCGGAATAGATGAAGCAGGAAGAGGTACTTTAGCCGGACCTGTTACAGTTGGAGCAATAATACTAAAAATTACATCTGACAATGAAAAATCACTGATGAATATTGGAATTAATGACAGTAAAAAGATTGCACCTAAAAAAAGACAAGAACTTTATGAATATATAGTTTCAAATTCAATCTCTTTCAGCATAGGCAACAGTACTGAATCTGAAATAGACAATATAGGAATTAATAATGCAATTCAGTTAGCTATATCACGAGCATTAAAAAATTTAAATCAAAAACCTGATCATTTATTAATTGATGCAATTAAATATTCATATAATAAAATTGCACAAACAAGCATTATAAAAGGAGATCAAAAATCTCTATCTATAGCAGCTGCGTCAATTCTTGCAAAAGTAACACGTGATAATTATATGAATAGTATAAGCAAAGAATATCCTCATTACTTATTTAATAAAAACAAAGGATATGGTACAAAATCACATATTAATGCAATAAAAAAATATGGAAAATCTGAAATTCACCGAAAATCATTTTTAATAAAAAATATTGATATATAAGTAATGAAAAATAATTTGATAAATGGGGTATATACAATTATTGATCCTGAACAAGGGTCAAATATTTTTCAATTAACCGAACATGTAATTTCAGGTGGTGTGAAAATTATTCAATACAGAGATAAGATTAATAAAGTTTCTCAAAAAATCATTAATGCTAATAAAATTAAAAACATTTGTAACAAATACAATATTTTATTTATAGTTAATGATTCTGCAGATCTGGCAAAAGAAGTTGATTCTGATGGAGTACATATAGGACAAAATGATGACACAATTAAATACTGCAAAAAAATATTGTCAAAAGAAAAAATTATAGGTACTTCAAATAATAGTATGCAAGAAATATACAAATCTATAAAAGCAAAAGTGGATTATTTAGCTATAGGTAAAGTATTTGAAACTAATACAATGGGTAAAAGAGACAGAAATATTGTAGGATTAGATTTAATTACAGAAACAAAAAAAATAACTAATATACCTATAGTTGCAATTGGTGGAATCAATAAAAACAATGCTGAAAAAGTGATTAAATCAGGAGCTCATTCAATTTGTGTAGTATCTGGAATTATCAAAACATCAAATCCTAAATTGGAAGCAAATAATTTTAAAAGGTTCTTTGATAATGAAAAAAAGATTTAACAATTTACCAAATTCTCAACTTTACTGGAAATTACCAAAATCTTTTGGTCCTGATTTCCAGTATGCAACAACAGTTAAAACTGGAAATTTATTATTTGTATCCGGGCACGGTCCTAAATTGGTAGGATTCGATAATTTCAATACTCAAAACCTACCAATATCTAAAAACAACGAATGGATAACTGGCAGACTAGGAGAAGAAATTACTATTGAGCAAGCTAAAATAGCAACTGAAACAGTTATCGCTAACATGATTTCAACAATTAAAAAAGATATCAAAGATTTAAATAAGATTAAAAAGTTTGTCAGACTTTTAGTGTTTATTAATGCTACTAGTAATTTTACTGAACACTATACAATTGCAAATTCTGCTACAGAATATTTAATTAATTATTTTGGAGTAAAAGGAAAATGCGCAATGACAGTAGCAGGTATGGATGCTGTGTTTTCAAATATACCTGTTGAAATTGAGTTAATTTTAGAATTGAAAAATTAATAAAATAAAATAAATAAATAAAATAGAGGTTTTATATGAATAACGATTTAATAATAATTATGGCAATAATAGTACCTTTAATAGGTATGTTATTTGCATTATACCTATCATACAAAATAGTAAGTCAAGATGAAGGGAATAAAGATATAATATTCATAGGTAATGCAATTAAAGAAGGAGCTATGGCGTTCCTTTCTAAAGAATATAGAGTGTTAAGTATAGTTGTAATTATAGTAGCTATAATTATTACACTTTTACTAGATTTTGATATTTTAAATAACTCAAATTACCAACTTCCTAATATAGCTATCTCTTATATTGCTGGTGCTCTTGGATCCGCAATCGCCGGATTTGTTGGTATGTCAATTGCAGTCAGGGCAAATTACAGAACAACAGTCCAGGCTATGAAAGGATTAAATCCAGCTCTTAGAATAGCTTTTAACAGTGGCGCTGTAATGGGAATATCTGTAGTTTCAATCGGTTTATTAGGAATAACAATAATACATTTAATTTTTAATAGCACACAAGCAGCAGCTGGTTTTGGATTTGGTGCATCTACTATAGCTCTATTTGCAAGAGTTGGTGGAGGTATTTATACAAAAGCAGCAGACATAGGAGCTGATTTAGTAGGAAAATTAGAGGTGGGAATCCCTGAAGATGACCCAAGAAACCCGGCAACAATAGCTGATAATGTTGGTGATAATGTTGGTGATGTGGCTGGTATGGGGGCTGATTTATTTGAGTCGTATGTAGGTTCTATAATTGCTACCATGACTTTGGTATCTGTGGTAACTTTCACTATTTCAGAAGAATCAGCCACCTTACTACCCTTTTTCATAGCATCTGTAGGGATAATAAGTTCAATTATCGGTACATTTTTAGTAAGAACTAAAGAAGGCGCCAGTATGGGAAGTTTATTATGGTCGTTAAGAACGGGAATTTTCTCAGCTGGGATTATTGTTCTTTTCGTTACACTTCTAATGACATTTACAGATTTATTTCCTATTGAAGTATTTTGGATAATATTAACAGGTTTGGTCGCTGGGATTATTATAGGAACAGCATCTGAAATTGCTACATCTTATGAATATAAATATACAAAAAATTTAGCAGAACAAGCCAAAACTGGTCCCGCAACTATTATTATTGGTGGTTTAGGTCTTGGCATGATGAGCACAATAATACCTACAATTGCAATAATAGCCGCCATGGCAATTTCTTACCAATTAGGAGGATTTTATGGAATTGCATTAGCAGCAGTAGGAATGCTTTCAACTCTAGGTATTACACTAGCAACAGATGCTTACGGACCTGTAGCAGATAATGCCGGAGGTATCGCTGTACAAGCTAAACTAAAACCCGAAGTAAGAGAAAGAACTGATGCACTGGATTCTCTAGGTAATACTACAGCAGCTACAGGGAAAGGTTTTGCTATAGGATCAGCTGTATTAACCGCAGGAGCATTATTATTCTCATATTCAATAATTGCTGAAATTGAAGTAATTAACTTATTAAAAGTAAAAGTTTTAATAGGACTTATAATTGGAACATTGATGCCTTTTGTTTTCTCTGCACTTACAATGCAAGCAGTTGGAGCGGCTGCAATAGATATGGTTAATGAGGTCAGAAGGCAATTCAAAGAAATAAAAGGACTTTTGGAAGGAAAAGCCGTAGCTGATTATGCAAAAGCTGTTGAAATTAGCACTAACGGTTCATTAAAAGCAATGATAGTTCCTGGTTTAATAGCAATTATTGCCCCAATAGCAACTGGTTTAATTTTAGATAAAGAAGCTCTTGGTGCAATGCTGGCAGGTGCCATAGCTTCTGGTTTCTTATTAGCAATTATGATGGCTAATTCAGGTGGAGCATGGGACAATGCTAAAAAATATATCGAATCAGGCAAATTAGGAGGTAAGGGATCTGATGCTCATTCAGCTGCGGTTGTAGGAGATACTGTAGGCGACCCTTTTAAAGACACTTCAGGACCTGCTCTTAATATTTTAATAAAGCTTATGACTATTATCTCAGTAGTCTTTGCCCCTTTATTTTTATAGGATAACTTTTGGAATCTATATTAGAAAAATTAACTTCTCTTGCAAAAAGACGTGGATTAATCTTTCAGAACAGTGAAATATACGGAGGATTAGCAAGTACGTGGGATTACGGCCCGATAGGCGCAGAGTTAAAAAAGAATATTAAAGATTACTGGTGGAATTATCATGTTCATATGAGAGATGATATAGTTGCTCTTGATTCATCAATCTTGTCATTAAATAAAGTATGGGAAACTAGTGGTCATGTAAAAAACTTTTCTGATCCATTATTAGAATGCAAAGAATGTAATGCCAGATTCAGAGCTGACATACTAGAAAATACTAAAGGTGTTTGCCCTACTGAAAAGTGCTCTAATTCACATTTTGATGATCCCAGAGAATTTAATATGATGTTTAAAACAAATATAGGTCCAGTAGTTTCAGATACTAGCGAAATATTTTTAAGACCTGAAACCGCTCAAGGAATATTTGTGAATTTTGAAAATATAATAAATACTTCTAGAAAAAAAATACCGTTTGGAGTAGCTCAAATAGGAAAAGCCTTTAGAAATGAAATAACTACAGGTAATTTTATTTTCAGGACAAGAGAATTTGAAATGATGGAAATTGAATATTTTGTTAAACCAGAAGATAGTGAAAAATATTATAAAGAATGGATTAATGGTAGTATGGAATTCATTCTTAGTTTAAATATAAATAAATCTAATCTTAGGATTAGAGAGCATTCCAAAAAAGATCTTTCTCATTATTCCAAAGGAACTAGCGATATAGAATATAAATTTCCTTGGGGATGGGCGGAGTTACAAGGCATTGCAAATCGAGGCAGCTTTGATTTAGATGCACATTCAAAATCAGCATCTAAGAATTTCACCATCTTTGAAGAAAGTACAAAATCAAGATATACTCCCCATGTAATTGAACCATCAATAGGTGTAGACAGACTATTATTGATAACCCTGTTAGATGCTTATAATGAAGAAAAATTAGAATCAAAAGAAGAAAAAAGGACTGTATTAAAATTATCTCCTAAAATAGCTCCAATCAAAATAGCTATATTACCTCTTAGTAAAGACCCTCAGTTGTCAGAATTATCTAAAAAAATCCAAAAAGATTTGATAAATAAAGGAAATTTAGGGAAAATTGAATATGATGAAACACAAAGTATTGGCAAACGATATAGAAGACAAGATGAAATTGGTACTCCTTATTGTGTAACTATAGATTTTGAAACTATCAATGATAACTCTGTAACTATAAGACACAGAGATTCTATGGATCAAGAACGAATAAATATTAATGATTTATCCCAAAAACTTACCTCGGAAATATATAATTAAATTATTAAATATATTTAACCCATTCTTGATAACAGGAATATAAGTTGAAAATAATACATTTTTCCGATTTACATATTGGATATGCGAGATATTCCAAAGGAATAGATTTAGAAACAGGTCTAGATAACAGAATTATAGACTTTCTAAATACTTTCGATGAACTTGTTGATTATGCATTACAAGAAAATGTTGACCTTGTAATTTTTGCAGGTGATGCTTATAAAGATAGAAATCCTTCTCAGACACACCAAAGAGAATTTGCAAAAAGATTACTAAAATTAACTAAAGAAAATATTCCCATAGCTCTTGTTGTAGGGAATCATGATATGCCTGGTAACAAAGGGCGAGCAACGGCCTTAGATATATTTCCAACTTTGAATCTAGATAATATTACTCTAATAGATAAATTGAAATTATATGAATTAAATACTAAATCGGGCACACCCATTCAAATTTTAGGTATGCCGTGGATAAGAAAAGGGTCTCTTATATCTAGGCTATCAAATATAAAAAAAGACATTACAATTGAAGATCTTAATAAACAAATAATTCAAACATTAGATAATTCCCTCGAAATAGAATTATCTAACATAAATAAATCAATACCTTGTATATTTAGTGGCCATCTTACTGTAATGGAAGCAAAAACAAGTACTGAAACTTTAATGTCAATAGGTGCTGATTATATGTTTCCCGCACAATTTTTTGCAAGACCAGAATTTGAGTATGTTGCTTTAGGACATGTTCATAAAGATCAGGTTCTTATAGAATCACCTCCTGTTATATATTCCGGAAGTTTAGAAAGAGTGGATTTCGGGGAAAAAGATGATGTTAAAGGATTTTACGTAATTGAAATTGAACCAAAAAATTCTCAGGGCAATAGATTAATTAAATATCAAAAAATCCCAGTCTCCGCAAGAAATTTCAGAGAATATATTATAAATATACCTAAAGATACAAAATTCCCGGTTAATATTATAGAAAAAGAACTTAATTCTAATGAAATTAAAGATTCTATTGCAAGAATTACAATTGAGTCCACACGGGAGCATTATGAATCTATAAATGATCCGAAAATACAATCAATTTTATCAAAAGCAAAATATTTAGTCTCAACAGAACTAAAATTAATATCTGAAAAAAAAATAAATGATATTCAAATTACTGAAAATTTAGGAATTATTGATTCATTTGAAAAATATTTAGAAAATTTTAAAGAAATTGACGATCAGAAACGTAAAAGATTATTAGAATTTGGAAAAAATATCGTAAATGAATATGAAAATGAAAATGAATAGTTTATATAAATTAATATTTGTTTTCCCGATTATATTAATTTTGTCAATTGCATGTATAAATTCTAATAACGCGATAAATTTTGATCTTTCTTTATATCAGCCAAACATAAATACTTTTCAAACCAAAGATATAACTAAAGATGCTTACATATTAAACTTTTGGTTCCCTTCTTGTGGTCCCTGCGCAAAAGAACTACCACATATTGAAAAACTGAATAATGAATTTGGCAATGAAATCGAAATTATAGGAATTCAAATGATAGGTATTGATAATATTAATGATGGATTAAAATTTGCTCAAAAGTTGAATTTATCATATAAACTTGGTTATAACCCAGATAATTCAACTATTAAAAAATATAAAATCAATTCTTTTCCTACTACCATATTTGCTTCAAAATCAAATAATAATTTCATAATTTGGGATGGATATATAGGTTATGATGATTTATTAAATAATACAAAAAATATATTAAAAGGAACGAATGATAAATAATAACTTTTTATCAATATTAACTCTACTAATTAATTTCATTCATATTTTGTCTGCATCAGCGTGGCTTGCAGGGACAATAATTATACTTCCAGGAAATAAAATTAAATTAAATAAAAATATTTATTCTTTTATGTTAGAACAATACAAAAACTGGACTAATACACTACTCTCAATTTTAGTGATTACTGGGGTTATATTAATATTAAATAACTTATCAACAATCAATAATAATTCTCATATTTACCTAATTATACTATTATTCAAATTATTATTATTTTTTTGGATAGGATTAATTATATTTATTGTAAGATTTAAATCAGTTTATTTCAAAACATCAAATATATATAATAGTGTATTGAAATTGATAATAAATGAAAAATTAATTTTCTCTTTAACAATAATTATATTTTTACTGTCTGAAGTATTGGAGTTTATTAAATTATAAAATCATTATGAAAAAAACATTAGTTGAAATTTTAGCCTGCCCTATATGTAAAAATGATTTATTATTACACATAAATCAAACTGATGGTGATGAGGTTATATCAGGTACTCTCAATTGTAGTAACAATAAATGTAAACTAATTTTTAATATTTCAGAAGGTATTCCAAACTTATTACCCCCTAACAGCAATTAATTAACTAATGAAAGATAAAATTCAAAAATTAAATCAATTAAGAGATAAAGCCGCATTAGGTGGAGGTGAAGCTCGTATAAAAGCTCAACATGATAAAGGGAAAAATACTGCCAGGGAAAGAATTGATCTTTTATTAGATGAAAATTCATTTGTTGAAATAGATAGATTTACTGCAAACTCTGAGAATGCCATTCCTGGTGATTCTGTAATAGTAGGTACAGGAACAATAAATGGTAATAATATATGTGTTTATTCACAGAATTTCACCGTAATGGGTGGGTCTCTTTCTAAAGTTGCAGCAAATAAAATTTGTAAAATAATGGATATTGCAATTTCAACTGGATGCCCAATGATTGGCATCATAGATTCCGGTGGAGCAAGAATTCAAGAAGGTGTTCATAGTCTTGTAGGATATGGTTCTATTTTTACAAAAAATGTCAGATCTTCAGGTGTAATCCCTCAAATATCAGTTATTGTTGGACCTTCAGCTGGAGGTGCAACTTATTCACCTGCAATAACAGATTTTATATTTATGGTCAAAGATATGGGGCAAATGTATATAACCGGGCCTGATGTAGTAAAACAAGTAACAGGAGAAGATACTACGCATGAAGAGTTAGGAGGAAGCGAATCTCACATGACAAAAAGTGGAGTTTGCCATTTTATTTATAATAGTGAAATTGATTGTTTTAATAATGTCAAAAAATTATTAGATTACCTACCGCAAAACAATCAAGAATCAGTTCAAGATATAAAAGTATCTGAACCAGAACTAAATGAAAATTTGTCAGATATTTTACCCAAAAATTCAAATCTACCATATGACATGAATTTAATAATTAATAACATAATTGATAAAAATTTATTTATGGAAGTACAAAAAGATTATGCTAAAAATATAATTATAGGATTTGCCAAAATTGGAGGTATAAATATAGGTTTAATTGCTCAGCAACCAAATCATCTAGCAGGAGTAATAGATATAAAAGCTTCTGAAAAAGCAGCAAGATTTATTAGATTTTGTGACGCTTTTAATATACCTATTCTTACGTTAGTTGATGTTCCAGGTTTCATGCCGGGTATTAAGCAGGAATTTGGAGGAATTATTCGTCATGGTGCAAAATTACTTTACGCCTATTCAGAAGCTACTGTTCCTAAGATTACTATTGTTATAAGGAAAGCATATGGTGGAGCTTACATTGTAATGGGAAGCAAGGAGCTTAGATCAGATATCAATTTAGCATGGCCTAGCGCTGAAATTGCCGTGATGGGACCTGAGGGAGCTGTAAAAATAATATCCAGGAAAACAATTCAAGAATCAAAAAATCAAGAAGAGACAAAAAATAAATTAGTGGATGAGTATATTAATAAATTTGCAAACCCATTTGTAGCAGCAAGCAGAGGATATATTGATGATGTGATAAACCCATCAGAAACTAGAGAAAAAATAATATCATCATTAGAAATGCTAGAAAATAAAATTGATTCGGTACTTTCGCACTTTGATTTTTAAGTGTCAATTTTAAATGAAATACATTAAAAAGATCCTTCAAGTACTCTGCTGCTGCAATGGTCGAACGAACTGGGTCGATTCTTTCATCAACATACAAATTAACACGCAACCCATGACGCTTTCCTGTTTGTGCAATAAACTGCCACACTCCCAC
>CATLOZ010000035.1 GCA_950054395.1 uncultured Chloroflexota bacterium
GACTCTCACTCTGGGCATTACCTTCAGTAAATCGTTACTAAAGAGATGTTTGTTTAAGGTGTTTCACAAGCTAAAATATAGCGTTTATCCAAATTTTTATCTAATTTCTCAAGGGCTTAGGAATTGTCCTGTAGAAGTAACTTTCCCATCTTTAATTGTCCAAATTTCAATAGTATTATTCACATCTCCATTTGCATCTATTTCCTGAGATCCAGCAGCACCTTCATAATTAATGTCGTCGCCCTTTTCCAATAAACTAATAGCTAATTTAATATCACCAGGTTCGATTTCAGGATCAGCATCACCAGCATCAGTAGCAATTCTTCTCAAACATGTTTTGATACTGTCACATGCAGATCCTTCCTGAGCAGCAACAGCTGCTAATCCTAGTAGCATAGTAGCATCAAAAGTTTCAGCTATAAATGGGTCAGTAGGCATATCTCCATTATTTGCAGCTTTGTATAATTCCTCAAACTTACTTTTTGCTCGACTACCTGGTGCTCCAGGAGCTGTTCCGTACATTCCATCGAAGAAATTTGTACCATGCTCTTTAGTCATCGCATCAAACATGTCCTGTGCTTTTGTTCCATCAACAAACATAAATTTGTTAGCATGTCCTCCCTCTATAGCTTCTCGAATATAAATTTGAGCAGTAACAGGGTAAGTCATAGCTAATAACACGTCAGGATTTCCAGCAGTTGCTTTCTTGACTTCTGACAAGTAGCTTGTTTGGCCTGGTTCAGAAGGAACCATAGCAGTAATTGTTCCGCCAAGACGAGTAAATTCTTTGCTAAACATATTTGCTAATCCCTCGCCATAAGGGTTATTTATATATATTGCACCAGCTGATTTTATTCCCTTTTCCCAGGCAAATTTAGCAAGTACAACACCCTGAACTGTATCTGATACAGTAGATCTAAATACTGTGTCATTATCATCCATCACTGTAATTGCAGGGGAAGTTGAAGCAGGAGACATAATTGGAATATTTTTTGGTATAGTTACTGCAATAGCAGTAGCCATAGTAACTCCACTTGAAAGAGAACCAACTATTGCATCTACCCCTTCTATATCAATTAATCTTGTAGCTTCAGCTATTGATTTTTGATTAGCAGTTCCTGAATCACCAGGTACTTTGACAATATCCATACCAGCATCTTGCAATAATTTAATCGCGAGATCAGCTCCTACTTCCATAGGTGGACCATAGCTACCTAAATCTCCTGTTTTGTCTAATAATGTACCAATTTTAATTGTTTCGCCGCCTTGGCATCCTACTAACATTAAACTTAATACCATTACAAAAATATATGGTAAAGAAATAAATTTTTTCATCTTAGACTCCTATGAGTTTTCGGAAATTATAACATGCACACAATATTTTACAAGAACTAAAATGCATGAATTATATTACTGAAATCAAATGATTATATAAATTAACTAAATTTAAAGTATCTTTTTCAGCATAATTTATTAATTCTTGTTCATAAATGGAAATTGATTCTTTTTTAATCTTTCCTGTTATTAGTTGCATTAACACCATTGATGCATCATCACCTGAATTAACATATTCTGAATTATAAATATCACCATCAGGTAAAATTTTTGAAACGGATTTCAGAGAAAAGCTACCTCTGAATCCCGGATGATAATAATTTTCTCTTACTAATTTCAGCATATCAACACATCTTGATATTATATTTTCAATATCTTTCTTCAGCTCAGGATAACTCAATATGATTTGATGTAATATACGTTTTTCATAATCTGAATAAATTAATATATCTCCTGACTTTCCTAAAATATCAATTAATTTTATAATAAAATCTTTTCTTGGATCATTTCCTGACAAATCATAAAAATTATAATATGACAAATTTTCTCCTTTATTATCCAATTTATGCAAAGACCACATGCAAGGAAGCGGTTGAAAAGGAAAAGAATTCGGGAAAATTGGTAAAGGTGAAATAATTGTTTCAAAATCCATAAAATATAAAGGGAATTTCAATTTTGCAAGAGTTGAGCCTAGGGTTGGTTTAATATATGCTTTAGAATTCTTTACTGAAGTTACAGTTCTATTTTGGATATCAGATAACCAGTTAATTTCAGGCAATTTTGCTATATCTTTAATACCCAAAGCATTTATTTTTTGCTTCTGATCTTTTGATTGATTTGGAATTTGTTCAACATGATAATATGGCATATTAATTCTGCAATGATCAAAATAATTACACTGATATGGGTTTTTGCAATGTGATCCTATTTCAATTTCTGGTGTTTTTATTTTAGTAATTTCTTTCCTTATATTTTTCAAATTATTTTCCACTTCAATAAAATCTTCATTATTTATCCTTGATTCACATTCAACAAAATTTAAATATTTATCTAAATTTATATCAGATTTGGTAAATTCATAATCATTGTTAATTAAAATCAAATTAGATATGGTGGGAACATCAGTTAATTTATTAATCAGATACTTTTGTAATGTAAGTTCTTTTATATAATAAGTTTTTGTATAAATTGCTGATTTTGCCAAATAAATATTTATAACATTATCAACTTTAGTTATAACATCATATTTAATACTTAAATCATCAAATTTTAAATTTAATCCAAATGAAATAAAATTATTCTCGTTGTTAATGTTATCTAGAAATTCATCTTTATCGAATATTTGTTTTAGATTAATATTTCCCAATTTAGTTACAAAATAATCTTTTACATAATCCATCATTATATTTTTATTCAATGAACGATTAAGATTATTTGTCCAAGGATTAATATCAGTATTTAGATCTAAATATAGTTTTTTAGTACATTGCAAGAAAGAAAAATATTTAGATTTGTTAATTTTAATTTTCGATTTCAAAATAAGATCTTATTTAGGGCTTGAGCAAGAAAACTCTCACGTTATACAACGAGGTTCTCATGAATGTTCACTCAAGCCCATAAAAACATGAGTAAAAATGAATCGTATCAAAATTTTAATAGTAGTGGTAGTATAAAATACTAAAAATTAAATTATCAAGGAAATAGCTTGTCAAATACATTTGGACAGATATTTAAAATAACAACATGGGGTGAATCGCATGGGACAGCTGTTGGTGTCACAATAGATGGCTGCCCTCCAGGAATTGAAATTACTGAAAATGAAATTCAATTTGAACTTAATCGAAGAAGACCTGGACAAAGTGAAATTACTACCCAAAGAAAAGAATCTGATATAGCTGAAATATTATCAGGGGTTTTCGAAGGGAAATCTTTAGGATCTCCAATACATATTTCTGTTACAAATGAAGATGCAAAAAGTAAAGATTACGAACCTTTGAAAAATATATACAGACCATCGCATGCAGATTACACCTATGATGCAAAGTATGGGATAAGAAATTGGAAAGGCGGTGGAAGAGCAAGTGCAAGGGAAACTATAGGAAGAGTAGCTGCAGGTGCAATAGCAAAAAAAATTCTTAAAATGAAATATGACTTAGAAATAATAGGCTACGTGAAATCTATAAAAGACATCACAGCTAAAGTAAATACCGATACAGTGACATTAAATGATGTTGAGAAAAATATTGTAAGATGTCCTGATAATAAAACAGCTACTACTATGATTAATAAAATTAAAGAGGTACGTAAACAAGGTGATTCTCTTGGTGGAACAGTTGAACTAGTATGTAGAAATGTACCTGTAGGATTAGGGTCGCCAGTTTTTGATAAACTTGAAGCTGATCTTGCAAAAGCATTACTTTCCCTCCCTGCATGTAAAGGATTTGAAGTGGGATCAGGATTTAATGGGACTAAACTTATGGGTTCTGAGCATAATGATGAATTCTATATGAATAACGACGTTGTAAGGACAAAAACCAATAACAGCGGAGGTATTCAGGGTGGTATTACAAATGGTGAAAATATAATTTTAAGAGCTGCTTTCAAACCAACAGGGACAATCATTAAATCTCAGCAAACTGTTACAAATGATGGACAGGAAATTGAATTTAAAGGTCGTGGCAGACATGATCCATGTGTATTACCAAGAGCAGTGCCTATAGTTGAATCAATGGTAGCTATAGTTTTATTAGATCATGCCCTAAGACAAGAATCTCAAAATCAGTTTATATAATTTTCAAACTACAGGTGATGAACCTCCGTCCACATTGATAGCAGTGCCAGTTATATAGCTAGCCTTAGATGAAGCAAGAAAACACATTACGTCTCCTACTTCTTCAGCCTCACCTATTCTACCAAGCGGAACATTTTTTCCAACGACTTGCCAATGATCATCTAATGTATAATTAGGATCTTTTGCATTTGCGGCTTCCCACCTTGTTCTGTGTTGTCCTGATTTTAACACGCCAACACAAACAGTGTTAACACGTATATTAAATTTTGCCAATTCTCCTGCCCAAGATTTGGTAAGTGATATCCCTGAAGCACGAGATAAAGATGTAGGTTGAGTTCCAGGGCCAGATGCCTTACCACCGGGAGTTGTTGTATTTATAATAACACCATTGTCAGATTTTTTAAGATAAGGTAGTACAGCTCGGGCACAATAAATTGCACCATAAATTTTTATTCCAAAATCAACTTTCAAATCCTCATCTGTCATCAGCTCTAGCGTAGTGGCTGAAGATGTCCCTGCATTATTTACCAATATATCAATTTGACCAAATTCTGAAATAACTTTAGCCACCATCGATTGAACATCAGCTTCAACCGATACATCAGCTGGAATTCCGATTACATCTCCATTTGAAAATTTTTTAATTTCTGGAACTGCCAAATCAAGTTTCGCTTGAGTTCGGCCAACTATCGCAACTTTAACACCTTCTGTAGCCATGGAAATTGCGGCAGCTTTTCCTATACCATCGCTACCACCGGTGATTATAGCTACGTTATCTTTTAAACCCAAATCCATTAATCTTCTCCTTTTATATACGAATTATAAAGTAAATCTGTAACATACATAACTTCTGTTTTTAATTTTAACATTTCAGCTCCTCCTTGCAATTGTATAAAACACCCTGGATTTGAAACCGTTATAATATCCAAATGAGAATCTTTAATTTCATTAATTTTTTTATTTAAAACCATTTTGGACCACTTAGGCTGTGTAACTGAGTAAGCACCTCCTGCACCGCAGCATATATTACTTGATGGAATTGGGATAAAATTTATACCTGGAACCATTTTAATTAATTCTATAGGAGGCTCATCAATTTTCTGTGTATTTAACAAATGACAAGCTGGTTGATACCCTACATTTTTATTAATGACTCCTCTTGGAGGGGTTTTAATATTTTCAAATAAAAATTCATGAATATCATATGTTTTATTCTTTAATTGAATAGATTTATCCCAATATTCAGATCCTTTTTCAAATAATTGCGAATATTCTTTAATTCTTGTCCCACATCCAGCAGCAGATATAATTAAATATTTATAGTCATCCTTTAAAAATAAATCTATATTTGATTTGGCTAGTTCTATTGTTGTAGCCATATCTCCGTTATGAGAGTTTAATGATCCACAACATACCTGTGATTCAGGAATAGTTACATCATATCCTAATAAATTTAATAAATTTACAGACGCCCTCATATTATCACCGTGAATACCAGGCATGATACATCCTCTGAAAAACCCAAGTTTTTCTTTTTTTAACGAATTAGAAGTTAAATATGAGCCATATTTCAAAGGTTTACCATATACATTGGGGATCATACTTTCTAAAATTTTTATAGAATTAGGTAAAAAACGAGATATTTTTAATTTATTGAAAATATTTGATAAATTAAATTTTTTATAAATACGAAATATATATGAATTAAAATTTATAAATCTATTTGAAATAGCTAGCTTTAATATTATTTTAAATATAAATTTATATAATTTAGATTTACTTCTTACTACATTTATTCCTTCTTTAGTTGATTCAATCAACAACCCATAATTAACACCTGAAGGACATGCAGGTTCACATGCTCTGCATTGTATACATCTATCCCAATGCAAAAAAGTATTCTGATCAGGGACAATTTGATCCTCAATTGTAGCTTTCATTAATGAAATTCTTCCTCTTGGAGATTCGGTTTCTAAGCCACTGACCAGATAAGTTGGGCAAGCTGTAAGACAAAAGCCACAATGAACACATTTATAAACTTCATCTTTTACTCTTTCGATATGTTCTTTAATTATCATATGAATTTTCCGGAACTGAATAAATTTTGAGGGTCATAATTTTTTTTAAGTAATGCAGTTAAATTTTTTATAGGTTGATTATCATTATTTTTAAATTTATTTCGTAATTTATTTTGTAAAGATAAATTTACATAATCTATAATTATTCTATAATTATTTAATTGTGAAATTTCTGCAATTTCATCAATATATGACAAAATACTATCATTATTTTCAATTAATATAGAAATACTGCCAATAGAAGGGTTTACTAACAATTGAAAATTCAATTTACAATTTTCAAAATAATTTATTATATGATGAAAATCAGAGTTCTTAGAAGAAAGAATTCTAATTGATAACTGTTCATCTTTTAAGTTATATCCAAAATCATCTAAATTTACAGACATATTAATATTATTATTTATTTCTTCTAATTTACCATTATTTAATTTAATATCTTTCGTAATTGATTTCTTAATATAATCAACAGCATTCTTAGTCCCGCTAATATTGCAAAATAATCTATATAATTTTCTTTTAAATTTGTTTGTACTATAAATCGATAATCTAGGAATATTCCAATTTAAGTGTAGGTATTTTTTTATAATATTTAATACATCTTCATAATTTTCAAAATCAAATATTACACGAGTATCATAATTAGGTTTAGGATAAATTTTAAAAGAAATTGAATAAATAGGGCCAAAAGAACCTTGAGTGCCTATATAAAGTTTATGTAAATCATATCCACTAACATTTTTAACAACCTGTCCTCCTGATTTAATAAAATCGCCATTATAATTTATTGCTTCAATTCCAATAATAGAATCCCTTATATGAATATCATTAAATCTATAATTACCAGAATATCCGTATGCAGTACTACCTCCAATTGAACTTAATTTTTTATTAGGTAATATATATCCCAAATATTGATTATTTTCAGACAATAGATTCATAAGAAATTCAACTTTCATCCCGGATTCAACAGTAACAGTTAAATCAGAGGGGTTATAATCAATAACTTTATTTAATTCAGAAGTAAACACAGTATGTGATGGACTATCAATAGGATTTCCATACTTAGCTTTAGTTCCTCCACCCAAAATAATCATCTTTTGGTTGTCTTTATAAAGTTTTTTAACAACTTTTGAAAATTCATTTTTATTATGAGGATAGTTAGTATTAATAATTCTATGATCATTTATAATTTTCAATTCAAACTCACTCTACAGGAAATATTTTGCCTGGATTAAATAAACCATCAGGATCAAAAATATTTTTTAATATTTTCATATTATTAAGATCAATTTCTGAAAATAACAATGGCATATAATCGCGTTTTTCATACCCAATACCATGTTCTCCACTCAAAACTCCTCCATTTTCAACACATACTTTTAATATATCTCCACCTAATTTCAAGGCTTTATCAGTATCACCCGGAGTTTGTTGATCAAAAAGTATACAAGGATGTAAATTCCCGTCGCCTGCGTGTAATACATTTGCAACAATAAGATTATACTTTTTAGCCAAAGTACTCACTTCAGATAATACAGCAGATAATTTTGTTCTGGGTACCGTTCCGTCTACCAAAAAATAATTTGGAGCAATCCTGCCTAAAGCACCTAATACTCCTTTTCTAGCTTTCCAAAACAAATCACGTTCCTGATCATTTTTTGCAATTTTGATATCTACAGGGTTAAATTCATATATTACATCAGATATCAATTTTCCCTGATCATTAATATCGCTTTCAAAACCTTCAATTTCTATCAGTAAAACTGCACCAGAATTTTTAGGAATACCTGCATTTGTCGCTTCTTCAGCTGCATCTGAAGCTGTTTTATCCATCATTTCAATAGCTGCCGGGATTATTCCAGCACCAATTATAGCTGTAGTTGCATTAGCTGCATCCTGGATACTACTAAATGCTATTAGCATAGTTTTAACATCCTGAGGTTTTTGTAAAAGTTTAACAACTACTTTAGTACATATACCAAATGTTCCTTCAGAGCCTATAAACAATCCTCTAAAATCTACTCCTGGTACTTCCTTGTTAAAATCACCAAACCATGTGATTTCACCATCTGGAAGAACAACCTCAATAGCTAATACATGGTTAGTTGTCACTCCGTATGCTAGGCAATGTGGCCCTCCGGAATTTTCAGCAATATTCCCTCCTATGGTACATGCATGTTGACTTGAAGGATCCGGAGCATAAAACAACCCATATTCTGAAGCTTTATTACTTATTTCAAGATTTATAACACCTGCTTCAACTGTTGCTGTTGAAGAATCAACATCAATATCAATTATTGTATTCATTCTATTTAAAGATATTACCAAACCTCCATGTACTGGGACTGCTCCACCGCTTAATCCTGTCCCGGAACCCCGGGCTATAATTGGTAATTCAAATTCATTTGCCAATAAAACAAGTTTTGCAACTTCTTCTGTAGTTCTTGGCAAAACTACAAAATCTGGCATTCCTTTATCATGGGTACCATCACTTTCATAAACAACCATATCTTGTTTATCAGCAAAAACAAAATCCTTTCCAACTATGTCAATAATTTTTTTATTTAGAGATTGACTTATATCCATCTATTGTTATCTAATCTTTTATAAAATATTTTAATTATTATATTTCAATTCAATGGATTTAATTACTCGAAAACAATCATTATCTGCGTCACAAGGCGTTGTTACATCTAACCATCCTGTTGCATCATCTGTAGGAATATCTATTCTTGCCTCTGGAGGGAATGCTTTTGATTCAGCAGTCGGAACTGCATTTGCACTATCAGTGGTAGAACCTATGATGGTAGGTCCTTTTGGAGCAGGATTTACAAATTTTTTCAGACCTAATAAAGGCTTTTCTACAATAGATGGTTACGGATCTGCTCCAGGCGAAGCGTATGAAACAATGTATAAACCAATAAGTAATGATCTTCCCCAATATTTTGATGTTGAAGATCAATTAAATCAAAACGGATATCTTTCTGCAGGGACACCCGGCAATTTACTTGCATGGACTCATTTAATAGAAAAATATGGCAATTTCCCTCTTGAGGAAATTATTCAACCATCTATAAATATTGCAAGAAACGGTTTCAGGGTAACTGATTATTTATCAGATATTATAAAAGATAATATTGCCGAATTATCGAATTATAAAGAAAGTGCAAATATATATCTTCCAAACGGAAGAGCACCAGAAAAAGGAGAAATAATCAAAAATTCTAATTACGCATTAACATTAGAAGGAATAGCAAAATATGGCGCAGCTTATTTACATGAAGGAGATCTAGGAAAACATATAGAAGATGAAATGAAAAAAAATGGGGGATTAATTACATTAGATGATCTAAAACGCCAAAAGATATTTTACAGAGAACCTATAGTAGGAAATTATAAAGGTTATAAAATCAATTCTGTAGGGCCTGTTAGCAGTGGTGGAATATGTCTTATTCAAATGCTTAATATTTTAGAAAACTTCAACATTGAAAAATATAATATTTTTGATTCTGAGAGAATTCATATAATTTCTGAAGTTTTCAAAATAGTATTTGCTGATAGATACAAATATATAGGAGACCCAGAATATGTAAAAATTCCTACAAATGGACTTATATCTAAAAAATACGCTTTAGAAAGAGCTAATGAAATAAATCTAAATAAAGCTCAATCATACAAATACACAAATAATTTCCTAGATAATGATAGTAATAATACAACTCACTTCAATGTTGCAGACAATGAAGGCAACATTGTATCTATGACACAAACAATAAATAATGCATTTGGAAGTAAAGTAGCAGTCGAAGGGACAGGAATGATGTTAAATAATTGTATGCTACTATTTGATCCTCATCATGGAAATGCTAATTCAATTCAACCATACAAACGTAGTTTGTCATCAATGACTCCAACAATAATATCTAAAGATAACAAACCGTTTGTTGCACTAGGAACTCCTGGTGGCCGTAAAATCTTCGGATCTGTATGCCAGGCAATACTTGCAATAATAGATAATAAGTTCAATTTACAATCTGCAGTAGAATCTCCAAGAATTTGGACTGATGGCGATATCTTAGAATTAGAATACGAATTTCCAAATGAATCAATAAACAAATTGAATTCACTCGGACATAAAACTTCTAGCATTCAAAAAGTCGCAGGTGGAATGAATGCTATTATGTTTAAAAATAGTACAATGGAAGGATCAGCATGCCATAGAGCAGACGGTTCTCCTGCAGGATTATCAGGAGGGTACGCGTTACCTTCTGAACCTGGTGATGCTTTCAATTGGGAGTAAAATAACAGAAAATTAACAAATGCAAATGATGGTAATTCAATTAAATATAGCGACCTTGAGCTTTATTTAATGGGACTTATTCCTCCAGAGCAAGTTGAAGACATAATACTTTTTAAAAATATAGAAGCTACAGCAAAAGATTTCATGGTAGATATAAAATGGTATGCAAAAAAAAATCGTAAAAATATCTGACATAATAGATAAATTAGGACCAAGGGTCCCTAATGATCTTAATTCTCAAAAATCTTTTAATATTTTAACTTTAATAATTACTGATAAAGATTTAACTGATGAAGAATGGGAATATTATGACTCTCAGGCAAAAGGGTTTGAGAAAGACTTTACTTGGGCAACAGATAATAAAGCAAATGTTAATTTAGGAAATTTAAAAGATTCAATCAGATAAAGAGCTTAAATCTTTTATTTGATTATTAATATCATTTATAGAATTAGTTGGCATTTTACAAGTATAGGATCTACAGAGATAAAATGTTGTTTTATCATCTGTTAATACCTTATTATAAAAAATATCCAAATTAGTTTTTGTCTTATATGATTTGGCAAAATATATTAAGTCAGATGATCTTTCTGAATTTAATTTGGTAACTAACTCTTTTAGATTCTTTTCATCATGAATTATTACAAGATGATCTAATTTATCATATTTGCGTAAATCAGTTAATTTTGCCCAAGACAATGTATGTATTGGTACTTTATTCATATATGGAGTCATATTCTCAATCAAGTTATCAACAATATTTAAATATTTTAAATTATCTGTAATAGAACCTAATAAATATAAAAATTCTGTCATTTTAGATGCGGAGCTAGTATATGGATTATCGTATAAAGATTTTGGTCTTATAAATAAATCTTTAACGTCAATGCTACTATCGTATAAAAATGCAGTTTCCGAATCCCAATAAGATTCAATAACTTGGTCAGTCAAATTGATTGCTATATCTAACCATTTAAAATCCAAAGTCCCCTGATGTAATTTAAATAATGCTTCTATAAAATATGCATAATCTTCAAGGGTAGGGGAATAAAATGGTTTGGAATTAATAATATATCTCGGTAATTCATTATTTTCAGTAATAAAAGAATTAATATATGTTGCAACATCAATTGATTTGTTTAAATATTTTTCATCAAAAGATAAAAAATAATTCTGCATTAAAGCTGTAATTGTCATCCCATTCCAAGATGTTATGATTTTCTTATCTTTAAATGGTGGGGGTCTTTTTTCTCTAAAACTAAATAATATTGATCTGATGTTATTATATTCTTCAATACCAAAATCGCTTTTAGATTTATTTACTTTTGCAAATCCTCCAGTCAAAATATTTTTTCCTTCAAAATTTCCCTTGGTATTAAAGTCAAATAAATTGTTTGCTATCTGAAATTCTGTATCATTAAATATTTTTCTTAATTCATCATATTCCCATACATAATATTTACCTTCTTCTCCTTCGGAATCTGCATCTTCAGAGACATAGAAACCTTTGGATTTATCAGACATTTGAGTAATTAAATAATCTAAAATATCTTCAGATATAAATTTCATCCAGGTATCAGAATAAATACCATGCGCCATTGAATAAGTTTTAGCTAAAAATGCATTGTCATATAACATTTTTTCAAAATGTGGAACCAGCCATTTAGCATCTACTGAATATCTGTGGAAACCTCCTCCAATCTGATCATATATTCCGCCAATAGCCATTTTATATAATGAAGTATTTACTTGGTTAAAATTTTTTATTAGTTAGAAGTAATTTAACTTAACAAAAAGCAATAATGAGAATTATTTTTAAAACTCTTATATTTATCGTCATTATCTTGGCTCTTATTGCTTTGGCTATATTTATATTTATTAAAACTTCATCTCAGTTTGGAGCTTTTCCTGACGGAGATAGTAAAAAGATTATTCAAAATTCAAAAAACTTTATTAACGGTAAATTTGTAAATTTAAACCCTGTACCTGTAAATACAAATGATGCAAGTACACGCCCTAATGAGAAAAGAGCTACTTTAATGGATTGGATTTCTCCTGCCAAAGACAAGAACCCATTAAAATCTCTTCCATCAATAAAATTTCAAATCAAAAATTTAACAGAGGGTAAGTTTATTTGGCTGGGGCATTCAACTCTTTTGATGAATACAGGTGGCTTAATCGTTATGACAGATCCTGTTTTTAATAGAGCTTCTCCATTACCTATTTTTGGAAAACCATTTTCAATAGAGAATCCTATAATTATTGATGATTTACCTAAGGTTAATGTGGTTGTTATTTCGCACGATCATTATGATCATCTAGATACGAGAGCAATAAAAGATCTTTCAAAAAAAGTTGATCGTTTCTTTGTTCCTCTTGGAATTAAAGCTCATCTAGAAAGCTGGGGAGTTGATAAAAATAAAATTAGTGAATTAGATTGGCATGACAGTGAAAATTATAAAGGAATTAAATTTATATTAACACCAGCACAACATTTTAGTGGTAGGGGGTTGTCAGATGGAAATGAAACCTTGTGGGGTTCGTGGATTATAAACTCTAGCACAATGAAGGTTTTTTTTAGTGGTGATGGTGGATACTCAAAAACATTTAAAGAGCTTGGGGGTATGTATGGTCCTTTTGATATCGCCTTTATTGAGAATGGAGCTTACAGCGCTAACTGGTCAAAAATTCATATGTTTCCAGATGAAGTTGTTCAGGCGACTATCGACTTAAATGCAAAAGTTCTTTTTCCAATTCATTGGGGTAAATTTGATTTAGCTATACATCCTTGGGATGAGCCAATAATTCGTGTCACTGATGAAGCTAAAAAACAAAAAGTTAATATTGCCACTCCAATGATTGGAGAGGTATTTGACTTAATTAATTTGCCAATAACTCATTGGTGGAAGTCTCTTAGAAATTAAAACTATATTTTTTATTTTGATTATATTGTCTTCATTTCTAAAACAGCTTTTTTCTTAATTATTGGATTTAATTAGAATTTTTATAATCAGTTGATTTAAACCCAGAACCAAGATCCATAAAAGCTTTTTCATTAAATTATCTTACCAATTTCATTTAATTCGTTCGACTCAAAAACTGTTTTTTGATCATGGTTTTGAGCAATACTCACCATTGCTTTTGCAACATTTTGAGCTTGGATAGGCTTATATTTTTTTAAACTTCCTAAAAAAAATATAGATAGAACTTCCACCACAAATATACCAATATGTTCACCCAATCTAAAAGCTTTTCTGTTTCCAAGTAAACCTGAAGGGCGGATTATTGCAAGCTTGGGAAAATTTAGATTGGTTAACTCTTCTTCTACTTGACCTTTGTTTTTTAAATAAGAACTTGAGCTGTTTGGGCTAGCTCCTATGGACGATACATAAACAAAAGAATTTACAGAATTTGATTTTGCTATTTTTGCAATATCTACAGGAATATTATACTCGACCCTTCTATATTCGTTCTTGTCTGGAGTGTCTTT
>CATLOZ010000036.1 GCA_950054395.1 uncultured Chloroflexota bacterium
AGATAGTCTTGAAAAGTCACTAAAAGTTTTTGAGTCTATGGGATCAGAATTAATTGAAGATTGCATAGATTTAAGTGATGCTCATCATATAATCAGGGTTTTAAGATCATTGAAATTTGCCGCTCAGGCGGAAAGATTAACCAATCACAGAAACGAACTTAAACCAGAAATTATTTGGAACATAGAAGCAGGATTAAAATTAACTGGCGAAGAAATTGCTAAGGCAGAATTATTAAGAGCAAAACTTTTTAATAATACTGCTGAATTTTTCAATAAATATGATCTGCTTGTTTGCCCAACAGTTATGGTTCCTCCATTTGATGTTGAAATCAGATATTTAGATGAAGTTGAAGGTGTTAAATTTGATGATTATATAACATGGTTATATTACACACATTCAATAACACTGACTTCTTCACCTTGTGTATCTTTACCAGCTTCATTTACTGAAGACGGATTACCTATAGGAATACAATTTATTACAGAATGTAATAATGAATACGACCTACTGTCATATAGTCAATCATTTGAGGAAAATAATACTAATGCCATACAAACACCTATTGATCCAAGAAATTGATTATTTCCTATAAATTGGCCTTGTTAAACATGTAGGACCTCCGGATCCTTTATAGCATATTTCACTGGCTTGAAATTCTATTACTTCAATTCCGTTTTCTTCTATAATTTTGCAAGTTTTATTATTACCACTTGTGATCAGGCATTTAGTAGTTGACAAGGGTAAAACATTACAACCCAAACTATCATAATCCTCATCAGCTATGGATATTGTTTTAATATCTAATTTCTTTAATAATTTCAGTAAACTAATAGGTAATAACTTTTTATAAATCAAAAACAAATTTTCATTTAATGGACTTATTAAAGACATCAAATGTAAAACATCCACCGGACCATTCCAATGGGGCAAATCTACACTAATAACTTCAATTGAAATTGTAGATAAAATTTTTCTTAATTGATCTATGCCTTTATTATTTGTTCTATAAGTTAAACCTGCAGTTACAGTTTTTTCATCAATCCAAATTACATCCCCTCCTTCAAGAGTAGCATCATTAATTATTTCACCCAATATAGGAACACCTATTTCATTCAAATAATTTTTCATCATTATAGTTTCAGGTTTTCGTTGTGTTTTGCCCATATTTCCTATAACAGCTCCATTTGGTGTCATAAAAATCGGATCATGGGTATAAATAGAATCCAAAGATGTTATTTCATCTTCAGGGATATATAAAATTTCTACATTATTATCATTTAATATATCAATAAAGTTTTCATACTGCGTTACCGATTTTTTGAAATCTGGTTTATCAATAAAATTCAAATCTTGCCATTGTAAATCAATTGTTTTTTGAGATTTAAAAGCAGCTTGAGGATTCTTGAGTAACACTGTTTTCAATGTTGAAACATTAGAATTTAATCCATATTTTATATTATTCATTATTTCTCTCTTCTATTTCTAGAGTAAAATTATATGACTTAAATTATTTCATCTTTTATTAATTGATCTATTTGATTTGTATCAAAGCCTAGATCTAAAAGAATTTCTTTATTATTTTCACCCAATTTAGGAGCGAATCCTAAAATTGATGGGGTTTCAGAAAACTTCCACGGAGTCCCATGAATTTTAATATTATGACCAAGATCAGGATGATAAATTTCGGAAACATAATTATTAGCAATTATATCTAGATCATTAGATGCTTCAATCATACTATTTACCGGGGCTGTAACCATTCTAGAATCTCTTAAAATTTTTATCCAAACAGAACGTTTCTTTGTTGCAAACATTTTTGAAAGTTCAAATAAAATTTTATTTTTCTTTTCTTCTGATTCAAAAGCCAAACCTAAATCTTCCAAACCTTTTTTTACTAAATTGTCGTAAAAACCTAAAATTTCCAAAGCTGGTTTCCATTGATCTGGATCTAATTGAATTGCTAATGGTTTGCCATCAATATCATTAAAACAAGCAGCTATACCTGCTCTCTTTTTAGACCCATTAATTCTTGCACCAGTTATTGGAGGTGTATTTCTCCACATAGCAGTAGTCATAGTCCACCCCATCAACCTAAATGCGCTACCAATTAAAGAAGTTTCTATTTTTTGCCCTTGCCCTGTATTTTTTGCATGTATTAATGCAGCTAAAATTCCACTTAAAGTTATTATTCCACAAGCTTCGTCTGCTACTGAAGCTACACCCGTTCTCATTTGTTGGCCTGGAATTGAAAAAGCTTCAGTGACACCACCTATAGCCTGCCCTACTGCATCAGTTCCTGGCAAATCAGAGCTTGGACCATCAGGGCCATATGCAGATACAGATGCATATACGATTGATGGGTTTATTTTTTTTAAAGTATCATAACCAAAGCCATTTCTTTCTGCAGCTCCAGGACTAAAATTTTGACCGAAAATATCGGCGTTCTTAACAAGTTTATACAAAATTTCTTTTCCTTGTTCATTCTTTAAATTCAATGTGAAACTTTTAACACCACGATTATTCGTTTCAAAAAATGAACTGACACCATTATTCACTTCACCAGCTTTCCTGCTACCATCTCCTTTACCAGGAAGTTCTATTTTAATTATTTCAGCTCCCATATCTGCCATAAGCATATAAGGAACTGTTCCAGCCTGTGCTGTAGAACATGTAATTGCTTTAATTCCAGCTAATGGGCCGTGATTATTCATATTATTTCCTCACAGATTAGTTTTTTAATTTTGGAGTATTATATCTATCCTCAGGATTTAACCAACCTTTAAAATTAGGTTTTCTTTTTTCAGCAAAAGCTCTTCTAGATTCCATTCTATCTTCTAGATCACCATGTGAATGCAGTTCATCTGCCAATTCTAAATAATTACCTGAAATTTTTGGAGCCATTTCTCTCATCATATATATCGTGTTCACTCTAGATGCCGGAGGTAATGAAAGTAAATGTTCAGCCATATCTAATGCACTGGGCATTAATTCTTCTTTTTCTACTAATCTGTTAATAAATCCCACCTGATATAATCTTTCAGCTGTAAACCTAAACCCTAATGCCATTTCAGTTGCAATTGGATGCGGTAAATTGGCATAATGACCATGATTATAACCGCCTAACAACCATCTTTTTGCTTCTGACATTTCAAAAATAGCTTCTTTTACAGCTATTCTTAGATCTGTCTTCTCAACAAGCATAAATCCACCGCCCATTGCATAACCATTTATAGCTCCTATAACAGGTTTATCTAATTCTCCATTCATGAAAGGATCTGCATTATCATCCCCTTTTCCTGGGGCAGAAGCTAATTCTCCAATTTCTAATGATTCTTTCATATCTTCTCCTGCACAGAATCCTCTTCCTTCTCCTGTAAGAATAGCCACTTCTAAATCTTTGTCATTTTTAAATTGGTTAAATGCATCGGCCATGCCTTCTCTTATGACTTTACTAAGAGCATTTAATCTTTCAGGTCGATTAAGTTTGATAATCATAATTTGCCCCTGTATATCTGTTTTTACAAATGACATATTTTTCCTCCAATGATAATTTTGTGATTACTTTTATATTGCACTTTATTTTTCAACAGTCGCAAAATCTAAATATTTAAAATTCTTATATATTGATAAATGAATATTCTGTATGTATTCTCCATTGTGTAAGCGTGTAGTCAAAGGAAAATTTAATTTTTCAAATTCATCATTAATATTACTTGAATTATTATCTAAACATTCAAATAATACCCTGCCCTCCAGATGCTTAGGTATACTTATATCAAGCAAAGTTAATATTGTTGGTAAAATATCAATATTACTAGAAGGTAAAAAAGTTCCTTGATCAACCTTGATTTCTTTACCTCCAATTACAAGTGAATTATGTATCTCCTGGGGACTCATAGATCCATGATTACCTAAACCTTTTTTCAAACTGGTAGAATATACTTGTCCTTCAATATTCTTTAAATTATGTAATTTTTCCCAATTCATTGAAACAAACAAGTCTGGATTTCTTTTACCTGATTGAGCAAAAAGATCATAATTGTGAATACCATTAATACTAATTTTATTACTTCCGGCAACAATTGGTCCTGCCCATGGTTTTGAAATTATCTCATGAATCAAAATTGGATCAAATATTTGATCTTTTTTTGTATAAACTAAAAATGAACCCCCATTTTCTGGAAACAAATAACCAGGAAAATTTGCCTGTAATTCTTTTTGAATATCTATAACCTCGGTAATCCTTGAATATCCATGATCAGAAACCAGCATTATAGTTGGATCTAATGAATTTTGATCCAAAAATTCTATAATCTTCCCAAACAAATTATCTACATGCTTTAAAGCTTTATTACTTTCTTCTACATTTAATCCGAAATTATGTTGGCTTTTATCTGGTTCGTTAAACCATATAATACTAACATCAGATAAATTGCCTTCCTCTAAATCACTTAAAATATTTATAATATGATTAGTGGAATCATAATCAGGGATATTTTGCTCAGGCCATTCATGAATACTATCAGGTAAATTAGAATATACATTTTTATCTAAATTTATATCTCTGTGTATAGTAGTTTGCTTGTTTTTAATTATTTCAGTGTTTTGAATAATGGCATTACCACTTGTTCCTGAATTTAATACCATAAAACTCAAACCATTATCTGATAAAATCTCAGACAAAGAAGGAACTAATAAAATTTCACCTGTACGATTGTATAAATCCAGCATCTCCGAATATAAAACCGGAAGGATAATTTCTGAATCATAATCTCTAAACACCATGGTATTTCCAACTATGCCATGAGTCCCTGGATTAACGCCAGTAACAATACTAGCAGCATTACTCCTTGTTACAGTGGGAAAAGTTGAATGATGATTTTCAAAACTAAAACCATTATTTTTAAATTTATTCAAATTGGGAGTTTGTAAATGATTTATCTGATTCATCTGCAAACCATCTAATCCCACAATTAATATTTTTTTCATGATTTTTGTATTATTGTTAATGTAAGATTAAATCACAATGCAAAATAAAATGGTTAATAACAAAATAATACAATATAAACCAATATCCATTATTACAATCAATTTAATAATTGCCATAGTAGGAATTATTGTAAAATCTCAACATAGCTTATTACCTGAAATCTTATTACCTATAGCATATGGATGCTCTATTTTTTCAGCAGCATTAATTATTTCATGGGCTGCTGAATCGAGTGAAAGAGATATTTCTGGCTCTTTTGTCATAGCAATAATTGCATTAATAGCTGTTCTTCCTGAATATGCGATAGAAACTGTATTAGCATATACAGCAGGCCAGTCATACAAATTAAATAATTTTGTTTTCACTAACAGAGTTGGTTATGTCTCTGCAAATGTTACAGGAGCAAACAGATTGTTAGCTGGACTTGGATGGCCATTAATTATGCTAATAAATATGCTAAAAAACAATCAATCGCTAAATATAAAAAATAATAATAAGCTTGAATTGCTTGTCCTTGGAATTGGGGCAATTTCAATGATTATTGTTTCAATTATTAAATTTCAACCAATATTTATTTCCTTTATATTAATAATCATTTATCTAATTTATTTATTTATTACATCAAAAAAAGAATCGACTGAATCAGAATTTATTGGTACAAGTGAGTATCTTGCTAATTTACCAAAATTAACAAGAATAACAACCAATATTTTATTAATCATATTTTCTGCTGTAACAATATTTATCGTATCCCATCCTTTCGTGGAATCTTTAATACATATTGGAGGTAAATTCGGGATAGATGAATATTATTTAATTCAATGGCTAGCCCCTCTTGCATCTGAAAGTCCTGAAATTATTATAGCTTCATTATTTGCAATGAAAGGAAGATCGCTTGAATCTATATCGATAATTCTTTCCTCACAAGCTAATCAGATGTCATTATTAATTGGAAGTATGGGTGCAATTTTTTCTTTTGCAACATCATCTTTAATAAGTTTCCCGCTAAATGATACCCAGGGAGTTGAATTTTTATTAACTTCTGCTTTCGCTTTACTACAAATAAGTATGATTTTATGGGGGAAATTCAAATTGCAAATGCCTGTATTATTACTAATAATATTTTTTGTTCAACTTATTATTACTGATACTTCAATCAGGGCTTATTTATCAATAGCTATATATATGTTTGCATTAATATATTTGATACTTTTTATAACAAAAAATAAAATCCAACCAATCAAAAAACAATAAAATGCTAGATCAAAATAAAGAAAACCAACTTAATAATTGGTTAGAACAATCTGTACTAAATAACAGAATCCCTTTTGGGGAAATCAGTATTTCAAAAGAAAACAAAAATATTTACAAATATAAAATCTATACTCAGGATGAAAAATATAAAAATAATAAACTTTATCGAATACACTCTTTAACTAAACCTATTACTTCATTGGTTAGTTTAATTGTTCTAGAAAAAAACAATATTAGTGTAAAAGAGCCTATAAGTACATTTATCCCTAAATTCAAAAAAGCAAAAGTACTAATCAATGAAAAATTAATAAATATAAATACCCCCATTACATTTGAACATTTATTAACGCATACTTCAGGGTTAACTTATGGATTCAATAAATCAAACCAATCGATTTTAAGAGGAAATACTGAAACCGACAGTATATATAGAGAAAAAGAAATTTTAAAAAATATCCAACGCTCATCTTATACTTCATCTGATTTTGTAAATGACATAACATCTTTACCTCTGGCTTACCAGCCAGGTACAAGATGGAATTATAGTTTATCTACAGATCTACTAGGTGTATTACTAGAATTAATATGTAAGCAACCATTAAGTGAAATCTATAATAGTGAATTATTTACACCTCTTGATATGAATAATACTTATTTTCCGTCGATTAATTTAAAAAACTTAATTCCAACATTCAAATTATCACTTCCAAGTGGATTTAAACTTATAAATGGCACTGATCAAATCATCCGGGAACACAAATTTTTATCTGGAGGAGGGGGGATAATTTCAACTCCTCAGGATTATATTAAATTTTGCAATCACATATTAGATCCAAAAGTATCTTTGATTAATAACAATACACTTTCAAAAATGAAAAATAATCAATTGAAACATGAAATGGAATATCTAACTGATAAATTGAATTTTTATGATTTTACATTTGCTGGACCAGGGACAGGGTTTTCTTATGGGTTTTCAACAATAGAAAATCCAAATACTGTACCCCAAAAAACTCCAAAATATATATTAAGCTGGGCAGGATCATCAAATACAATAGTTTGGATAGATCAAATAAATAAAATGGTATTCACATTTTTTACTCAATTAATTCCATTTGGATATCATAATTACAAAAAAGAATTACATGAAATATTATATTCTGATATTAATTAACAGGGGTTAATTTTATAACGGGGATAATCCTGCCTGAAATCTCTTCATATTCAGAATATTTAGAATAAATCTTATTTATTTTAATCCAGGCGATTTCTCTCTCTTCAGATTCCAAAACATTATATTTACATTTGTAATTTTTATTATTAATTACAACTTTTACTGAATTTTGTTTAATCATATTCCTATACCAATTAGGTGGGTTTTTATTCCCTCCATTGGAAGCTACAATCATAAAACTATTTTCATCTGGGAAATAAGTAAGGGGCGCATATCTTTCCTTGCCTGATGATCTTCCTTTTGTGATTAAAACTAATACAGGGATACCAATCAAAGAATTAAGAAAAGTATATTTAGATATTCTTAAAACCCATAAATGAAATTTAGAAAAATATTTAATGAGTTTAAAATTTTCTGTAAAAACATCAGATAAATAATAACCAAATTTATTCAAAATCAATCCTGAAACGAAATTATAACTTTACCAAACATTTCTCTATTTTCTATTATTGGATGAGCAGTATTGATTTGTTCAAATGGAATTACTTTATGTATAACCGGAATAATTTTTCCTTCAAGTACGTTATCTAGTAAAAGTTGTATATCTTCTTTAGTCCAACTATTTGAACCTTGAATTTTTATTTCTTTTCTCCAAATAAATCGTATATCTGTCTTTGGATCAAATCCGGCAGTTGCACCACAAGTCAATATTCTGCCTCCGGTCTTCATACATTTTAAAGTCCTAACCCAGGTATCTCCTCCAGTATAATTTACAGCAACATCAACACCATCACCTGTTAAAGACCTAACAGTTCTGTGAAATTCTGGTTCGTCGTTATAATTAATAATCATATCTGCACCCAACTTTTTTAACTTATCCCCTTTTTCATCTGAACTTGTAGCTGCAATTACAAAGCATCCTTTCATACGTGCTATTTGTACACATGCATTCCCAACCCCTCCAGAAGCGCCTAAAATTAAAACTTGTTCACCCGGTTTAATGTTGCCATTTGTAATCAACATTCTCCATGCTGCTCCATATGCTATAGGTAAACACGCAGCAGAATTAAAATCAATCTTATCATCCAATTCTAATAACCTTGATTCCTCCACAGCAACTTTTTCCCGCAAAACACCGTCAGTATCTTCTCCCATAATTCCTACTCTACCACTTTCAAGAACAATATTAGGATCTATAAGAACTCTTTTACCTAGCCATTTTGAAGCAACTTTTGAACCAATTTGTATAACCTCACCGCTTGCATCTCCTCCTGGAATTATAGGTAATTTAATAGGATGTCCTGGCATCCCCTTTCGAACAAAAATATCTAGATGATTAATACTACAAGCTTTAACTTTTACGATAACTTGATTATCTCCGCATATTGGCTCAGGTATATCTTTAATTACAAATACATCTCCATGCTCTTCAAGTAAAACTGCTTTCATTAAATTCTCCAATTAGTAATTAAACAAATTAATTAATTAGTATTAAATATCAATATTTATAATATACAATAAACAAAAATAATTAATCTCATATGAATATAAAAAAAGAAAATAATTATAATTTAACTTTCATCACAATAGGTTTTTATTTTGCACTACAAATCTTTTCAGATATCGGATCTTTAAAAATTATTAAATTATTTGGATATAGCATTGATGGTGGAACTTTCCTGTACCCTTTTACTTTTACAATAAGAGATTTAATACATAGATTATCTGATAAAAAAACAAGTCAAATAGTAATCATACAATCAGGTTTTCTAAATCTATTAATGGCATTATTTTTTTATATAATTGGGATTTTACCAGCTGATTTAGAAATAGGGCCTCAAAATGAATTTACTTCTGTACTAAGCCCAATATGGAGGTTGGTAATTGCCTCTATATGCGCAGAAATTATATCAGAATTTATAGACACTGAAATTTATTCTGCATGGACGAAAAAATTCAAAAATAAAATGATATGGGGAAGAGTTATATCAAGTAATACCGTTGCCCTAATTATCGATAGCATTATATTTTGCCTTATAGCATTTTACGGAACTATGCCAAACAGCATATTAATGTCTATATTGATAAGTAATGTGGTTATTAAAGAACTAGTAACAATAACATCTGTCCCATTAATTTATTTAACAAATAATATTTCTAAAGAAAATAGTTAATTTAGTAATTCTTTTAAACGATTAATAGGTAATTCATAAACTTTATTATTATTTATACCTGTCATAGTTTCAGCTGCAAAAAGACTATTTACAATTGACTCTTCGGTACTTTCAATTACTGATTGGAGTAAAGGGTCAATCATATCATTACTTATCATTTGAATATCAGATATATTTTTTCTACTAAATGCGTGAATATTTGAGGTAGAAAAAGCAAGAAAAATATCACCTGAGCCATTAGCTCCAATACCTCCTACATTACCTATCCCTAAACTTGATCTTTTAGCTAATTTTTTAAGTTGATGGGGTAAAAGAGGTGCATTAGTTGCAATTATAACAATTATTGATCCATCTCCTGGAATATAATTAGAATTAATCTCAGGAAATTGGGTCAAAAGTGCTTTCCCAACATTTAATCCGTTAATTGTTAACCTTTCTCTTTTACCATAATTAGCTTGTACTAAAGTACCAACAGTATAAGTATTATCATTAATATTTATTTGCCTAGATGAAGTACCGATTCCGCCTTTGAATTGATGGCAAATCATACCAGTACCTCCTCCAATATTACCTTCATACACAGGAAATTGGTTTGCATTTAATATAGCTTCTAAAACATGTTCTTGTTTTACATGATGTCCATTTATATCATTTAATACTCCATCATATGTTTCTGCTATAACTGGTAGACTAAATCTGGTTTCTTTAAAATTATTATTATTCATAATCCACTGGATTAATGAATCTCTTACTACACCAACGCTGTGTGTATTTGTGATAGCTATTGGGGTTTCTAAAAAACCTGACTCTTCAACCCAAATAGTTCCTGTCATCTCGCCGTTACCATTTAAAACATCGTATGCTGCAAATACAGGTAAATGGGGATTAGATTTTCCTCGTGGAAAAATAACTGTAACGCCAGTTCTAATTGGCCCTTTACCAACTATCAATTTCCCATTTCCATTAATAATCGTAGAATGCCCTACTTCAACATCATCAACATCAGTAATTGAATTATATTTGCCAGGAGTTCCATTGAAATTTATTAATTCTCGTGCTCTCATTTTTCTACCTTTAGATTAAATTCTTAGCTTAGAAAATATTATATAGGCTTAGAAATGATATTACAGGTATCTAAGATTTAATTTCAATTTCAATAAACTCCATACAAGAATTACCATTATATACAACTTCATGCTCGATACCTTTTTTCCTATGATAAGGTTCATGGATCACTAGATCAGAAATCGTATTTTCATTTTCTGTAATAATATATAATTGTCCGGTTTTACAAGGCACAACCACATAATCATATTCATGTTTATGCAATCCAGTACTCTGATTTGTTTTAAAACTCCATCTAATAATCCTTACATCTTTATTATCAATTATTAACTCTGAAGATGCTCTGTCGTACATATCAACCTCTTTGAAAAATCATATCTAAAAATTCTATTGCGGTGTAATTATCTAATGTTTTTATATGATGAATAAAAATTTCATGAGATAATTTTAAGACAAAAGCTATTAATAATATTTTAAATATTACTGAAGGTAAAATCGATTTATTTTGATTAAAATATTTATAACCTGTTATTAATACAAACCAAAACTCAAAAACATTAGGGAAAAAAACAAGGATAATTCGAATATTAAAAATAAAAAACAACGTAACTCCTAGCATTCTAAAAGCAAATAAACCTATAGAAATAAATTTTTCACGGGAATCCCAACGTAAAGATACAATTAAGAATAAACTCATATAAAATAAATCTAAAAATTTATCTAATTTCTGATAATTTGAAACACCTCCCAATTTTATAAATCCCATTAAAAACAAATCCGAAAGATCTACCAATATAGCTAAAATGCTCCCCCAGAATGGGAAAAATAATACAGGAATAGAACCCACAATTCTAACTATAGAAATAATCAGTTCTTCTGAATTCACAGTATTCTCAGTTAATTTAATTAATATTTATAAATCATTTACCATCCTTGCTCAGAAGTAGGTAATCTTTTGCAATTTTTATCTATATCTAATAACAGTTCTAAAATTTCCGGATCATCCAATTTTCCTTCATCTATTTTAGGCTTTAATATAACATGTCGATCATAAGGAATATTTTTCTGCCAATTTTCAACATAACACTTACAATATCCATATCTATAAGTTACTAAACATAACTTATACATATCATTAGTGACTTCTTCCGGATAATCTGATGAGTCGATATCTATGGAACAAGCAAACAATAAAATAAATACTGCCATGATAAAAATTTTAACAATCATTGCTTTATTCCTAGATAATTAATAATAGATGCTATATAAATTCTTATTGCTTCTTTTATTTCAAAAATATCTATAAATTCATCAATCTGATGAGGAGCAGTTACTGCTCCTGGGCCACATACAACAACAGGAATATTTTTTTCCTTGGATATAATTGTTCCATCTGTTGACCCTGGTACCCCTGCAATTACAGGAGGATTACCGGTAACAAATTTATAGGAGTCAGATAACACCTTAACAATTTTTGAACTTGTATCTACTTTTACCGGAGGCCGTGACTCCAAAATCTCATATGTAATTTTATTCTCATTATACTTTAATTTTACATTTTCAATAATATTATCAAAATGACCCATCATATATTCAAGGTTAATTTCAGGTGTTAATCTCATATCTAATATCATTTCGGATTCGCCAGGCATAACATTATTTTGTGGAATACCATTATTTAATCCTGGTGAATTTATAATAGTAGGAGTAATGGATGGATATCCTAAATAAATTGATTTATGCTCCTTGAGTTGATCATTTAATTTTTCACATTCTATCAATATATTAGCTAAAGGATAAGAAGTATTTAAGCCAGAGTAAGGCATAGCACCATGAGACATTTTGCCTAATATTTTAAGGGATATCCATGCTACTCCTTTTTGTTCTACGCATATATTGTTTGCTTCTGGTTCACATACAATTACAGAAGATATTCGATCAGCATATTCAGATTTAACAAAATCTTTAACACCAATCATCTCACCTTCTTCATCACAAAGAGCAGCACAAATTAAATTTCCATTTAGCTCTATATCAGAATCTTTTATAAGTTTCATTGCATACAATGCACATACCAACCCTGATTTCATATCATTAACACCTCTACCTATAATTCTTCCATTCTTGATTGTAGCCGAAAAAGGATCTACAGACCAAAGTGTGCTATCACCTTCAGTAACTACATCAGTATGTCCTTCAAGTAATAATGTTGGAATTTTTCTATTTTCCAAATTTGAATCTTTAACATAATTTAATTCAGCAATTACATTAGGTCGTTTATCAGTCACATAATGAAAATCAGTTTTAAACCCAAATTCTTTAAATTTTTGCTCTATCCATAATGCGGCTTCTAATTCACTAAATCCATTTTTAGGATCCCATACACTTTTAATTCTTGAAAATTCACAAATTAAATCTATTAAATAATCATCATCAATTTTATTAAATAAACTATTTATCTGAGATTCATACTTCATACTTTACAATTTCTTTTTAGCTAAAGCTGATATAGCTTCATAAATACATCTGTGAGCTGCCTGTGCTGTGATATCACCCGGCTGATCATATACAGGTGCAACTTCAACAACATCCATAGCTACCATCCCTTTACTTAAAACTATTTCTCTTATTGCTCTTAATAATTCAAGTGATGTTATACCACCAGGTTCTGGTGTACCTGTTCCAGGAGCAAACGCAGGATCCATTACATCAACATCAACTGATATATATAATTTGTCAGGCCCATCTAGAGCTTCTGATATTGCCATTTCAAGCACCTCATCAAATCCCTTTTTCTCAATTTCAGCCATCAGATGCCACCTCATTCCCTGATCTTTCATCCATTGTAAATTTTTCGGATAAGGCCATGGACCTCTTAATCCGATCTGTACAAAATTTTTACCTGGAATTGCCCCACTTTCAATAAGTCGTCTCATAGGACTTCCATGACTGATTAATACATCACCATAAGTAGAATCTCCAGTGTCAGCATGGGCATCAAAATGCACCATTCCCACATTTCCGTAACCATATTTTTTAGCAACTGCTGTTGCACTAGGAAGAGTTATTGAATGATCTCCTCCAAGAACTATTGGAATAGCATCTGCTTCAAGTGCCTCAGTGACTTTTTTTTCAATAGCTTCATGTGACTTTTC
>CATLOZ010000037.1 GCA_950054395.1 uncultured Chloroflexota bacterium
AGGATAATTGCTTCTGCCAAAAGTAGAATTGAGGAAGGGCAGAATATGACAGAAATTAATAAAAGCCTGCAGGTGCCATCATTTGTATTTAATTTGACAATACAATTAGCAAAACAAATGAGTTTTGATAGAATAAAAAATTTAAGCGATATATTACTTGAACATGATTTGAAATTTAAGACTTCTACTATTCCAGAAGAAGATTTAATTTATGCCATGGCTTCAAAAATATTAAATAATTAATTAAGGAGATTAATATGCAGTTATCTAAATATCCAAGAGTTAAATTAATACATTCCCCAACTCCGTTGGAGCATCTGGAAAATCTTACAAAGAAACTGGGTGGTCCTGAGATATATATAAAAAGAGATGATTGTACCGGGCTGGCATTCGGAGGTAATAAATCCAGGAAACTGGAGTTTCTGATTGGTGATGCCTTGGATAAAAATGCTGATGTTGTTATAACAGCAGGAGCTGTTCAGTCGAATCATTGCAGGCAGACTGCAGCAGCAGCCACAAAATTTGGCCTTGAATGTATTATTGTTGCAAGGCCTTCATGGTCAAAAGATTACAATGGAAATATTTTTCTTGATGAATTATTGGGAGCTAAATTAGTTTTATTAGATGAAGATGGTGAGGCTTTAGATAAGGGAGGAAGGTTATCAATGGATGATACCATTGAAAATATTATTCAGGATTTAAAAGATAAGGGTAAAAATCCATATTTTATTCCTGTAGGCGGTAGCAATCATATTGGTAGCCTGGGTTATATTTCCATGACGATGGAAATGGTATCGCAGGCCAATGACATGGGAATCGAAATTGGGAGTATGGTAGCAGCTTCAGGAAGTGGAGGAACACAGACTGGAATGATTTTAGGTGCTGATGTTGAAAAGTCAGGTATTAATGCTGTTGGTATGGGAATAAGTTCTGATGCTTCGGTTGTGATACCAAAATTAAAAGATTTATGTAATGAAACATCTAAATATTATGATCTTGGTTTATCTTATGAAGAAGAAGATATTATTTTCAATGATAATTATATTGGGGAAGGATACGGAATTCCATCTGAAGAAATGATAGAAGCAGTAAAATTATTGGCTCGGTCAGAAGGAATAATTCTTGATCCTGTATATTCAGGGAAGGCATTTGCAGGAATGATCGACCTTGTTAAAAAAGGATATTTTGATAAATCAAAAGCTTTAGTATTTATTCATACTGGTGGAACTCCAGCATTGTTTGTTTATGCAAATAGTTTCAGAGAATATTTATAGAACTGTATTAAGAGGTATTCATATGAGTGAAACTATAAAAGATCAAATTCACTATTTTTCAATTGATCAGATAAAACAATTATATGAGACTAATGAAGTCACTCCTTTGGAAGTTACTGAGCATATGTTTGAAAGAATTGATTTGCTTGATTCAAAATTCCAGTCATTTGCTACTTTGATGAAAGAAAGTGCTTTGAAAACAGCAGAAGATATTTCCAAAACTTCTGCTGAAAACTTTGGTCCGTTACATGGGATACCCATAGCAGTAAAAGATTTATGCTATACAGAAGGAGTAAGGACGATGGGAGGTACAGCAGTTTTAGAAAATTTTATTCCAAAATATGATGCTACAGTAATTACTAAGTTAAAAAATGCTGGGGCAATACTTCTTGGAAAGCTTAATTTAACTGAAGGTGCAATGGGTGGATATAATCCTCGCAGGCAGGTTCCAAGAAATCCATGGAATACTGAAAGATGGGCAGGCTCATCTTCTAGTGGGTCAGGGGTTGCTACTGCAGCAGGTCTTTGTACTGGGTCTTTAGGAAGTGATACAGGAGGATCTATACGATTTCCATCAGCTGCCTGTGGAGTAGTGGGACTAAAACCTACTTATGGTAGAGTGAGTAGATATGGGGTTTTAGATTTGGCAGAATCGTTGGATCATGTGGGGCCTATGACTCGTTCAGTTAAAGATGCGTGGGATATATTTTCAGTAATAAAAGGATTTGATAAAAATGATTTCACTTCAGTTACAGATTTATATGATGAGGATCCGGTTGGCATAAATATTAACAATATAAAAATTGGATATGACGATAACTATGCAAGCAAAGGCGTTAATAAAGAAATATCAGATGCTGTGAGGCAGGCTCTTAAGGATATTCAGGGTTTGAATTTGAAGATTCAGGATGTAAAAATGCCTGATGTGGAAGAATTTTTACCATACTGGAGAACATTGTGTACATCTGAAGCAGCATATGCGCATTCTGAAAATTTTCCATCCCGTAAAAATGAGTACGGTAAATGGTTTCGGGGATGGCTTGAAACAGGCAATTCTGTGACGAAAGAAGAATATATAGAAGCCTGTAACAAAAGAGATCAAAGTAATACATTAATTGCAAATTCATTAAAGAATGTTGATGTTTTAATTGCGCCCTGCGTTATAGATTTTCCACATTATGTAGATGATTCTATTCATTACGGACCAATGGACAATCTTAGAGGGACAGCATTTCAGAAATTTACAGTACCTTTTGATTATAATCGATATCCTACTCTAACCCTGCCGTGTGGATTAAGTTCTTCTGGTATGCCTATCGGACTACAAATAATAGGACATCCAATGACTGAACCACTTATCTGTGCCCTTGGAGCAGCATATGAAACTTCAACACAGTGGAATAGTATTCATCCGAATATATAAAATTTAAGGGTTATTTATTATTACCGGAGAATAATTACCATTAATTATTTGGTGAATTAACTCTTTATTTGTTTTTATTTTTTCTGATTCAAATTTTGTTGCCCATGTTGCTATATCTTTTCCAAGATGACAATCACTTGATCCAATCATTTTAAGTGAGCATTTTTCTGCAAGCTTTTTTGAGAAATGATTTTGAAAATCTGTACCCCTGCCATTATTTGTTTCAAGTGCATTTATCAGATTTATTATTTCTGATTTAGATGTATTGTTAATTCTGTTATTAAATTCAGTAGTATTCATTTTTTCATTTTCATTAACAACTCTTCTATAGGGATGAGCCCATATCATGGCACCATTTACATTAGTTACTTCTCTGTGAAGGAATTCTATTCTGTGCATTCCAAATTTATATTCTTTAAGTCCATATACTAAAATATGTCCGATATCAGTATTAATTTCACTTCCGGAGAAAATTTTAATGGCATATTTTTTTGAAATATTATTTAATTCTTCTTCATTGTTAAAATATTCATGGTCGGTGATACATATTCCATCTAAACCTTTTTCTTTGGAATTAATTGCTATTTGATCTATGCTAAGCAGTGAATCATCAGAATTATTAGAATGGCAGTGAAGGTCTATTATCATTTCTTTATTCTATATAAATAATTGCCTTCGTGTAAACTTGAGTCATATTGTATCAAGAAACATATTGACATAAGAATCAAAATTGCATATGCTATTAATAATAAGTTTTATATATTGTATTTGGAGATAATCAATGACTTTTAGAGAATCTGACTTTACAAAAGAAGCTCAGGCTGTACTGCATTTGTCACAGGAATTAATGTGGAAATACAAACATACCCAATGGGATCCTGAACATATATTATTGGCTTTGCTTGAACATGAAAAAGGTGTTCCAATGCTTATATTTGAAGAATTGAAGACAGCAGTTAAATCTTTAAGAAACAGATTAGTTTCTGCTATGGAAGCTACTATAGGAATGAGATATCCATCATCACAGGTATATGCATCTCCAAGACTTGAAGCTTTACTAGAAAGATCTAAATCTGAAAGTAAAAGATTACAGGATGATTTTATCAGTACTGAACATTTACTGATTGGCTTATGTCTTGAACAACAAAGTTTGGTTGTAAGATTATTTAGTGAATTTAATATTGAAATAGAAAAAGTTTACAGAGCTTTACAAAAAATCAGAGGTAGTCATAGAGTATCAGATGAAAATGCTGAAAAAAAATATCAATCTCTTAACAGATATACAACTGATTTAACTAATTTAGCTTCAAGGGGTAAATTAGATCCGGTTGCAGGCCGTGAAGAAGAAATATCGCGAGTGATACAGACATTAATAAGAAGAACTAAAAATAATCCTGTATTAATTGGTGGCCCTGGTGTAGGGAAAACAGCTATTGCAGAAGCTTTGGCGCAAAAGATAGTTAAAAATGATATTCCGCGTATTTTAAGAGATAAAAAAATATTATCTTTAGATATGGGAGCTTTAATTGCGGGAAGTAAATTTAGAGGCGAATTTGAAGAAAGATTAAAAGGTGTAATGGATGAAATTAAAAGTTCTGATGGAAGCATAATATTATTTATTGATGAATTACATACGGTTGTAGGAGCTGGTTCTGCGGAAGGTGCTATAGATGCAAGTAATTTAATGAAGCCGGCTTTAGCAAGAGGTGAATTACAGTGTATGGGAGCAACTACAGAAGAAGAATATAAAAAATATATAGAAAAAGATGGAGCCCTTGAAAGAAGATTTCAGCCTGTTTTAATTAATGAGCCTAGTACAGAACTTGCGGTTGAAATGCTAAAATCATTAAAAACCAGACTTGAAGATCATCATAAAATTAAAATTAATAATGAAGCTTTAGATTCTGCAGTTAAACTGGGACAAAGATATATTAGCGGCCGATTGTTACCGGATAAAGCTGTTGATCTTATAGATGAAACAGCAGCCAGGTTAAGGATTGAAAATAAAGATACTGATATTAATGATGAACTTTCTGTAAAAAAGGATGAATTAGCAGATCTTAAATTCAAGGAATATGATGCATCTAAATCAGAAGATTATAATCTAGCCGCAGAAATAAAAGAAAAAAGAATAATCCTTGAACAAGAAATAAAAAATCAGACAGAAAAACCTGTAGATAATAATATTATTCTTCAATCCGAAGATATTGCTAAAACTGTTTCTACGTGGACAGGAATTCCTGTTACAAATCTCTTGAATGATGAATCAAAAAAATTAATGAAGATTGAAAAATATCTTCATAAAAGAGTTATAGGACAGAATAATGCTGTCAAATCAATTTCTGATGCATTAAGAAGATCAAGAGCCGGACTTAAAGATCCCACAAAGCCTATTGGAAGTTTTTTATTTATGGGACCCACAGGAGTTGGAAAAACTGAACTGGCAAAAGCGTTGTCGGAATTTATGTTTGATGATGAATTAAATATGATCAGAGTAGATATGTCAGAATATGTGGAAAAGCACAGTGTATCAAGACTTATTGGATCCCCTCCTGGATATGTCGGATTTGATGAAGGTGGACAATTAACTGAAAGTGTAAGAAGAAGACCTTATAGAGTTATACTTTTTGATGAAATCGAAAAAGCACATTCAGATGTATTTAACATACTTTTGCAGATCTTAGATGACGGAAGATTAACTGATGGTCATGGTAGAACTGTAGATTTTACTAACACAATAATCATTATGACAAGTAATTTAATTACTGCTGATAATATGAGTAATAATTTTGGATTTTTACAGGATTTATCAGATCAGGAAGCTGTCAAGCAAAGATCTTCAATAGATAAAGTATTAAAAAAATCTTTCAGACCTGAATTTATTAACAGAATTGATGAAATTATAGTTTTTGAAAAATTATCAAAAGATGAATTAAAACAAATTTGTGATCTGATAATTAAGGATATTCAAAAAAGACTTGATGAGAAAGGAATTGAAATTCATTTAAGTGGCTCTGCAAAAGAATTACTTATATCTGAAGGTTATGATGAAGAATTTGGTGCAAGGCCATTGAAACGTTTAATTCAAAGAAAAATTGAAAATGAAATATCAACTATGATTATTTCAGGCAAAGTTTCAGATGGTATTAAAATTAATATTACCTCCTCAAATGGGAATCTTACATTTAAGAAAACAAATTCAAAAAGTAAATCTAAAACACTATCTGCATAAATTTCTTTTCTTTTTTTTAAGTGGTATAATTTTTTTTACTTTCTTTTTTCCGCAGTAGCTCAGTGGTAGAGCGGTCGGCTGTTAACCGATTGGCCGTAGGTTCGAATCCTACCTGCGGAGCCAAAATATTATATTAAATATATTTTGTTTCTTTTTAACTTCTGGCTTTACCAAGATTACTGAAGAAGTTTTCCTGTGAAGAATCATTTTTTCTTCTAGGGATTAAATGGAAATGTAGATGAAATACTGTTTGTCCTGCTATAGCACCATTATTAATTAATATATTAAATCCTTCAACGCTATTATCCTGATTTAAAATTTCATTTTTCCTTTGGTTAATCAGATCTTTTACTGCTTTTAATTCACCATTATTAATTTCAAAAAATGTTTTTATTTCTCTTTTAGGTATAAAAAGAGTATGGCCTTCAGAAGCAGGATATATATCTAATATTGCAAAAACTAATTCATTATCCATAATCCATTTTTTGGATGGAATGTCATTAAATATACTTCTCATGTCTTTGTATCCTTTGATGTGATAATATAATCCAAATTAATTATATTCTTCATTGTGATATAAGTGAATAAGTATTTTACCAGGGAAAATTATGGATTTTTACTCGGTTTTATTGGGGTTGTTATTTTTTCTCTTACCCTCCCTATAACAAGGCATCTTACACAGGTAGATTTCACATCTCTTGAGATTGGATTTGGAAGAGGTTTTTTAGCCGGAATCGCATCTGTTTTGATTCTTTTATTTAAAGGTCAGTTCAAAACAGAAAATTTACCTAGTAAAACTGATTTAAGAAAACTGATCATTGTGGCTATAGGAGTTGTATTTGCATTTCCAATTTTTACAGCTATAGCAATGCAGACTATTCCTGCTGGTAATGGAGGGATAGTACTTGCTGCAGTCCCACTTTCTACAGCAATATTTGCCGGATTATTATCTGAAGAAAACCCTACTACAAAATTTTGGGGAATTGCTGTAATTGGATTTATTACTGTTATTGTTTTTAGATTACTCACTAATGATTTAGGTATTACAAATATAGGTTTTGGAGATTTTGCTTTACTTGTTTGTGTAGTGATAGGAGGAATGGGATATGCCCAGGGAGGAATATTAGGAAAAGCTATGAGTGGATGGAAAGTAATCTGCTGGGCTCTTGTTATCAGCCTTCCGTTAGTAATTCCGTTAACAATATTAAATTTTGATGTTACCCATTTGATACAGGTTGCTAATGATTCATTTGTTTCAATATTATTATTCGCTTTCTTATGCTTGTTTAACAATCTGATTGGTTTCTTTTTCTTTTATGAAGGTTTAGGAATTGGAGGTGTTGCAAGAGTCAGTCAGGTAGATTTGTTCCGACCATTTTTCACTTTTTTCTTCTCAGTAGTATTCCTGGGAGAGACTATGACTTTCCTTGCTATATTTTTCTTATTCTTAATTATTGGTATTGTATACTTAAGTAAAAAATCTTAAAATCAATGGTCAATAATAATAAGTTTAAAGCATTTTATTCTGATATGATAACCTGCACCCAGTGCACAAGGCTTGTTAGTTTCAGAGAGAAAATAGCAAAGGAAAAACGAAAGCAATACATAAATGAAGAATATTGGGGTAAACCAGTTCCAGGATATGGGGACATTAATGCTAAAATTTTATTTGTAGGGCTTGCACCTGCAGCACATGGTGGTAACAGAACTGGAAGGGTTTTTACAGGTGACAAATCTGCAGACTTTTTGATGAAATGTATGCATTACACAGGTTTATCTAATCAGATAAATTCTGATTACAGAGACGATGGTCTTAAATTAAAAAATGCATATATGACTGCAATGCTAAAATGTGTTCCACCAAAAGATAAACCTACAGCCGGAGAATTAAAAACTTGCTTCTCTTACTTTAATCAAGAGATGGAATTATTAAAGAAGCTTAGAACTATTGTAGCTCTTGGAAAAATAGCTTTTGATGGAACTCTTAAATATTTCAAACAATTCGACGATTTAAAAATCAAAGAATTTCCCTTTGGTCATGGAAAGTCATATAAAATGCCTAACGGAATAGACTTGATCGGGTGTTATCATCCTAGTCCAAGAAATGTTAATACCGGGAAATTAGATTTTGAAATGATGACAGATTTATTTAATAACATTCAATAAATTAAACTTCTTTATTTAAATTGATTTCTTTTGCAAATATCTCTTTAAATTCTTCTATGTATTCTGCTATTTTATCGGATGGTTTTAGTAGTGCTGTTGCATTTGTTGTTGTATATTCTCCCGTAATTGAAGAATTAAATAAGAATAGAAAATTAATGGATGCTATAAATGGTCCAAGACCCAAAAAGCATAAATAATTAGTCAGTTATTTTTTTAATTTCTTTTATATGATTTGGTGTGGTGCTGCAACAACCACCAATTATTGAAGCTCCATTTTTAAGCCATTTTTTTGCTTCAGATGAATAATCCCATTCATCAATATTCTTACTTAAACTTCTTTGAGCTTGTTCAGGATTTTTTTCCATTGAATAAGTAGCATCTTTTACTTTTGTGTTTTTTGATACTCTTACTAATACTGAATTTGCATAACCTCCGATAGGTTTGTCAGTAAGATTATTTAATGTTTTTATTCCTTCTGTTACAAAATTAGCCCCACAACAGTTTATTAGATATGCGTCTGCTTCTATTGCTTTTAATTCGTTAAATGCATGTTCTAATGTTTCTCCGCTTGGTAATACGTTGAGTCTGTTCCCATGGAGAGTCCAGCTTATCCAGGATTCTGTATTAGTTTCAAGTGCAGCATTCAATGCTATTTTAGCTTCAATGCTACTCGACATAGTTTCACAGATAATAACATCAACATTATTTTTTAATATGGATGCAATTTCCTTATAATTTTCATACATTTCTTTTTCATTAATTACCAGATCAGCCCTGTAACTTGTCTCCAAAGGTGGCAGAGATCCTATTATTTTCACGTCTTTGCCGGATCTTTTTTTTGCATTATGTGCTAATTCAATTGATAGTAAAGTTAGCCCTTTTAATTTGTTTTTTATTTTGGCTCTTGATAATATTGGCTGTGTTAAAGCGTAATTATTTATGGTTATATAGTTTGCTCCTGCATGTATATAATCATAATGGATTTGTTCTACAACTTCAGGGTTATCTATTAGTGCTTGTGCAGACCAGATTGATTCAATATGAGATGGTACATCATAACCTCTTCTTCTGATTTCAGAACCTGTTCCGCCATCAAGAATTTTTGTTTCAGTCATAAATTATTTACTTTCAATTTTATAGTTGCATTATATTAACACCTTATATACTATAGTATCTTCGGGATTTTTATATTTTAATTATCACTGATTTATTTTTAAACTCTTCGTGTCAAATTGTGACCTTAAGAGCATTGAGGTCAAAAATTATGTTACAGACAACTAAATATTCGAACGATTTTATTAAGTTAGGTATAGATGAAAAAACTATATCTAGTTTAAATTATTTAAAATTTTCTATACCTACTCCAATTCAAAAAGAAGTTATACCTTTAGCCTTAAACGGCAAAAATGTTATAGGCATAGCACAAACTGGCACTGGTAAAACATTGGCATTTGGTATACCTATGATTGAAAATGTAATCAGAAATAAAGGGCAGGGACTTATTTTAGTTCCTACGCGTGAACTAGCTATACAAGTAGGGAATGCTATAAGAGAAGTAGGAAAATTATGGAATTTGCATTGTTCAATCATCATTGGTGGAGTATCCCAAAAAAGACAAATATTAAGTTTGAAAAATAATCCTGATATTATAATTGCGACTCCTGGTAGATTGGCTGATTTAATTAACCAGGGAAAGTATAAGTTAAATAAAATTAATGTTTTAACGTTAGATGAAGCAGATAGAATGCTGGATGAAGGGTTTTTGCCAGAAATAACTAAAATATTAGAAGGAGTGACATCCAAACATCAAATGATGTTATTTTCAGCAACTATGCCTAAAGCTATATCTAAATTAGTTTACAGATTTATGAATGATCCAAAAACGATTGAAATTACTCCTCAGGGTACAACACCAGACAAATTAGATCATGAAGCATTTATAATCCCCAAAAGTAACAAATTACAATTGCTTAAGATATTGTTGGAGCAATATCATAATGATTCTATACTTATTTTTACCAGAACAAAATACGGTGCAAAAAAATTAGCAAAAGATATTCGTAATATGGGCCATACAGCCACTGAAATTCATTCAAACAGAACACAGGCACAAAGAAAAATATCACTTAAAGGTTTTACTGATTGGAAATTCAGGATATTAGTAGCTACTGATATAGCTTCAAGAGGTATTGATGTAGTTCATATTTCAGTAGTTATAAATTTTGATCTTCCTGATCAATTAGATGATTACGTACATAGAGTCGGCAGAACAGGCAGAGCTGGAAGAGAAGGAAAAGCGATTTCTTTTGTTATACCTCCTCAAAAACCGAGTATTAAAAAAATTGAAAAATTGATTGGAACATCAATAACGCTTACACATTCAAAATACTCATTGGAAGGTAATATAGATAATCTTAATCAATTTGGAAGAATAAGTGGTAAGAAAAAAAAGTTTTATTCAAAAAATAAATCTTTAAAAAATAGATATAGAAAATAATTAATTTTTAAAAATAATTTTTTTCTTATACATATTTAAAATTTCCTCTTCTGTATATCCTAATTGTTTTATAAACTTATTATTATGTTCACCTAACTCCGGGCAATTACTTACTTTATGATTTTGAAATGTTATGGGGATGGTATAACAATTTAGATGATATTCATTATCTGTTTGCAAAAGATAGAAATCACAATAACAAAAGAATTTTAAATAGAATAGGACAAGATTTTGTTGATTTGATGACAGCTCCAATTGATAAATATGAAAAATGGCTAAGATTTGCAATCCAGTCTGAAATTGCGATATGGTCTTATAAATTTGCTCAAACAAATACTCATATTCTTTTAGAAAGATTTCCGTGTTGTAGCGATCTATCAATTATGAAAAAAATTTCTATAGAGGCTTTAATTGAAGCAAATACAATCAAATCAAAAGTATAAGGGGGTTTTATTATTTTTAGGATATAGGTCGTTTTCTACGCCCTGGGCCACCTGTTCCTTCACGGATATCTTCTGCAGTTTCTTCATCTATTCCTTTTTCCCATCGACGTTTTAATGAATCTTTAACGTTGAATGAAAATCCTCCAAGTTGATCTATTTCTATATTAATATTATCTCCATCCTGCATTGCACCAAGTCCCTGGTGATTTGTGCCTGTGTATAATACATCTCCTATATTAATATTTTCAAATTGGCTTACAAAAGCAATGGATTTTGCAATTGAGTGCGCCATATCAGAAGTGTTGAAATTTCCTCTTAATTGGCCATCAACAGTTAGGCGAATTTGTACGTTTTGAGGGTCAGTAATTTCATCCTTAGTTACTAAAGCAGGACCCATAGGGGCAAAGGTAGGGTAAGATTTATGTTCGGAAATTCCACGCCAGGGTTGAAATTTAAATGATCCACCAAGCATACGAGCAGATACGTCTACGCCACAAGTATACCCAAATACATAGTCAAATGCTTCTTCTTCGTTGATATTTTTACCTGCACGTCCAAATACTAGTACTAATTCAGCTTCATGGTGGAAGATGTTTGCATCTTCAGGAGGAAGATTTACTGTTCCTCCTGGCCCTATAACAGTATTGTTAGATTTTTGAAAACCCCACATTGGCCCTGGTTCTCGATGTCCAAATTCGGTGTAATTTCCACCCATACAAAAAATTTTGTTAGGTTGAGGCAGTGGCGCAAGTAAAGATACATTTGAAATTGATAATGCATTACCAGATTTTTCAATATGTTCAAGTTCAGATTTAAGATTCTTTGAGTTAGAGATGATTGCTTCCATGGCTTTTTGCCCGGTTTCTGAAGTAATTGGTTGGATTATTTTACTTAGATCTATGACCCCGTCAGTTCTTAATAATCCCGGAGTACCATTATTGAATAATACAAATTTCATATTTTCACTCTCTTTAGATATTTTTCTAGGTAGATTTTGAAGCGGAAGACGAGATTCGAACTCGCGACCTTCTCCTTGGCAATTAATTATAGGATATATATAGTATCTATTACAAACAACAAACCCCTTCATAAACCCAATATTGTGTTTAATAGTGTCCACTAGTATCTATGTATTGGTTGGGTTACAAGAGTTATTCTAGAAATAAATTACCTGTAGCAGGTTTAATATTTGTTTTTTATGTTGCCGGATTTATCGGATTTAAATATTTTTTCAAAAAAATGATTTGAAAAGTGGGATTAGGAAATTAGCTACAAACATTCCGAGAATAAAAAGAAATAGTAATTTAGTTTTTTTATTCATTATTCTATACACTAGGCTTTCGATTCATTTTCCCTGTTTTAGTATTGGTTTTAATTCTCTCTATTTTACTTTTATCTTTTGGGTTATTTTTTTTATTTCTTGAATTTAAGAAACTTTTAAAATTTTTGTTCTTCATTGTTTACTTCCATTAAATTATATGCAAAGAACACTATACACACTTGAGTTTCACATTGTTATTAATTATAAATCCTTTTTTGTAAAATTTGCTTTTAACAGATAACAAGTATATAATTTTTTATTGTCACAAAAAGAGATTCAAGTTTACTCATGATTAAAAGGTCAGTGGTATCTTGCGGAGAAAAACACGAAATGAAATATAATAAAGATATTAAAATTGCCTTACCAATTGCATTGATATTGTGGGGATTCCCAATAATATTTGCATTACTTGTTTAATCCTTCTTCATTTATTAAATCCCAAATAATTTTTTGTCAATGATATTTTTTGAGCTTTAGATAATTTTTTTATTCTATATTCTTCTTTAGAAGCTTCACTTGCAGTATTAAAGAAAGCTTTGTAAACAACTTTAAAAGGCCCTCTTCCTCTGGTATATTTTGCTCCACTCCCCTTTTCATGTTCCAATAATCTTCTGTTAATATCATTGGATATACCAGTATAAAAAGTCGCATCTTTACATAGTAAAATATAAACAATCCAATTTTTTCTTAACCAATCTTTATTCATATCCTAGTTCCCATAATTCATTATAACCTTTAGATCTGTATACTTTCCTTCATAGCTTCCTTACGCACACGCAAGCACATTTTTTAGAGTTTTTAACCATGTAATATCTGTACCAAAAACAATAAGACTTCTCGCACGCGCGTAGGGAAAAAAGTATCTCAAAAGTAACTAAATATATTTAGTTACAATCCATTTCAGTACAGGCCAAACCTCCATTCATGCATCTACACTGATTACAATAATTAGAGCCTGTATCTTTTCCTTTCCATCCATCATCAACTAATTCGCCACCAGATAATTTACAGGATTTTAATTTTTCATTCTGCTGATTTTGATCAAATATTCCGACAGACCAAATCACAACAGATATAAAACCTACAATGAATAATGTAGTTATAATAATATCTGTTCTTTTACCTAACATAATTGTTATTATAAGACCTTCTTTTTAAAAAAAAAGTCTGTCACGTGTATGTATAACCTTCCACCACAAACTCTAAGCCATGCCCCCTATCAACTAACTACTACTACCAACCCCTAGTAATCTTGCACACTGTATTGTGAGCAATTTGCTGTAGAAGTTTTGGGGACTTATTATATAGCTTCTTGAGTAATGTTCTTA
>CATLOZ010000038.1 GCA_950054395.1 uncultured Chloroflexota bacterium
CAAGATGATACAATCATCACAGCAACAACTGCATTTGGAATGGGAATAGATAAACCCAACGTAAGATTTGTTTGCCACTTAGATATGCCAAGTAATATAGAAAGTTATTATCAGGAAATCGGAAGAGCAGGAAGAGATGGCTTGCCTGCAGATACACTAACTATTTATGGTATGGATGATATTATCCTAAGAGGTAATCAAATTGAATCAAAAGATTCTGATCAGGAAAACAAGCGCCTGGAATTCCAAAGATTAAATGCATTGATATCTCTTTGTGATGCAATAAGATGCCGAAGACAGGTTTTACTAAATTATTTCAATGAAAATATAGAAAAATGTAATAATTGCGATATATGCATTGATGGTATTGATCTAATTGACGGAACAGTTGATGCTCAGAAAATACTTTCTGCAATCAAAAGAACCGGAGAAAGATTTGGGTCTAATCATATAATCAATATTTTAATTGGAAATGAAACAGAAAATATAGTTAAATTCAATCATGACACGTTACCAACATTCGGTGCAGGGAATAACATTACAAATCCTGAATGGAAATCTATAATTCGACAGCTTTATTCTGCCGGGCATATAAAAATGGAAATAGAAAAATATGGAGCTTTAAAAATCACATCAAGTGGTAATGAAATTTTATATAAACGTTTGGAATTTTTAAAACGTGAAAAAGATATTATCAGCCCAACAAAAAAGAAGATTGCAAAAGAAAAAACACAATTAGAACAAAACTTATATGAAGACCTGGAATCAAAAGTAATATTTGATGAATTAAAAAATTACAGAACAGCTAAATCTAAAGAGAAAAAAGTTCCTCCATATGTAATATTTCAAGATAAAACTATAATAGAATTGTCTAATTTCAAACCCACACATTTATCAAATTTACATAAAATCAATGGCTTAGGGACCGCCAGAGTTGAACAATATGGAGAAGATATTATAAAAATTATCACTGAAAACAGTTCTTCAGAGAATCATAATTTATTTCAAACAAATACTCATACTAAGGACGAATACGCAAATCATGAATTACAATGGTCTGCCAAAAAAGATTTAGAACTAAAATATTTATATCTGGAAAAAAAATTAACAATTAATGAATTATCTAAAAACTTTAATAGTAATGAAACAGTTATAAGAGCAAGATTAAAAAGACTTGACCTGATGTAAGTAAAAATTGAAATACAAAATTCTCAATTTACTAAATTTATTAGAGATTTATAAATCTCCACCATACCCTCAGTATCTAACTTTGAGTATTCTAATAAATCTCTTTTTATTTTTTCATTTTCTTTTATGTCTAAATTGCCAAAAATCATATCCATCCATTTGTAACTTGCTGTTCCTCCTTCAGAAATTGACAGATCTGAATATTGTAATTTATCATAAAAAACCGGCATAACATTTTTCAAAGAATAACTTCCCATAAATTTTGGATGTAAATAATCATTTTTAAATATAATACTTAAATCAAACATTCTTTCATTTATGCTATCCAATAAAATCTTATAATCAGGATACATCCCGCTCATCGTGTTATTTATACTTTTTTCAAAAATATCGTTCCAGGAAATTACGCTGCCTTCGTATCCAACAACAGTAGATAAATGTTTAAGTAAATTAGGCATAGGGTTTGATTTCTCTAAATGCAAATATTCATCATAAATTAAATTACCATCATCCTTAAGTATATGTATTGAGAATTGAAATGGGACTTGTTGGTAAGGATATGTTCCATCATATTTAGGAATTGCCGGATAAATAGTTTCGTAATCCAAAAAAGTTATTGGAAATTCTAAAGATGACAATACTTCTTTAATAACAGATTTATTTATCTGATATTTATTCGAAATTTGGACATCAGCATATTTTTGTTGATTCTCAGTCAATTTAACATCTTCCGGAATATCAATTAAATTATTAATTCCACGATCAACCAATTTTTGTATTTTCTTGCCACCTCTGGGAATACTTAATATTTGTGAGGAAATACCAGCTAAGCAAGATACTATATACGGGCATTTTTTACACTTTGTAGAAGATATGTTTCTTTCTAATATAGTTTTTGATTCTATTTCTTTTATATATCGATTAATCTCTGAATCTTCTTTCAGGTAATCTTTAACTTGATCTGATACATCTAATATTTGAAACAATTTTTTTGGATTAATGTTTCCTTTACGCACAAATTCTCCATTTAAAAGAATTAGATTACATGTTTCAATATTTATATTATTCTTCTTTAATAGAAATACTTGAAATGCAATATCAGGTATATATTCTTTTTTTGGTTTCGTAGAACTTTTAACTTCAAATATATGAATTTTTGAATCTATATCTTTTTTTATAATATCTCCACGTACTTCTAAATTTCCTTCTACTTTTATCGTCGGTTGATAAACTGTAATAGGGGCTGATTGATTAATTTCAAAATCAAAATCGTGTGACTTTTTTATGCCTGGAAAAAGTTTCGTGGATTCTTCTTCAACTTTATATGCTTGGTTTTTCTGGGCTTGATCAGGATAAGGTAAATCCTTCCCAGGGTATGCATTGAAAGAATAAAAAGCACTTCGCTCACAGCTTAGCCATTCAATAAAATTTGTCTTAGTTTTAGAAATTGATGAATTCATTAATACTAACCTTCCAATACATCTTTTATAATTCTTTTCTGAGTATCAGCTTCAGGAGTATTTTTGTCTTCTATTTCACACAGATCGAAAGTAGCCTTCCATAACACCCACCCTCGCGCTCTAAGCCATGTTTCGGAATCATAATCCATAGCGTGTATGAAAATTTCACGTGATTTTTCTTTAAGAAAAGTCCATGCAATTACCAAATCACTGGCAGGATCTCCAATTGCCATCCCTCCAAAATCAATAACTCCTGAAAGTTTGCCGGCTTTTATAAGAAAATTCCCAAAAGCAAAATCCCCATGAATCCATACAGGGATCTTATTTCGTTTTGTTTTGCAAGCCTGCTCCCAAAGTTCCATAGCTTTATATTCATCTATAATTTCAGAAAGTTCAGAAATTTGCTTCCTGGCACCTTCATCGTAAACGCTAACATGGTCACCACCCCATCCATTATGCTTACCTGGAGATGGGCCATCAATCCCAACGATTCCATGAAGTTCTTTGAGAAATTTTGCCAATTGAATAGCAATAGATTCAAGTGCTTTATCATTTAATTTCAAAAGGTTTGAACTTGTTCCTTCTAACCATTTATAAATAGAAAAGTTAAATGGATAGTCAGGCGAAGCATTTCCCATTTTAATAGGTACAGGTATATCTACACTTAAATATGGTTTTAGGAGAGGTAGCAATTCTTGTTCTTTAGGAACCTTTAAAGCATAATATTCAGCAGATGGCATCCGAACCAACATATCATTTCCTAAACGATATGTACGATTATCATGTCCCTGCTTTCTAACAGATCCAATAGGTAAATGAGCATATTCCGGAAATTGTTCAGCTATAAGTTTTTTAACAAGATCAGGATTGATAAGATGCTCTGAAAATTCAGATACATCAATTTTTTGAAACATATTTTTGTCCATTATTTATTATAACGCTAACTCTATTGTTTTTTAGGAGTCCAGGGACCAGGAGGGCCAATAGAAGGTTTACAAACCAGGCAATCTCTATATCCCTTATTATAAGCTTTATCCAAAGATTCAAAATACATTCGATTTTCTGGTTTCGTTCTTCTTCCAGGTGGGCAATTTGGTCTACAAACTATCCCAGTTGTAATACAGGCATTAAAAACGATGTTATTTTTATTATTCATAAATTAACTAATAAATATCTTAGGCATAGATAATAATTTGCTTCCCTTAATTTTTAGCTTGTAATAATCCATATCCTGAAATACCAATATAAACATTACTACCATTACAATTAGCTTCAATTGCACTGATATACATTTTCATACGACCAGATTTAAAATGCAAATATTCTTCTTCAGCAACGTTTCCTTTTGGTTTATTGTTATGTACTGAGTCATTTAATATTGATACCCATGTATTTCCCAAATCAGTACTTACCCATGCACCATCTCTGCCACTTGCATATACAATGTTAGGTTCTGTAATCAAAGCAGAAAGATCTAGAATTAGATAATTAAGTTTTTTAATCCAATTTAAACCACCATCTGTGGTAATAAATATTCCATAATTTGTTCCTGCAATTACTAAATTACTATCATCAGGATGTATGTAAATTTCCTGCACACTATTAGAGTCGGGCATCCCATTATTTGCTCTTACCCAGTTATCTCCTCCATCTATAGATTTCCATATTCCATTACCATCCTCAGCTTCCATTTCTGAAAGACCAAGATATATAATATTAGGTTCTGAAGGTGAAATTTGTATATCTCTTATTGAAGAATTAGAAGTAAATGGAAGTCCTTCACCAATAGTTATCCAGGTTTCTCCGCCATCTTTAGATTTAAATAAATGCACACCCCTAAGTGCCACATCTGTAAATACTGAAGGGTCTGATACAGAACCTACAAAAATTTCATCTATATTTTTTGGATTAACTGCCAGGCCATGTAAATGAATACTGCCTTTCGGACTATCATCATCTCTGGCCTTATCTACAATTAATTTAGTAAACGTTTGTTTCGTAGAATTAATTCCTCTCATTACCAAATCTAAAAAAGTTTTTGCAGTTAACATAGTCCATGTATTCCCGTCATCATAACTAAATCCCAATACAGAATAGTACATACTGCTTGTAGCTACCATTGAATTACTATATCCGGGAAAATATTTCATTTTCATAGGATAGTGAGATAAATAATTAGCAAATAATTCCCAGTTTTCACCAGCATCTGAAGATTTATACATTCCTCTTGCTGCCTGCTGACCTGTCCATAATTCATCAGGGTTAACAGGACTAGATAAAATTGTTTCAAGATCATGTAAATGTAGTCCATCATTTGATTTTTCCCATGACTTTCCTGAATCATAAGTCATAAATATTCCCTGGTTTTTTAGTAATCCTTGTACAAATAATTCATTTAAACGAACATCCCAGCGAAATGAATCTGTAGAAACTAAAACTTTATCAGGATTATCTGGAAAAACTGCTAAAGCTTTTACATTTATTGGAATTTCATCAGGATGATTTAATTCCCAGTTATAACCAGCATCCCTGGAAATTGCTATTCCTTTACTGGTAGTTGCCCATATTATATTTCTGTTTTGAGGTATTTCATATGCTCGTAAAAAAATTGTTTTATCTAGTCCTTTTCCAATAATCCAATTGCTACCACCATCCTCAGAAATATGTATACCATCAATAGAAGTAGCAATTAATTTTTTACCATCCAATGTATTTAATGAAGTTACTCCTTTAACGGATAAAATGTTATCAGATGATTTAAAAAAATCCTCTGATAATAATACTCCTTCATCAGTACCAATGAATATTTTGTTTGAATCTGTCTGATCGAATAACAAAACTGTCGTAACAGGTAATTTTACATTTAACTGTTTAAAAGTTTTCCCACCATCTTTGGAAACATATATTTCTCCTCCTCCAGAACCTCCTCTTGGATATCTTCCTTTTATACTAGCAATCACAAGAGATGGATCTCCAGGGAAAAAAGCAATTGAAGACCATGATGTATCTTCAGGTCCTGCAGCATATTTAGATTGAAAACTTTTAATAAAATCTTCCCCATTATCTGTTCTCCATATCTGTTGTGAATCTCCGTATAAAAATATATCGGGGTTTGTTGGATGAATATTAAGAGTTTTTGTATGGTCAAATCGATGTATGCGATCCCAATTTTTGCCACCATCTATGGATTTATAAATACTATGAGTATTTTCTTGTATTCCAAGATATACAACTGACGGATCACTCGGAGAAACTATAAAATCTGCAACTTCCCCTGAATTTACTGGTATGGACTGCCAATCAAAATTCATAGTTTTATGTAACTTTTTATTATCTTCTATCACTGTACATGACTGATTATCTGATTCTAATATCTTAGGTACAACTAAAGTTTTTGGTAAGTATAATCTTTCAATAAGCTGTTTAATGGTTTCTGATGGATCATTTCTTGAGGTTTTACAATTCTCTATTTCATACATAAATTCAGAATGGAATTTATTAGACTTATAAATTTCATCAGTTTTTTCCGATCCAAGACCATCTGTTATACAATTTCTATCGTATCCATCTGGATCAAAATCAATTAATGTGGAAGTTTGTGAATATTTTGTATCAGCGCCGGCCTGACCTTGTAAAAAATTTTTATCACCACCATCTTGTCTTCCCATAGATTTTTTTTCGTCTTCAGATAATTCACAACCACCTATCTGATTCATTAACTCTAAATCGATTTTATTAGACTCATAAACCTCATAAGCCTTTTGAGGACCAAGGTTTTCTGTAATACAATTACTATCGTATCCATCTGGATTAAAATTAATTAATGTTGAAGGTTGTCTGTTATCACCACTTTGCCTCCCCGTAGATTGTTTTTCATCTCCAGATGATTCTAATGGCTTTTTAATTTCAGAAATTTTATCAGAACCAGAGCATGCAAAAAGAAACAATATTAATATTAACAGTAATTTAAGATTCAATTTATTCATAATTAATTATAAACATTAAGTCAAATTCAAATTAATAAATATAATAAGTAAGTTTTAGGTTCAACTAATTATTCAATAACAATCTTTTTATTCATTATTATTTACCGGAGGGCATTGAACATCTGAGTATGAACAGAAAACACAACAATCATTTTTTAATGGTCTTAATATCAAAAAACAATTTTCACATTCGTAAAAAACAATACATTGATTTAGAGGCATTATTTCTTTTTTGTTAAATTCACAATTCGGACAGGTTATAATCGCATTATTCATAATAATATTATCTAACCAGAAAATGATAAATAAGTAATCCGACTAATAATCCTTCTATAAAAGCTATCCATAGCATTCCATAATGAGAAATACGAAATTTATTCTCAATATTATTCAAAAGTTTTTTATGCCAATTAATCATAATGAAATAATTATAAAAATATTTTAAAAATTAACTTCTGAGAAAACCTGAATATTCTTCCAAAGCAATCTCATTACATTTTTCACGATACACATCGTAACCTCCGATATATGGCATAAAAACTCTTTTTTTCCCTGGTACATTTGCTCCAACATACCAAGAATTACAACTATATCGAAGTGTATGAGTTGCTACTTCTTCAATATGATCCATCCATTCGTTCTCAGCATCTTCCTGAGCTTCAATTTCAGTTTTACCATCAGATTCCATGTCTTTAATACACTTTGTTATCCATTCTACATGTTGTTCAATTGCAACCATCATGTTACCTAAAACAGAAGGGCTTCCTGGGCCAGTAATAGTAAACATATTAGGAAAGCCTTCAATACATAATCCTAAATAGGATCTTGGGCCTTCAGACCACTTGTTTGTAAGTTGCTTTGCATTTTTACCTTTTATATTTATTGAAAGGAGAGCGCCAGTCATAGCATCAAATCCTATTGCAAATACCACAACATCCAGGTTAAAGATTTTTTCTGTTGTCTTTACACCTTCCGGGACCAAAGAGTCTATAGGGGTTTCATTCACATCAATCAATGAAACATTTTCTTTATTATAAGTTTCAAAATAATTTGTATCAGCACATAAACGCTTACAACCTATAGCATTTTTAGGAGAAAGTATTTCAGCTTTGACTGGATCCTTTACTATTTCGCGTATCTTAGATCTGACAAATTCAGCAGCAGTCTCATTTGCATCCTCATTTATACCTATATCTGTATAAGCAGATATAAAACCACTATAACCCGTATCCCATCGTTTCTGATATTCATTTAATCTTTCTTCTTTCGAAACTTCTAAAGCACTTTTTGTTCCCATATTGTTAAAAGCTACTCCCGCCTTACCTTGTCTTTGTTTTTCTCTAATTGAAAAATAATTATCTTTTACATATCTGATTTCCTCAGGATCTAATGGTTTATTATTAGCAGGAATAGAATAATTTGCTGTTCTTTGAAAAACTGTAAGATGCTTAGAATTTTCAGCAAGTATAGGTATTGACTGAACTGCTGATGACCCGGTACCAATTATTCCTACTGTTTTCCCGGAAAGATCTATTTTTTCATGAGGCCATTTCCCAGTAATATACCAATCTCCTGTATAGGAATCTATCCCTGGAAACTTTGGTTTGTTTATTGAAGAAAGTGATCCGGTAGCCATAACACAGTACCTTGATTGATATATATTTCCTGAATTAGTTTCTAATTTCCATATTTTAGAATTTTCTACATATTCAGCAGACAATACTCTCTCATTAAATCTAATATGTTCCCTAAGATTGAATCTGTCTGCAACGTGATTTGCATATTCCAGTATCTCAGGTTGAGTAGAATATTTATGAGACCATTCCCATTCCTGTTGAAGCTCATCAGAAAATGAATAAGAATATTCTATACTTTGAACATCGCATCGAGCTCCTGGATATCGATTCCAATACCAAGTACCTCCTACTCCCTTTCCTTCTTCTAAAATCAAAGTTTTTAATCCCAGTTTATTAAGGCTGTGCAACATATACATGCCTCCAAAACCAGCACCTACAATAATTGCATCATAATTAGTTATTGACTGGTCAATATTTTTCAAATCATGGTGTGATTCTGTTGTCATTTCAAACTCCTTAGTTTAAAACATAACCGATTTTAAATATTCACATGAAGCATCCATTGCTTTCTGACTTTTATCTAATATTCCAATCTGAGAATAAAAACCATGCATAACCCCAGAGTATTTTATTAATTTTGACTTAACCTTAGCACTGGTTAATTTTTTATGATATTCAATCCCCTCATCAAGTAAAGGGTCATGCTGAGCAAGTATTATACATGCCTGAGGCAATCCCGAATGATCACTATATTTTAAAGGACATACATAAGGATTAAGCATATCTGATTTTGAATTTGTATATTGTTCCCAAAACCATTTCATAGCTGTGGCTGTCAATGCATAGTCATCTTTATTTTTTTTAAATGAAGGTCGTTTAAAATTTGTATCTACACAAGGATAAATCAACAGTTGTGAAACTAAAGGAATTGTCTCTTCATCTTTAGCTCTTAAACAAACTGCTGCTGCTAAATTCCCACCAGCACTATCGCCTCCCACAGAAATTCTATCCTTATCAATATTTAGATCTTCAGCATTTTCATAAACCCACTCAGTAACACCATAACAATCATTTAGTGGTCCGGGGAACTTTACTTCCGGAGAAAGCCTGTAATTCACAGATAATACAGCACACCCGGAACCCGTAGCTAAATGTCGTGTTACTCCATCAGAGCCATCAACATTACCTAACACCCAACCTCCGCCATGAAACCATACAAGAACTGGTAAATTTTTATTAGTATCAGGGATGTACAGTCTACAATTTATATTAATCCCATTAACCGGAACACTAATATATTTTACTTTTGGTAATTGTGGGCCGGGTAAACGAGGTCGCAATTCAAATTGTTGTCTTGATTCTTTTGGAGAAACTGTATTTACAGGTGGTAAATTTAGTTCTTGCATTTCTTTTAATAATGCCTGAGATTGTTTATCAAGAACCATAATTAACCTTCCTTTTTAGAATATAATACTACATTCTCCCTACAGAAAATGATGCCCTACTCTACATTTTACAAAAAAGTTCTAAATATTTTTTATAAATGAAAATTTATGTTACTGATTAATGAAAATAATAACTATTCAGCTAATCAGACTCACACTTACAATCGCTACAACAATTTGGATAACACTTACAATCATTACAACAATCTTTTTTTATTTCAATTATTTCTATTTCGGTCATCTAATTATTATACACATTATGAATTAATAATTAGATAACAATTAACAAATAAAATTAAATTATTTCATTCTAAAACTTCTTAGCAGACTTCGGTCTGAATTTGGTGTGGCATATAATAGATCAACAGCGGTTTATCTTCCTGGATAAGCCCTGTCAAATTATATTAAGACAATAAAGTTACACTCGTACAACAAACATCTGCCCTCACTACATAATCCTTAATTGAAAATTATTTAAATAACCATTTAACTGTAAAAGTTTAATTTAATAAACAATCGTTCTGTCTGCATCAAAACAAAGATCGATAAGCTTATTAGGTGTTGCAGGTGTAAATCCCAAAGATTCTAACTGTTCTGGATTTATACCTCTAGCTTTTGCTGACTTTCCTGAAGCATAAAGAGCTGCGCCTCCAGCTTTTAAAGCTGATAGGTGCTCAGATAATTTACCTAATCCTACACCTTGCATTTCATTAGTTGTAATTTCATGCAGAGAAGTAACACCATCTCCTGCACAAAATACAGAAACTTCATGCCCATCTTCCAATGCTGTCTTAGCCACCAAAAAACCGAGTACAGATCTACTTGGATTTTCTACACCTGTAATAATATGAATTAATAATTTTCCCATGATGCAATCTTAAAACTATTTTTTATTTTTTTCAATTAAAGTATTTGATTCCCTACACCAGAGATAACATAGATTTACAATTATCACTTAATATCTTTATATATCATCTTGTTGTACCTAATGCTATATTAGATAAAATCAATAGTAAAAAACCACCAATTAAAACTCCCAAAAACATTACAATAACAATTTTCAAGAACCTTCTAAATTCATATGACATTATTTTGATAAATTGATTTAATTTCTCGAAATATTTATCTTTAATCATCAAATTATTATAAGGCCTTTTTTGTAAAAAATGTCATTGGGGAAAATGTAAGTAGACTGAAAGTTAGTTGTAATTAAAGATATTTTAAATACCAAACCAATAATACTTATAAATATTATTGTAATAAGACACTTTATTATAGATTCTTCTTTTGATCAAGAATTGATTCGTAATGAAATTAGTGATAAATTCATGAAAATAGCAGAGGTTCATTTCAAATGAAAACCGATACTGAATTTAACTTAGAAATAAAAAGAACTTCAAGGAAAAAAACAATATCTTTCGTTATAAAGAATAATAATGTACAAGTAATTGCTCCTAAAACTTTATCTAACATTGAAATAAAATCATTTATACATAAAAAATCAAATTGGATAGAAAGTAAATTAAAAGAAAATAAATTAAAAGAAAAAATCGTTTCTAAAAATTTTGAATCTGATGAAAGATTTCTATATTTAGGAAAAAATTACAAGCTTAAATTTATTCCGAATGCTAAAAATTTGATAAAACTTAAATCAGGAGAAATTCAAGTTTGTATTAATACAAAAAAAAATTCTGAGAGAAAATATAGAGAGAAAATTGTTCAACATTGGTTTAAAGAAAAAGCTTTATTATTCTTGACTAACATGACAATGGAAATTGCGCAAGAAATTAAATTGAATCCCAAATTAGTTAAAATAAGGTCATATAAAAGTAGGTGGGGAAGTTGTAATTCAAAAGACGTAATTACATATAACTGGAAACTTATAATGGCTCCTACATCAATTATTAAATATGTTGTTATACATGAATTATGCCATATAAAATACCTTAATCATTCTAAAAAATATTGGAATGAAGTTGGTAAGTATGTTCCTGATTATAAATATAAAAAACAATGGCTAAATCAAAACACTAATATTTTTGAGTGGTAAATTGATTTTTAAGATTAATAAAACTATTAGTGATGCAACCAACAAAACCTAAGCCATACCCTCTATCAACTACTATTGCTCCTCACATAATTGATATATATATTTTGATTCTTTTTAATTCTCATTATTCTAAATTCGAAAATGCATTTGCATAAGTAACTTTGGATTTAATATTAACTAAACTTCCTTCAGTTAACTCCAATTCCTGGAAATATTCAACGCTGTAATCATTTTTTAACTTTGAAACAGTAAACCCAAATTTTTTATAATAATCAGGATTACCTAAAACAAATAAAGCATTCATCCCAATTTTCTTACTTTTATTGATTGCTTCTGCCATAAGTTTTGAACCAATTCCAAAAGATTGTTGATGAGGTAAGACTGAAATAGGAGCAACTCCTCCACAAAACAAATCCAGATCTGGTCTCATAGTAATTTTGGATACAACTACATTACCTATGATGCTACCTGATGATTCAAAAAGAAGATTGATCAGTACATCTCCATCAGAAATTAATTGTTTAACTAAATCAGACTCTGATCTATCTCCAAAAGCAGAATGAATTAAATTAAAAACTTCTTCTAAATCAGATTGTGTAGTTTCTCTTATCATTCCCACTCAATATTAAAACTTTAAAATATTATTGTATAGGATTTATCTGAGATACTCCCTCTAAAAATGAAGATCTGAATTGTATACCCCATTTACCTTCAATTTTTGTAACTATCCACAATGTTACAAAATTATGATATTCTCTATTTTCTTTGTCTCTTCTAGACTGATGAAGAGTTAAATGAACTTTATCATCTGAAGATTGTATAGCTTTGATATCTAAAGTTACGGTTCTACCCCAACTCTCTTTTTCTAAATCAGCTGTTTGTTTATCAAAGCCTTTTAGAAAATCTTCAGCAACATGAAATATTGAAAAAGTATTTTTCCACAATCTTACATGAGGAAAATGCATAGCTTCGATACATATGTCTCTATTTCTTTCATTAAAACCTTTTTCCCAATACATACATAAATCTATAGCTTCTTGTACATAATTTTTATCCATAATTTATTATATGCTTTGAGTCAATAATGGCACAAAAGCCGACAATAGATTAATTACATTTTTATAGAATTAGCTTTTAATTGAAGAATAATACCAGTACCTAATGAAAAAACAATAATGAATATATTAGTTTCAACAAAAGTGTAATAAGAGGCCCATCCTATCATAACAAAAGATAATATTAACGAAATTATTTTATAGTAAAACCAAAAAATTTTCATAATTAATATTGTGGGGATTGCCAATAATATTCTCAATACTTTTTTAATTATATTATTTATTTTTTTAGTGCTCCGCTTAAATTTTCAAATGCTATTCTGTTTTTATCTCGATCTAATCCATAGTTATTAAGTATAATAATTCCATGCTGAAAGATAAGTATCTTCAAAAATTAAAAAAGAAATTAAAAAGAAATCAAAGAAAAAGAAAACAAAAACCTACAGGGTGAGGAAGACAGAAATATACACAAAATCATAAATAGACTTTACAAATAGATTACAATTTATGCAAAAAATTATTTGAAAATTAAATTAAATTTAAATATATTATTATTTCTTTTACCTCTGATTTTTCTATCAGGCTGTTCTCCAGCTGAAAAAAATCAAAGTTTAACAACTGAAATTACCCCACCTAATTTTGCAGCATCTACGCCAATTCTTGCACCAGATACAACATTAACAACTAAAA
>CATLOZ010000039.1 GCA_950054395.1 uncultured Chloroflexota bacterium
GGGCCAGGTTTACCGGTTTTTAATGCATAAAATGCTCTTTTTAGTATTTGAGGGAGACGATTTATGTCATTTACTTGTGCCATCCATTTAGTTACATTTGCATAATTATTAGTAGAAATAAAATTTGGAGAAATAAAAGATTTTTTTAAACTTTCGCCACCAGGTATTAGTAGCACAGGTACATTGTCAGCAAAAGATTGGGCTGCCCCTGGAAAAGAATTTTCAGCACCAGGGCCCCCTTGCATAGCAAACACTCCAATTTGCTTCCCGCCAGTAGAGCGACTTATTCCATCTGCTATTGCCACCCCTATTCTTTCCTGCCTGCACAATATTGGTTTTATATTAATTTTCGCACATGATTCAATCAATGGCTGTGAGGGAAAACAACTCAAAAAGTTTATATTTTCTTTTTTTAATATTTCTGCTAATAATTCTGATCCATTCATTTGTTTATTTGATTTTGAAATAATATTAATTAAAGTAACAGAACTTTTTTAATAAATCAATTTTATGGTTGCGTTTTATTACGTTTTATATCATGATTGTTGCATAATTGGGGAGCAATTGCTGAGAGGATGCTAGTTCATCGACCCTGAAACTGATCTGGATAATGCCAGCGTAGATTCTCCATTAATTAAAAAAACGGAGGAACTATGCAAACATATTCATACACAATTGTTATTATTGTTTCATTGTTTTTTTTCGGAATAGTTTATTGGAATTTCCGAAAATTCAAAACTTCACTTGAAGGTTATGTTGTAGACAGAAATAACGTCAATTCATGGACATCTATAAGTACATTGGTTTCTTCTATTCTCGGTGCATGGATTTTATTTAGTCCATCTGAGGCGGGTACTTGGTCAGGAATTAATGGCATTTTAGGTTATTCTTTTGGACAGGCATTACCTTTTGTTGCTTTTGCTTTTATTGGTACTAGAATTAGAGAATTGATGCCATCTGGGCATTCTGTGACTGAATTTGTAAAATATCGATATGGATCTTTAGGGCATAGTTTTGTAGCGATAATTTCAATCTTTTATATGCTGGTTTTTTTATGTGCTGAACTTACTGGTATTTCTTCTGCTGCAAATATGATTGGAGGAATACCCAATTGGATAACTGCTTTAATAATTGGCTTATGTGCATCTACTTATGTAGTTGTAGGAGGAATTAAGGCCTCTATATTTACTGATAAATATCAGTTTAGATTTATCTTACCTTTAATAATAATTGGGGTATTAACTATTTATCTTAATAGCTCTGTGACAAAAGAATTTAATAATCTTGATAATGGACTAATGTCATTTTCTAATTGGACAGGAGGAAAATTTGGTTTAACTTTGATGATTGCTATACTATCTGCTAATATGTTTCATCAAGGATTATGGCAGAGGATTTATAGTGTTACTGATAATAAAACTTTAATTAAATCTTTTACAATATCTGGGATTATTGTGATCCCGGTAGTTTTCATATTTGGATTTATTGGAATCCTGGCTGTAGGTATCTTGCCTGAAGATGCTAATCATTCAATAGTTTTGTTTGATACTATTATGAAAATATCTCCTCAATGGGTGATAATGATTTTTCTTGTTTTGGCTGTAATGTTGGTTGCAAGTAGTCTTGATACATTGTTTAATTCTATATCAAGTATTATTGGAACTGATTTAAAAGATTTTCTTTCAAAAGATTCAAATTCTCCATTTACAATTTCCCTGAGTAAGGCTATGAAAATCACTCCTTACTTATGTTTGATTCCAGCAGTAATTATAGCTTCTCAGGGATATAGCGTTCTTTATTTATTTTTAATAGCAGATATGGTATGTTGCGCTATTTTATTCCCGGTATTTTTTGGCTTGTATAGTTCTAAATTTAATGGGAATGATGCAGTAATTTCAATGATAACAGGATTAATTATAGGTACATTACTTTTTCCTAATCCAGATTTGGGAACATTCGAATGGTTTAAATCAATCCCATATTCTGGAGATTTATTTGCATCTTTTTATATGTCATTTATATCTTCAGTATTAATTACATTGATTTTATTTATTAAAAATAATATATCTTCAAGACAAGGTTTTGTATTTTCATCACTAAATAAAAATATATCTTCGTTAGATTAGTATTTTAAACTTTGAATTTTGATTGAAAATAAATTAATTTATTATTAATCTAATTTTATAGCTTTGAGGTGATGTAAATTGGAAAGACCGATTAAGAAAGATCCTGGCACTCTTTATACAAAATTAGACACACCAAGTCTTATATTGGATTTAGATGCTGCAAGCAATAATTTAAGTTTAATTAGTAATAAATTAAATTCTTTAAAATTAAAAGTCAGATGGAATGTGAATTCACACCTTACCAAGGATATTCTTTCCTTACAAATGAAAGCTGTTCCTGATACGAAAGGTATATCAGTTGCTAATACTTCACAGGCTTCAATTTTTTCTTCTTTAAGCGATGATATTATTGTGAATAATGTTGTTTTGTCTGAATCAAAATTATCTTCAATATCAGAATTAAATGCATCACCTACTTATAGTTCAATTTTACAGTTAAACAAAATTAAAACTCTCTATTCTGGTGCAATATATATAAAAATTAAAATTGATCCAGGTTATGATTTTAATTCAGATATTATTAATTATTTATTAAATGAAAATCATTTAATAAAAGGCATTATTTTTGATTTCATTAAATATGATGAATCTAAAAGCCATGTGGTGCAAAAGTTTTTAAATAATAATCCAACTATAGTAACTATTACAGATAATTTTATTGCTTCAGGAAATATTTCTATTAGTGAGTATGAAAAATTAGATCCAAATTTTACTGAAATTATAATTGATAAATTCCCGTTAACAGATATAGATTGCATTGCATCTAATCCTGAAATAAATGAATCTGTAAAAGTTTTAACTACTGTTCTCAGTAAACCTGATTCAGATCGTATAATTTTAGATACTGGACAAAAAGCAATAAATATTGATTATGGATTTCCAAAAGTAAAAAATATTCAATCTGCCACAATAAATTCTTTGAGTGCAGAACATACTAATGTAGGATTAAACGAAAAAGATCAATCTGCTCTTAGTATAGGTGATAAAGTTGAGTTGATTCCAAGTGATATATCTTCAATTATGAATCAATTTAATTTTTTATCTGTAGTTAAAGATGATAAATTAATTTCAACTTATGAAATCACTGCAAGGGGAGCATATAAATAATGATTAATAAAATAGGTACACATTTAAAAGATATTGAAACTCCAGAACTAATTATTGATTTAGATATTTTAGAATCAAATGTTAATACTGTTTCTAAAGCATATAAGGATTCACATTTGAAAATGAGAGCACATACTAAAAATTTAAAAAGCCCTTATCTTGCCAGGAAACAGGTTGAAGCAGGGGGGAGTAATGGCGGGGTTTGTACAGCAAAAGTTTCTGAAGCTGAAGTTATGATTGAAGGTGGATTTAATAATATTTTAATAGCAAATCAAGTCGTTTCGGATGATAAAATTGAAAGACTTTGCAGCCTTGCAAAATTTGCTGATATGAAAGTTGGTATAGATAATATAGATAATTTGAATAATTTGTCAAAATTTGCAATAAAACATAATGTTGTTTTAGGAGTTTTGGTAGAAATTAATACTTCTATGTTCAGATGTGGAGTTAGATCTTCAGAACATGCAGTTGAGCTTGCAAAACATGCAGTAGAACTTGAAGGTATAGATTTTAAAGGTGTCATGAGTCATCAGAGTATAAAAGGACTACCGACAGAGGATGAAAGATGGAAAGTGGGTGAAGGTTACTTGGAAATCTGTTTGGAATCAAAAAGAGCAATAGAGGAAGCCGGAATAGATGTCGAAATAGTTTCTACAGGCGAAACTTTTACTTTTGATATTGCTCTTAAATATCCTGAAATAACTGAAATCCAGGGAGGAACATATGCATTAATGGATTTGAATTATCCATATATGCCATTTGATATAGCAGTAAAAGTTTTTAGTACGATTATAGATATTGACGATGACAAAATTACTATTGATGCAGGTAATAAATGTATAGCTGCTCCAAATAATGCAACTCCATTGATAGAAGGAGTAAAATCTGAATTAGTAGAAATGGGACTGGATTATTCCATCCACAAAATATCTGATAACAAAAAATATAATATTGGAGATAAGGTTTATTTATTGACTACTCATGAAGATGGACTTATAAATCGTTGGGATAAATTTGTTGGAATCAGAAAAGAAATTGTTGAAGGATCATGGGATATATTGGGCCGGGGTTGTCATCATTAGAGAATTTATTTATTTCTGTTTCTAAGTTTTTTGGTTCCATATATTAGCCCGGCAATAAGTATCCATACTGGAGTGAATACAAATATAAATACTATTACACTAATTATAAATTGCCCAAATGATGATAGTGCTTTAATTGCATCTAGTGCTATATCCCTGGTATTCCAACTTGGATCATTGATTGAGACTGGATTAGGTATTTCTTCCATATAAATATGGATTAATGAAGTTACAACTGAATTTTCAATAAATTTAAATCTTCCTTTTAGGCTGTCTATTTCTCCTCTTAATCTTGATAATTCTTTTTCAACTTCTACAATTTCTTTTACTGATTCAGTTTTATCTAATAATTTTGTTAATCTTTGTTCAGATGATTCCATACTGGTGATTTTAGCTTTTACATCAATGTATTCTTCTGTAATATCCTGAGTGAAAATACTTTCATGTATTGTTTCTTTTGCATATGTTTTTATTTCTTTTAAAAATTGATCTAATGAATCAGATGGCACTCTTAAAGATATATTTGCAGTTTTAGTTTCATAATCAGTATTTGGTGCATAAGAAGATGAGCTGACAATATATCCTTTATAAGAATTTGTTTTATTTGTTATAAAATTCATGGAATCATCTAAGGATTTAACTTTTATTTCTAGTTGAGCATTTTTTGATATCTTGCGGTCTGATATATTAATTGATTGACCAGTATCTGGATTAACAGGTGAACCAGAAACCTCTTTTGTCATTAATGAAGCTGATTCAGGAGAGTTCATCATCCTGGGTCTACTCATTGATTCATCATATTCTGGTTCGTTTCCACAAGCTGTGAAAATTATGAATAGCATTAATGGTGCTAATATGTAATTTATATATTGATATATTTTTTTCATATAATGAAATTATCACATGAGATCTGATTATATAAAATACTTTATATAGTTACTTTTCAGTTATTTCTTTCATTTTATTTATAACTATATTTTAGCCAAATAGAGTATCTGCTCTTAAATATATTTAATATTATCAGTGAAATTTATAATTTTATAAAACACACTATATATAGTGTGTTTTGGTGTTTGATATACAAAAAGTAGTATATTTGTATTTAAAAGTACAAAAACAGGTTGCGCAGTCAACATATATATATTATTTTTGTTGCAGATTTTATGTCAATCAATTCTAAAGGAGGTTTGATATGGCAGATAAGATTAAAAAAGGTGATTGGTCTGCTCAGACTACAGGAATATTGCTGATAGTTGCACCAATACTTGTTATTTTATTCAATAGTTTAGGTCCTGTTAATTCAGCGAATGCATTTGATTTTGGGTTTAGTCCAGATGATGCTATGGCCAGTATAGGAGCTCTTTCAGGCAATGAAAGTAATGCTCAGGTATATGGAATACTTTTGGTTATAAGTTCCTTGCTTATTCCTTTGGGAGTGAGCGGCATAGCGCGTATTTGCCAGGATGACCCGGGGCGTAAATGGGCAGCTTTTGGATTTACATGTACCGTGATATCTGTAGCAATTTGGGCTGTTACTAACGGTGTGAGTGCTGCTATGGCAAGTGCAGTTTCAGATATGAATGCACTAAAAGCAGCAGCAGCAGCAGCAGCACAAGCAGGAAATGCAGCAGGAGCACAGGTAGCAGGAGCACAGGCAGCAGCATTAGGTGCTGCGGCTGGGATTATGAATGGTATAGCTCTTGGTTCCCATCAGATGGCTACTATGATCTTTATGATAGGTAATTTAAGCCTAGGAATAGGTATGTCTTTTAGTGGCGCATTTAATTCTATTTTATCTAGGTTAATTGCACTGGCTGGATTGGTAAGTACTATATTAGTTTTAGTATTCCCTGTAAGTTCAGATCCGGGTTTTGCAATTGTTGGTATATTATTCTTAGTGATTGGCATTTTGTGGATTCTCACAGGTTTAACTATGCTAAGATCTACTAGGTAAATTATTAATTTTTTAATTTCAACCAATTATTTTATTTAAAATCATTGGTTGAAATTTTTGTGGAAATTCAAATGTATTGGATTCAGAAAGATAAAGATGATAAAAAAAAATCAGAACAACTTCATGAAGGCGAAGGATTAATAGGAAGAAGAGCATTATTTAAATCTGAAAGCAATCTTCCTATTAATATGGAGATTTGGGAATTGGCACCTGGAGTTAGCGAAGGTGATCATATCCATGATAAAGATAGGCCTCTTGAGGAAATATATTATTTTTTGGAAGGGGAGGGGATAATGACAATTGAAGGTAAAGAGATTGCAGTTTTTAAAGAAGATGCGGTAATGGTTCCTCCAGGAATGGACCATGGATTGCTTAATAATGGTGATAAAATATTGAAGTTAGTAATTATATGGGGGAATGTGATTTGAAAGATTTAAATTCTTTCAAAATATCTGTTTTTTTCCCAGTCTGTGATGATTCTCTCAAAAGCAAATTTCTCAGTTTCAAAAAAGTGTGAATAATGATCTTTTACTTCCTGACCTAAGTGATTAGAAATAAATTTGCTATCGTTAAAATATTTCAATCCTTTATCTATATTGTCAGGACAGGATATTAGCGATGAATTTGTATAAGAATCTCCTGTTGTCATTTCAGGTGGGGTAATTTTGTTTTCTATGCCATTTATTCCTGCTGCAATACTAGCAGCAAATGCAAGATAAGGATTGGCATCAGCACCTGGAATACGGCATTCAATTCTCAGATTATTTTGTTCTCCTACTATTCTAAAAGTAGAAGTTCTGTTATCTATGCTCCAGCTTATTTTTGTAGGGGCAAATGATTCTGAAACAAACCTTTTGAAAGAGGTTGGATAGGGAGAATAAAACATGAAAATATCTGGAGAATATTTCATCCATCCACCAAGAAACCATTGAAAATGATCTGATGATTTCAAATCATTTTTTACAGTTTTGTCATAGAATAAATTTTGTGTATTTTTTGAATCCCATAAGCTTAGATGAATATGCATACTTGAACCGGCACTTTTTTCATTCCATTTGGACATAAATGTTATAGACATATCATTTTGATAAGCTATTTCTTTAGCTGCTTGCTTAATAATCACATGTTTGTCTGCCATATCCAGAGGATCAGAATATTTGACATTTATTTCTTGTTGTCCTAAATCCCATTCTCCTTTTGTGCATTCTACTTCTATTCCCGAGAGGGTTAAGGAATTTCTCAGTTTTGACATAAGTGCTTCTTCAGAACTCGTATTAAGTAAACTATAATCTTCTCTGAATCTGTTACTCGGATTTAATCCTATATATGATTTTTCTTTTGCATCTTGATATGAATTGTCAAAGACATAAAATTCTAATTCAGAAGCTAATTTTATTTTATATCCTTTTTTCTCTGCAATTTTTATTTGTTTTTTTAATATTTCTCTTGGCGATTCACTTACAGGTTTATGATTTTTTTCTAGGTCACATAATATAATGACTGTTTTGTATAACCAGTCTGCAATTCTGATTGTTTTAAGATCAAGTTTTAGATGAAAATCTCCATAACCTTTTTCCCAGCTGGTGATTTTATAACCTGATATGGGTTCCATGTCTATATCAACCCCAAGAAGATAATCACAAGCATGAGTTCCTTCATCCAATACATTTTTTATAAAGAATTGACTATCAAATCTTTTTCCCATTAACCTTCCATACATATCGGGAAATGCAGTAATTATTGTTTCTATATTATTATTTTCAACTAATTTAATTAAGTTTGATTTTGAAATAGTATTATTTATAATTCTTCCTTTTTTCAAATTCTAATTTAGATTTGTTAAATTGATCTGCGTCTTCTAAAAGAGTAAGCGCTGTGGCCGATATTCCTTTAGATATGGCAATAGCATTATTATGAGCTAGATCACTTATGGAAGCTTTTTCCATTTCAGTTGAATGACCTGCTACTGGTTCTTTGGATACGGCAAAATTAAAAGCATAAGAAGGCATTTCGTGGCTAACATTTCCAAAATCTGTAGAAGCACCGCTGCCAAATCTATTTAATGGTTGAGATGTAAGATTAATTTCTAATTCATCCAAAATACTTTTTCCAATTTTTGCCATTGTTGTATTTGGTATTACATGTTTGTATCCGGGTTCATCTCCCCTGATTTTTAGTTCGGCTCCCGTCATAAGAGCTGCCCCTTTTGCGATATCATCAATTTTTTCCCTAATATACTCTACATAAGAAGAACTTCTGGATCTCATTAATATGTCTGCTGCTGCAAAATCAGGTACTATATTTGGAGCCATACCACCATCAGTGATTATTCCATGTATTCTTGTATCATCTTTCACATGTTGTCGGAGCGAATCAATCCCGTTAAAAAGCATTATAACGGCATTTAAAGCATTTATTCCTTGATCTGGATTTATGGCTGCATGAGAAGCTTTACCATGAAATTCATAAATTGCTTTTGAGGTTGCAAGGCTCATTCCTGTTCCCATTGGCACGTCTTCCCATAGAATTGTAGTATTTGACGAACCATGAGAAGAAAGCGAAATATCCACATCATCAAAGAAATTTTTGTCAAGAAGGGATATTTTTCCACCGCCACCTTCTTCTGCAGGAGTTCCAATAAGTCTTATCTCTCCGGGAAAATTCCCATTGAGAGCTAAAAATCCTAAAAACGCCCCTATATTTGTTATTGCAATAAGATTGTGCCCACAGGCATGTCCTATACCTGGCAGAGCATCATATTCTGCTAACAATGCGATTACGGGGCCTTTTGAATTTCCTTTTATTGAAGCAGTAAAAGCTGTTGGTAAATCTTTAACTTTATTAATTTGAATATTGTATTTATTTAATAGAGTTTCTATATTTTTTACAGCTGAAAATTCCTGCCATTTGATTTCTGGATTACTATGAATTTGAAGGCTAAGATCTATAAGATCATTTTTTAAGTTGTCAATTTCTTTATAAATTTGTTCCATTTTTTTTACCATTTGTATTGAATATTATTAGATTTTAAAATCATGAATATTTAATATTAAACTTGCAAGTATTGAAATTTTATCATGAAATTTATCTATTTCTATAAATTCATGTTCTGCATGAGCTCCGTTACCAACTCCTCCTAAACCATCTAATACCGGGATACCTGTAGCAGCAGCAAAATTTCCATCAGACCCTCCTCCTACAGGGAAGCCAGTTTCAATAAAATCTACATTTAGATCTTTAACGGTTTCTTTTGCCCATTTATATAATTTAACAATATCTTCTGTTCTTTCCATAGGTGGTCTGTTCATTCCTCCGGTTACCTCTAATTTACTTCCATCAAGAACAGGTTTTAATGATTTTATTTTATTATCTAATTCATCAGCATCATTATTTGTAACAACCCTTAAATCAATTAATGCTTTTGCTTTTGCAGCCACCTGATTTCTTACCACTCCTCCTTCAGCCCGTCCTGTATTTACTGTTGTTCCTGTATCAGGATTATTAAAAGAGTTTAATTTTAAAATCTGATGTGCTAATTCTACATTGGCACTTATACCATTTTCAGGTTCACTACCTGCATGGGCAGCTTTTCCGTTAATTGAAAGATAGTACATTCCCACACCTTTTCTGGCTGTTTTTATCATACCTTTGAAGCTTGATTCAAGACAGAATGCAACTTTACTTTTTTTCGATTCTTCTTGAATTAAATCCATTGAATTTTCACTGCCTAATTCTTCATCTGAATTGAATAATAATTTGATATGGGTTTTTGGAGTAAAATTAAGTTCATTAAGTATTCTGATCGCTTCAAGAGTTATTGTTATTCCTACCTTCATATCAAAAACTCCAGGGCCTTTAGCTATATTTCCTTTTATGGTAAATGGCCTTTCCTGAAGAGTACCTATTGGCCAAACAGTATCCATGTGACAAAGAATTAATACAGTTTCATCTCCTGAATAGAAGTCAGATGTGAAATTATCGCCAAAATCTTTTTGAGGATAAAATTTATTTTTGCCACCCAGGGTTTCACATTTTTCTGATAAAAATTTACTAAGGTTATCAACATTGGATTTAGATCCAGAAAAGGATTCAATGTTTACTATATCTTTTAATAAATTAATACTTTGGGATTTTTCGTTTTGAATTTTTCTATATATTTCATTTAACATCTTATCCCCTTTTTTAGTTTTTGAGTGTATTATGCTACTTCCTATTCATGATATATTCAATCTACGAATTTGATAAAAATTTAATACATGAGGTATTTAATGTTAAATGAATACAAAAAAGAATTTTTTAGTTTTGATCAGGATTGGGGTTATGTAATATATCCTGAAAACATAAGTAAAGATATTCCTGTTGTATTACATTTTCATGGTAATAGAGGGTATGTTAAAGATGGAAGGGCAGATTGGTTAGACGAGCCAAAAAAACAAAAATTTTTTAAACCGGCCTTAGATTCCGGATTTGCAATTGCAGGATGTCATGCTACTGGAAATCATTGGGGAAGAGGTTCGGCTATTCTAGCTAATTATAAATTTTTTGAACAATTGAAAAATATACCTGAGTTAAATCTGAATAATATTACTACTTGGGGTTGTGGCTTGGGAGCATCAGCTGCATGGTTAACTTCTATAGGTGAATTAAATCCATATGTTAAAAATTTCATATCCCAGCAAGGTGTATTAAATTTTGAAAGTATAATAAGAAGAGAAAAATTTAAAGATGAGTTAATAGAAGCACATAATAGAGATATAAGCATGGATATAGAAAAAGCAGTGCAAGCTTTTGATCTTATTAATCCTATTACTAAAACAAAATTAATTATTGATAAAAATGAAAAAAAATTTCCAAATTCTCTTTTCATACATGGGGATGCTGACGAAAATGTAGATTATTCTGAAAATCCTGTAATGTTAAATAAATTACTTTCAGATATTGGGGCTAACTCAAAATTAAACCCGTTAGCAGGTGTAGGACATGCAACATATGAGCATGGTGAAGAATTAGGTTTGATAATTGCAAAATTTTTATTGGAAGAATAATCAAAAAAATATTTAATCTATTTTTAAATTAAGTGCAGATATAATGATAACAACAAATCCTGTAAGAGCTTTTTTAAATATAATAAAATATCCAGATTTAAGGTTAAATAATACAGGTAAAAATATATATGATAATAGGATTCAAATCCAAGGTCAGGGATTAGAGGATTTTATTAAAGATTCTTTTGCTAATACTTTTGATGCAGATGAAAATGTAAAAAAAGAAAAATATGCAAAATTTTTTAAATACCAAGGTAGTTCAAATCATCCACCAGATATTATTTTAAATAATTCGGATGCTGTAGAAATTAAGAAGAATAAAAGAGTTTTATCGAACATTGCACTGAATAGTTCATGGCCAAGATCTAAGTTATATAAAAACGATTCAAAAATAAAAAAATCAGTTAAAAAATTTGTAGGTGATATAGGAATAGATGTTTTATACATAATCGGAACAATAGAAAAAAAGACAGATATAAAAAGAATATTTTTTATATATGGAGATTGTTTTGTTTCAGATACCAATCATTATATAGCTGATTATAAAAAGATATCTAATTTGATTAAAAATTCCATATCTGAATTACCTTATGGATCGAACGAAGAAACGAATGAATTAGGAAGGTTAAATAATATTGATCTATTACAAAGAACGAATTTAAGAATAAGAGGTATGTATGAGCTTATTTCACCTTCAAAAGCGATTTGTCTAAAATATAACTACCAAGGGATTTGATCACCTTTATAATCGAAAAAAGTTCCTGATTGATTTGGTGTTAGGTTTTCAATTGAATTTATAATACCTTTTGCTGATTCTTCAGTAGATATTGCAGCATTCATTCCACCCATATCAGTTCTTACCCAGCCGGGATGAATTTGAACTATAATTGTATTATGTTCTTTCATTTCAATATGTAAGTTTCTTCCTGCCATATTTAGTGCTGCTTTACTCATTCTGTAAGACAGGTCTCCGGATGTTGTACGGGATATTGACCCCATGCCTGAAGTAATATTAATTATTTTTGTTCCATGCAAGGAGTCAGCTAAGTATTTAATGAGCATAACAGGTCCAATAGCATTAATGTTGAATGTTTCTCTGATAACATTAGGATCTGGAATTCCCGGATTACCTTTTTCTCCTCTTACTGCTGCATTATTTATAAGAATATCTATTTTAGAATTTGTTAAATTTTGTATTTGTTTACAGAATGTTTCTATTGAATTTGTATCACTCATATCAAGCGGGATTATTTTATCGAGACCTATTTCCTCTTGAAGTTCAGTAGATGCTAAAGGGTTTCTTGAACTTCCGTAAACATTGTAATCTTTATCATTGAATTGTTTGACTAGTTCTAATCCTATGCCTCTGTTCGCCCCTGTAATTACTACATTCATATTATTATTTTTTACTGATATAATTTAAATGTTATTTTATAGATAAAAATTTAACTATGGAAGTTAAAAACACAATATTATTTGTATGTACAGGAAATAGCTGCAGATCTCAAATGGCTGAGGGTTTTATGAAAGAATTACTAAGTACAGGTCATATAATATTGAGTGCCGGATTGAAACCTTCAATAGTTAATCCTGTTGCGATAAAAGCAATGAGTGAAAAAAACATTGATATTTCTAGTCAAACTTCAAATCATGTCGATGAATTTTTACATTATAAGCATGACTATGTTATTACTGTTTGTGATAATGCCAAAGAGATATGTCCATCAGCCTTGGATGCAAATAATTTTTTGCATTGGAGTATTCCTGATCCCTATGTAGATGGAAAAGATAATGATTTACATTTACCAAGATATAGACAGGCAAGAGATCTTATTGAATCACATATTAAAATTTTATCAGACATTATTAATTAAGGAACGATATGCCAGAACTACATGATGATGAATTACACCCAAGTTATATAGGTATGCCCACATACCTTGGGACACCTTTTGCAGTTAATGGGAAGGAACTTAAA
>CATLOZ010000040.1 GCA_950054395.1 uncultured Chloroflexota bacterium
CCAACAACAAAAACCCTAAGCCATGCCCCCTATCAACTAACTACTACTACTACTACTACCAACTAACAACCTACCTATCAACCTAACATCAACCAAAGCAATAATATCCACAACCAAGAACCACTCCACCGATACACAATCAAAGATTGGTGCGAAATTTATATCTCTCTCGCAGTGTCATATAGGAATATATAATAGTTTAATAACCCAATCGGCTATCAAATGTTCCAAATAGTGTGCCATTCCGTACTTTTAGGAGTGTCCAGAATTGTGCTATACTGAAGGGAACAATGCCCGGTGGTGTAGTGGTAGCACGAAGGACTTTGAATCCTCAGACCCAGGTTCGAATCCTGGCCGGGCAGAGCTTAATGTTCTACAATAGATCCACCATTTATATTTATTGATTGACCAGTTATCCATGAAGTGGCTTTAGTACACAAATGTGCAATAAAATCACCTACTTCATCATCTGTACCTATTCTCCCAATAGCAGTTTTATCTGCACCTTGGCCCAAATCCAAACCATCCATTCTAGAAGTTTCAGTAAATCCTGGGCAAACACAATTTACATTTATACCTAAAGGTCCTAATTCTCGAGCCATAGATTGGGTCATTCCTACAACAGCAAAATTAGCAGCGTTATATGCTAAAGTATTTGGGGAACCACTTTTACCTGCAGTTGAAGAAATGTTTACAATTTTACCACCCTGATCTTGCTCTTTTAAAACTTTAACTACAGCTTTTGTACATAAATATGTACCAAAAACTTTAATATCATTAACTTTTCTAAAAACATCTTCAGGTAAATCAACAATTGGAACTCTATCTTCACCTCTTGCTGCAGCTGCATTGTTAACTAAAATATCAATCCTTCCAAACTCCGATAATGTTTGATTTATCATCTCATTAACACTTTGAAGTGATACAACATTAGACACTAAAGGTAAGGCTTTAGCACCTTCTAATGTAATCTGCTCAGCAGTGCTATATATATCTTTCCATCCTATTTCTTTTTCATCTTGAGGATAATTAGATGGATCTCTACCTGTACCTGTAACAACTACATTTGCGCCTAATCTTGCTAATGAAACTGCTGCTGCTCTTCCTATCCCTCTTAATCTACCAGCACCTGTAACAATTGCAACTTTACCTTCTAATTCTAACATTTGAAACTACCTTATTGATTATATAATTAACTTAGTAAATTTCTTCTCTAGCTCTATAAATTGAATCTAATGGCAAATTACTATTTATAGATTTTTTCTTATCAGATTGTGACTTGAAATTAAATAAAGCCACAAACATACCAAAACCACCTAAAAAGAAAGCTTTAATAAATGAACGTCTAGAAATTTTATCATTACTTGTATCCATCATTCTCCTTTAAAAATTAATCTCCTGAAGTAACAGCACCTATACTGGCAGAAGAAACTAATTTAGCATACTTCCTCAAGAAAGCATTTTTGACATTAATTTCCGGGGCTGTCCAATCTTTTTTTCTATTACTTAATTCTTCATCAGAAATATGAAGAATTAATTCTTTAGTATCCGCATCCATGCTTACAATATCACCATTTTCAACAAAAGCAATTGGTCCGCCAACTGCTGCTTCTGGAGCTACATGTCCAATACTAGGCCCTCTAGTTGCACCAGAAAATCTTCCATCAGTAATCAACATAGTAGAATCTCCTAATCCAGCTCCCATTATCGCTCCTGTTACTGCTAACATTTCCTGCATTCCCGGGCCACCTTTTGGTCCTTCATACCTTATAATTACTACGTCTTCATCAACCACTTTCCCAGATGTAATAGCATTAAATGCTTCTCTTTCACTATTGTATACTTTTGCAGGACCCTCATGTTTTACATGCTTAGTTCCTGCAACTTTAAATACTGCACCTTCAGGTGCTAAGTTACCTTTCAATATGACTAATCCTCCTGTAGAACTTCTCGGGGTATTGTGAGAATAAATTACTTCATTATCAGGTTTAGTTGTTATTTCAGATAAATTTTCAGTCATTGTTTTACCAGTTATTGTTAATACATCTCCATGTAAAAGTCCTGCGTTTAATAATTCTTTCAATATAACTGGCACTCCTCCGGCTTTATCAACATCACTCATTACATATTTTCCTCCTGGTCGTAGATTTGTAATATAAGGTGTTTTTTCACTTAAAGTATTAAAATCTTCAATATTTAGATCTACTTCAGCTTCATGTGCCATTGCCAACAAATGCAAAACTGCGTTAGTTGATCCTCCCATAGCAAGAACTGTTGTTATAGCATTCTCAAAAGCTCTTTTAGTCATTATATCTCTTGGTTTTATATCTTTTTTAATAAGATCTATTAAAAATTCCCCGGATTTTACAGCTACTGCTTCATTTCTTGGATCAACCGCAGGAATAGAAGAAGCACCAGGAATAGACATCCCCATAGCTTCAATCGCTGAAGACATTGTGTTAGCTGTAAACATTCCAGAGCATGCTCCCTCTCCTGGGCAGGCCACTTTTTCCATATCAATTAATTGTTTTAATGACAAATCACCTCTAGAGTAAGCTCCTACTGCTTCAAACATGTCCTGTATATTTATATCTTTTCCATCATATTTTCCAGGTAATATGGCACCTCCGTAAACAAAAATAGATGGAACATTTAATCTAGCCATAGCCATCATAACTCCAGGCATATTTTTATCACAAGCAGCAACTGCTAAAAGACCGTCTAAACTTTCTCCAAACACTACAGCTTCAATAGAATCAGCAATTATTTCTCTGCTTACCAAAGATGCTTTCATACCTTCTGTTCCCATTGATATACCATCACTAATTGTTATGGTTCCAAACATCATTGGAACCATTCCTGCATCCCGTACTCCAATTTTAACTTTTTGTGCAATTCGATCTAAGTGAACATTGCATGGAGTAACATCTGAAACCAAATTTGCTATACCTATAAAAGGCTTATTCATATCTTCATCAGTTAACCCAACTGCCCTAAGCATTGACCTAGCCGGCGCTCTATCATCTCCTTGCGTAACTACCTTACTTTTTTTATTTAGTGACATCATAATTCACCTATTTAAATTTACTACATTCATTATAATTATTAAAAAAATTATTTCCATTAAAACAACGGTTTTCTGAAAGGTTTATTATTATTTCTTGGATATTCAAAATCAATTTCTGAATTCTTTTTAATAATTATCAGATTATGATTTCGTGCTATCAATTCATTTGAAACTTTATATATTTCAATTAATTGTGCATCAAAATATCTTAAAGTTTTATTCATAGATTCAAACTCAGATTGAGACAAATTAGATTTATGAAATATACAATACCCTCCTATTTCAAGCAATGGTAAAGAAACTTCTATTAAAGTAGATATTTTTGCAACAGCTCTTGCTAATATTAAGTTTTGCGTTTTTCTGAAGTATTTATCCTTTCCTAAATCTTCTATACGATCATTAACAATTTCAATCTCGTTTAAATTTAATAATTTAATTAATTTTTGCATAAAATCCGCTTTCTTTTTTACTGAATCCACCAAAATCATATTAGAATGGGAAATACAAATCTGAAAAGGAATCCCAGGAAAACCATTACCAGATCCAATATCTAAAATATTTTGATGATTTATATTATATTTTTGTATAGGTAATATTAATGATAATGAATCTAAAACATGTAATGATATGAAATCATCAAAATCAGTGATATTAGTAAGATTATATTTATTATTTTCTTTATTTAGAAATTCAAAATATGAAATAAATTTATGAATCATATTATGATCATAATCAATAGCTAAAAACTCTAACCCTTTACTTAATTTTTCTATGTTAAAATCAAACATAAATTTGAAGATTAATTATTTGGAAATACAAAATCTGTAACATTTCTAACATCAATGTCGCAATAATCAAACATTTCATTCTTAATAATTTTATCTATATGCAAATTACTATATAAATCACTATAAGTAATTAAATTCTTATCCTGAAATCTAATATATACAGGGGTATTCCCTTTATTATTTTTAATAATATCAATTAATTTTGCAAATCTGGAATCATTATTTACAATATTCTTAATTGTAAAAACTAAACATTTATTTTCACTATCGATTTTATTGGATTCAACAAATCCATTACTTTGAGGAATGTATTTAGAAGCATTATTAAAATAAATGGATAATTGATTGTTTCTCATCCTTATATATCCTTCAATAACAACCAAATTACTTTCATCCCAAAGGTCCATCTGATTAAAATTTTGATTAAAACTTACAAGTTCTAATTCAGAATCCAATAAATCTATTTGTGATTTAAAATAGGGTTTTATTTGATTAGTTTTTTTATCAGTATAACTTAATTTTTCAATAGATAATGTCTGGCCTAAAATTTTAACATTTCTCATATCTGTGGCTGATAAATTATTTATTTGTTCTACACTAGTTATATAATCATCAGAAACAGATTTTATGATTTGTTCATTTTGATGATTGATAGTTAATTTTAATCCTAATAATTCTAATTCCCATAACTGTTTATCTTTAGATGTGGTATTCATATTTAGATTTAAATTTATTTCGGTTTTTACTTTCTGATCTTCAGGTAAATATTGAAACATGGAAGTCTGATTATGTTTTTTTGCATTATTTGTATGTGTTGATACTGCGATAAAATCATCAATTTTATCTAATAAAGCTGTTCTATCTGCAAATTGATCAAATGCCCCTACTTTAATTAGTGATTCTATAGTTTTTGAATTTAACACAGATAAATCAATATTTTCAAATATATGTTCTAATGACTTGTATCCACCCAATGATTCTCTTATTTCTACCAAACTATTGGCAGCTTTAATTCCAACATTTTTTACCGCTGACAATCCATATCTTATATATTTTTCTTTGTCATTTCCATATAAAGAAAATTTACTTTTGCTTTCATTTATATCTGGCGGTAATACTTCTATGTCATTAAGTTTTGATTCTTTAACAAACATATTAATTCGTTCTGAATTATTGATACTAACATTCATGGATGTTATTAAAAATTCATCTAAATAATTTGCTTTTAAATATGCAGTAATATATGAAATCAGTGCATAGCTGACACTATGAGCTTTATTAAATGCATAACCTGCAAATGGTTCGATTAATGCAAAAACTTCAGAAGCTAATTCTTGTTCAAAACCATTGTTAACACATCTTGAAATAAATTTATTTTTTTCTTCTATCATTATTTCTGGGATTTTTTTACCCATAGATTTTCTTACAATATCAGCTTCTCCCAATGAATACCCCGCCATTTCTCTAAAGATATAAAGTACTTGATCTTGATAAACAATAACTCCATATGTTTCTTGTAAATTATTCTCAAGCACTTTGTGAATATAACTCGGTATTTGTCCATGTTTACCTTCAATAAATCTGGATATTTGATCCATTGGGCCTGGCCTATATAAAGCTATCATCGCTGAAACATCACTCAAAGTAGTTGGTTTTAATTCTTGTATATATCTTTTCATTCCTGAGCCTTCTAGTTGAAAAACTCCCATTGTCTTACCTTCTGAAAGTAAATCAAAAGTTTTGTTATCTTCTAAATCGATAGTATTTATAGAAAGTTCTTGATTTCTATTAATTTTAATAGCATCAAAGCAATCAGCAATTATAGTCAAATTTGACAACCCTAAAAAGTCCATCTTTAATAAACCTAATTTTGCTATAGGTTCCATAGCATATTGAGTCATCAATATATCTGAATTATTTGATTTCGAAGATGTTTGTAAAGGAACAAATTCATCTAATGGAACTTCAGATATAACCACTGCTGCTGCATGAGTACTAACATGCCTTATTAAACCTTCTATAGATCTTGAAGTGTTTAATAATTTTTGATAATTAGGAATATATGCCTGCATTTCTTTTGATTCCAAAGCTGTTTCTATAGTGATGTTAGGACCAAAAGGTATAGATTTTGCTATTGGATCTATTTCTGAATAATCCATACCCATTACTCTGCCTGCATCCCTTATGGAACCTCTAGCTCCATATGTCCCAAACGTGATAATTTGAGCTACATGTGCTATGCCATATTTTTCAACAACATATTGTAAAACCATTTCTCTTTTATTATCTTGAAAATCTAAATCCACATCTGGCATTTCTTTTCTTTCTATATTTAAAAATCTTTCAAAAACCAAATTATATTCAAGGGGATCAATCAAAGTAACACCCAAACAATATAGAACTAGACTTGCAGCTGCACTACCCCTTACATTAAATGTGATATTATTTTCTAGTGAATATTTTGCTATGTCCCAAACAACTAAAAAGTAATTGGCATAATTTGTTTGCTTGATAACATCTAATTCATATCTCATTCTTTGTTTATACAAATCAGTAGGATTGTTAAATAATTTTTTAAAACCTAATGCGCATTGTTTTTGCAAATATGACCATGAATCACTACCATCATCAATATTAAAAACTGGGATTTTTGTAGTTTCCAAGTCTATTGTTATATCGCACATATCAGCAATTAATTGAGTATTTGAAATTGATTCTGGTATATCAATAAATAAATCGTACATTTCCTCTGGGCTTTTTAGGTAATATGATTGATCATCAAATTTCATTCTGTTAGTTGAAGCGATTTGACTATTTGTCTGAATGCATAAACATACATCATGAGTATTAGAATCAATTTGCTCTGTATAGTGAGAATCATTAGTTGCAACTAATGGTATTTTAGTTTCATTACTTAATTTTATAATATTTTTATTTATCATATCTAAATTATCAACATTTTCATGTCTCATGATCTCAAGAAAATAATCATCAAATACAGACGCATACCATTCCACCATTTTTTTTGCTTCATCATAACTTTGATGAATTATCAGTCTTGCTATCTCTCCGCTAGGACAACCTGATAATAGAATTAAACCTTCTTTATATTCCTCTAATATTTTTTTATCAATTCGCGGTCTGTAGTAGAAACCTTTAGTATTAGCTATACTTAATAATTTAACTAAGTTCTTATAACCGGTATTGTTCTTAGCAAGCACAGTTAAATGAAAAGGACTTCTTTCAGTTTGGTCTTTAATTTGGTAATCATTTATTGCAACATAAATTTCGGATCCAATTATAGGTTTTATCCCTTCATTTATACACTCAGTATATAAATCAATAGCGCCATACATATTACCATGATCAGTAATTGCCAAAGCATTCATACCTTTAGATTTTGCTGATTTAATCAAATCACTAATCCTGCTAATACCATCAATAATGCTATATTCTGTATGTACGTGTAAATGTGTAAACAAATTCATAAATATTAGTGATAATAGAAAATCTAATAAATAAAATGTTACACAAAATCTAACTTAAATAATACAAAAAAAAAGGAACATAACTTATATGTTCCTTTTTTTTATAAATACTATTTACTAATTTACATCCCCATGTCTGGCATTCCGCCTCCCATAGGTGGCATGGCTGGAGTATCTTCTTTTACGTCAGTTATTAAGGCTTCCGTAGTAAGTACCATTGCACCAACACTAGCAGAATTTTCAATTGCTGCTCGAGTAACTTTGGCAGGATCCAAAATTCCTTTCTCAATTAAATCAACATATTCACCTGCTTCAGCATCATAACCTTTATTCCCTGTGGTTTTTAAAGAAGCGTCTAAAACAACTTCTCCAGAAACACCAGTATTTTCAGCTATAATCTTCATTGGCTCTTCTAAAGCTTTGGATAAAACAGCTACACCTAAAGCTTCTTCACCACTTAATTTCAATTTAGCTAAATCTTTCTTAGCTCTCAGTAAAGCTAAACCTCCACCAGGAACTATGCCTTCTTCTACAGCAGCCCTAGTAGCTGACAAAGCATCTTCTACTCTATTCTTTTTTTCTTTTAATTCAATCTCAGTAGCAGCTCCAACTTTTATTATTGCAACTCCTCCTGAAAGTTTCGCTAAACGCTCTTGTAATTTTTCTCTATCAAAATCAGAAGTGGTTTCTTCTATCTGTGCCTTGATTTGAGTAATTCTTCCACGAATTTCTTTTTCTTCACCTGAGCCATCTACTATTGTTGTCTCTTCTTTTGTTGATACAACTCTTCTTGCTCTTCCGAAATCTTCAGCAGTAACTGAATCCAATTTTCTTCCAACTTCTTCGCTAATAACTGTACCACCAGTCAAAGTAGCAATATCTTCTAACATTGCTTTTCTTCTATCTCCAAAGCCAGGAGCTTTAACACCTAGAATTTGTAAGGTTCCTCTTAATCGATTCACTACTAAGGTAGCTAAAGCTTCTCCATCAATATCTTCAGCAATTAACACTACATTCTTAGTTATTTGAAGAATTTTTTCCAATGCTGGAAGAATATCATTAACAGCAGATATTTTTTTATCTGTTATTAAAATATGAGGGTCTTCAATCACTGTTTCCATTCTATCTTGATTTGTTATAAAGTAAGGAGAAATATAACCTCTGTCAATTTGCATTCCTTCAACAAATTCCTGTTCGTAATTTAAACCTTTGGATTCCTCAACAGTTATAACTCCGTCTTTACCAACTTTTTCCATAACCTCAGCAATTAAATTACCCATTTCGTCATCATGTGCAGAAAGAGAAGCTACTTGTGCAATTTGATTTCTACCTTCAATTGGTATAGACATTCTGCTAATTGAATTTCTCAAAGTTTCAACACCTTTTTCAATACCTCTTTTTAATGCCATAGGATTAGCCCCTGCAGCAATATTTTTAAAGCCTTCAGAAATAATTGCCTGAGCTAAAACTGTTGCTGTTGTTGTTCCATCTCCTGCGACATCATTTGTCTTACTGGCAGCTTCTTTAAGTAATTGTGCTCCCATATTTTCAAATTCATCTTCTAATTCGATTTCTTTTGCAATTGTAACTCCATCACTACATACCTGAGGAGGTCCGAATTTTTTGTCTAGTACTACATTTCTACCTCTAGGGCCTAATGTAACTTTAACTGTATTAGCCAGTTTATCTATCCCAATTTTCATTGAGCTTCTTGCTTCTTCACCATAAGTTATTTTCTTAGCTGCCATTTTTTCACCTGCTTTATTTAAAATCTTACTTTACAAATAATATATCTTCATCACGTACTACTAAATACTCTATAGTACCAACCTTGTATTCAGTTCCAGCATATTTTGAATATACAACAATATCCCCAACTGAAACTTCCGTAGGAATTCTTTTACCATCATCTGCGAATTTCCCCGGACCTACTGCTACAACTTTACCTTCTTGAGGTTTTTCTTTAGCAGTATCAGGAATATAAATACCTCCAGCTGACTTTTGTTCATTATCATCTATAGGTTCAATAACCACTCTATTACTTAAAGGCTTAAATTTAATTTCTTTACTAGCCATTACTTACTCCTTTTATTCTCTTTTTATTTTTCACAAGAAAAATATATCAAATATATTAACAAGAAACACAGTTCTTTCAAAAAACTGCCTCGATATTATAAACTAAATAACAAGAATTATCAAATTTGAAATTAAGAATTATTTGTAATTAATTTTTCTAATAATATAATCTTGATTTAATTAGTATTATTACCTAATTATTAATATAATAAATTTTTCAAATATCATATATATATCAAATTAATTTATGGATAAAACTTATAACCCATCAAAAACCGAAAAAGAAATATATAGCTTATGGCTATCAGAAAATGTATTTGCTCCATCTGATCAAAATACAGAATTAGACCCTTTTACAATAATTATGCCTCCCCCAAATGTGACTGGGGAACTTCATATGGGACATGCTCTAACAATTGCTATTGAAGATTTAATTATAAGATGGAAAAGGATGCTAGGACATTCTACTCTTTACTTACCTGGAAGCGATCATGCAGGAATTGCTACTCAAGTAGTAGTCGAAAAAGAAATAGCGAAAACCGGTTCTAACAGACATGCCCTTGGAAGAGAAAAATTCATTAAAAAAGTATGGGAATGGGTAGATGATTATGGAGATAGAATATATAAACAGATGCAAAGAATGGGAGCATCTTGTGATTGGTCAAGAAAAGCATTTACTCTAGATGAAACTCCTCAGCTAGCAGTAAAAACCACTTTTGTAAATCTTTATAATAAAAAACTCATTTATAGAGGGAAAAGGATTACAAATTGGTGTAACAGATGTGCGACAGTATTATCTGATTTGGAAGTAAAATATAAACCTGAAAAATCAAAACTTTATTATATAAAATATTATATTAAAGACTCTAAGCAAAAATCTTTCTTAACAATTGCGACAACAAGGCCAGAAACTTTATTAGGAGATACCGCAGTTGCAGTAAATCCTAAAGACAAAAGATTTAAAAATTATATTGGTAAAAAAATCATTGTCCCTATTGTTAATAGAGAAGTAAATGTAATTGGCGATTCTTCCGTAGAAAAGAATTTTGGAACAGGGGCTCTAAAAGTCACTCCTGCTCATGATCATACTGATTTTGAAATTGGAAAAAGACATAATCTGCAAGTTGTGAATATTTTTAATCAGGAAGGCAGAGGTAATGAAAATGCATCTAAATATCAAGGGTTATTAATTGAAGAAATAAGAGATCAAATTGTTAATGACCTCAAAAAACAAGAATATATAGAAAAAATTGAAGATTATGATAATAATGTAAGTCAATGTGAAAGATGTGACAGCAAAGTAGAGCCTTACATCTCAATGCAATGGTTTGTAAATATTAAACCTTTAGCTGAAAAAGCAATAAATGCAGTTAAAAATGAAGATATTAAAATTATTCCAGAAAGATTTAATAAAACATATTTTGAATGGATGGAAAATATTGTTGACTGGTGTATAAGCAGGCAATTATGGTGGGGACACAGAATACCAGCATGGTTTTGTAACAACTGTGAACACATCACAGTTAGTATGGAAACTCCTACTGATTGTGAAGGATGTAAAAGTAAAGACATATATCAAGACCCTGATGTACTAGACACTTGGTTTAGTTCAGGGCTATGGACACATTCAACTCTAGGATGGCCTGATGATACTGAAGATTTAAATAAATTTTATCCTTCTACAGTTATGGAAACAGGATATGATATTTTATTTTTCTGGGTAGCAAGAATGATTATGCTTGGAATCGAAAATATGGGAAAATCTCCTTTTTCACATATCTATCTACATGGATTAATATTAGATCCGTCTGGTTTAAAAATGAGTAAATCCAAGGGAAATGTAATGAATCCATTAGAATTAATCGATGAATACGGAGCAGATGCTTTGAGGTTTGCAATAACTACAGGTATTACTCCAGGTAACAATCAAAGGATAGATGAAAGAAAAATAGAATCAGGTAGAAATTTTGCTAACAAAATATGGAATGCATCAAGATTTGTACTTAACAATATAAAAAAAGAACATAATGTTAACTTAAAAGGCGAGCCTTTATTAGGTCAAGATAGAGATCGTATGCTTCCACCACTAACTATCTATGAATGTTGGATATTAGGAAAACTCCAAATTACTATACTGAAAGTGAATGAAAATTTAGATAATTACCAATTTGGAGAGGCACAAAAAATTCTCTATGAATTTTTTTGGAATGAATTTTGTGATTGGTACATTGAATTATATAAATATGATAAATATGATTCTGAATTACATACTGGCAGACTAGGATATGGTCCCAGAGATAAAAATGAAGTATTAGTAAGAATTCTTGAAGACAGTTTGAGATTACTTCATCCTTTTATGCCATTTATGACAGAAAAAATATGGCAAATATTACAAAATGAATCACTCTATGATAATACGAATCTTATAAATCAAAATTATCCACATACACCTTACATAAAATCATGGAATAGAATTGATGAAAATGCAGTAGATATGACAGACGATATAATACAATCAATAAAAACCATAAGAAATATCAGATCCGAGTTAAGTATAGAACACAATCAAATAATTAATATATCTATGTTACCAGGTAGGTCTTTTACAATGAATCGTTTGAAAAATATAAGTGTTGATGAAGATGTACTTTCAAATACCTATTTAAACTTAGCTAAAGCTAAAATAGTAAATACAGAATTACTAAATATTGAAAAAAAGATTATTCATTTTACCATAGGAAAACTCAGACTGGGAGTTAGTATACCCGAAGGTATAAACATAAATTCAGTAATAAAAAGAATTAAAACTGAAATAAAAGAAATAGAAAGAAGAATCACTCCACTAGAGAAGAGAATCAAATCACCTGATTTTTTCAATAATGCCCCAGAAGAAATAGTTCTCAAAGAAAAAGAAAGATTAGAAGAACAGAGTAATAGAATGTCTCAATTGAAGGAAATTCTAAAATCTATCAGTTGAAAAAATTATTGTTCAAATGATGTGAAAATGTTTTGCTAAATGAATCTTTATCACAATTTAAATTAGTTTCATTATTAATATTCGTCAAATTCAAATCTTTAATTCCGCAAGGAATTATATAAGTAAAATATTTTAAATCACAATTTAAATTTATGGCCACTCCGTGCATAGTAACAGACTTAGAAATTCTAACACCAATTGAACTTATTTTTTTACCATTCACCCAAACGCCCACAGGTTTGTTCACATCCTCAGCCTGAATGTTAAAATCTTTTAAACTTGAAATAACTGTTCTTTGTAATATACGAATATATTCCACTGGTTTAATACTAAGTTTTTTTAAATTAATAATTGGATAATAAATTATCTGACCGGGACCATGATAGGTAATTTCTCCACCTCGATTAGATTCATATACTTTTATTCCTTTTAAATTCAATTCGTTTTGGGAAATTAAAATATCCGATTTCTTTCCTGATTTACCTATTGTAAATAAATTAGGATATTCAAGAGATAAAATCACACCAGAAATATTTTTATTTTTAACATAAGCATGAATTTCTTCCTGAATAATTAAACTTGTATCATAATCTATATTCTTTAAATCATATAAATACAAATTTTCTTGGGAATGATTATTTATTTCTTCAACTATTTCTGTATAATTTTTATTTTTATAATTGCTAATATACAAATATTCAGTATCATAATAATTTGAAAATTTATTAATAATT